>JAKFXQ010000036.1 GCA_021731295.1 Patescibacteria group bacterium
TTAATCGGCTCAATGCTCGTGTCATCAAGTGTCCCTGAGAACCACTCGTCGAATTTCGGATTCCCAACGATGACCGAGTGTGAAATGTCTGATAATAACGCATGGTCGTTCTCGCCATACGCAAGAATAAGGTCGAATCGCGCCTTCGTAAGGTTTAACGTAGTTAGCTCCTTCCCTGCTCCATAGGGCATGTTTACCAGCAGGCGCTGCACATTGCTTGCGGCGAGGATACAACCGCGGCTCCACACCGACACAAGCGTGTCGTAGCGTAGGAGAAACCTCTCGAGCGCAAGATTCGATACATAGTAGTCGTCATGGAGAATGCGGTAGTTCGCATTGTGCCGTTCAAGGAGGGCCACGATGGCCGGCAAAACATCTGGCGTCTGCGGCCTCGGATAGAATGGGCCTAGATCGATGATGAATTCGGCCTTATCGGCAAGCTTCTCGTACACGCTCTTGTATACGTAAAATTGAAACGGATAGTAGATGACGAACGCTATCTTCGCATTGGGATTTTGGTTTCCTTTATGCGATTCCGGTTTCATTCCTGCAATAAACGCATAAATACATAGCGTTGGCAAATGAGCGTTACGCCAGAAATTCAGAGCGTAATCGTCCACACCAAACACACAACAGTAGATATTCTCTTACGAGAGAAGTTAGCGCTTCTTCGACACTTTTAGGATCTTTGGGTACGTATATCTGTTCGCATATGCATAGTCAGCAGGAAAATCTATTTCAATCATCGGATCGCGTGATGCGTCAACCTCATATAGGGACATTTTGTGTATTGCATGTACCTGCAACAGCCCCCATTCGTAGTAGTCGTTTTTAAATGTACCGTACGAGTGACTTTCAAGTATTTTCTGAAGGGCGCTACCAAACGCACTCGACAGGTAGCTTATTCCCATAAACTCACCCTCTGACAAAGAAGCGGTCAAGTGTTTTGAGAGTGCAACTATTTCACCGTGCCCATTGCTGATGAACTTCATCTCTTCCTCCCCTACCTTCTTTTTTTGCACGACGAGTCGCGCCCCCGAGACACTCCCCTTCACTAGTCGCTGCATGAGCGCGGGCGGATACAGCGTATCGCCGTGCAAAAGCACCGCACCTCGTGACAGGTGGCGGCGCGCATAGAAAAGAGAACCAAGAACGTTCGTGGTGCGCCATTTTGGATTCCTAATTAATACGAATCGCTTATGATTTGGATACACCGACGCAATGTGCCGTGTGATAACCTGATGGCGATAGCCCACAACAAGAATTATTCTATCGATGCCCGCCTCAATAAGAGACTGTATCTGAAAATCCAAAAGTGTTGTACTTCCAACCGGCATTAAACATTTTGGTCTGCCCTCACTGACGGCTACTAGTCGTCTGCCCTTACCCGCAATGAGAATGATGGCTTGTTTCATAAAAATTACGCTTGGAGAATACCTCGAAGCGTGCGTGTGTCTACATATGCGGGGTCATCCGATAGATTCCCCGTACAGCGCCTCAGCATGGAAGGTACTGCCGCTCGTCCCAAGTGAAGATTCCGAAACTCTTTCGTAAGTCCGAGCTCTGTTCGTACTTTGAGAATGAGCGGGAGTGCCGGTGCACCGAGCAGCCGATTAAGGTCCTGCACCTTCTGCTCCGCTGACGTTTCAATTGCGCGTAGCCAACCCGGATAAAAAAGCGCTGTCGCCTCGGGATGCGAGAGTGTATATTGCAACTCCTTTGGCAATGCATATGAAAGCCTGTGCGGCAGACAGGTGCTCGCGCGTTGCAGCGTCACCCCCATTAGAGAACCGAGATACGCTAACATCTCTCTGTCTTTAAATGTAATGCGACCGGACTTTATTCTGGGCAACATCTCAACAATCGTCTGGATTGTGCATACACTCGCCGCTTCTGTTTTGACGTCTGCCTTCCTAGAGAAGAACCCCTCTACCGCGTGCGAAAAAATATCGAAGACGGCATGTCGTAAATATCTCCTGCTTTGAGATTGCAACGGCGGGTCGACAATAGCGAAATCCGCCAAGGAAAATGGCCCCTTTAGATTTACTCGTTTACCCGTGCTGGTATCAATGAGCACGGCCCCTTTACTGGTTTCAGATCCGGTGGCGACGGTTGTCGGTACAAGCACAAGCGTACTCTTGCGCGAGGCAGATGAACTGTCTGCGAGTAATCGACGAATAGACTTTTGTGTGTCAAACATTGTTGCGAGCGCCTTCGTTGCATCCATAACTGTGCCCCCGCCGATACCAACAAAACAATCGGTGGTGGGGTTTATGGACCTGACCGTGGTATCCAACCATTCAAACGTAATGGGTAGTTCTCGTGGGATAAGCACCTGTATCTGACCATTTTTCTCAGCCTTACTCAGCATGGCGCGGAACACGTCTTTGTTGCTGCGCACAAAGCCACGCGACGCTACCCACGTGCATTGTTTCGAGCGACGCTCTCGCAGTATGGCGGGGAGTTCACTCACTGCCCCTCTGCCAAAATAAATCTTTACCGGAGAAAGCCTCTGCAGTTTCGCCCCGTACGCAGAGCTCGACATTGACAGGGATTTTCTGTTCGCTTTCGACATGTTCAGGCGAGTATACGTTAAATGCGAAGGTGCCGAAACATTAGAATCCCTCCGACTGATTTGGTTGTGTCTATACACGTCGAGCGCGCCATAAGGCGCGCTCGAACGAACGTACGTACGCGACAAGGTTGCCTACATCATCTTTACGTCGATGGAGACGCCGGATGGAAGGTCTATGTTGGTGAGCGCTTCGATGACCTTGGCTTCAGGGTTCAAGATATCAATCATGCGCTTGTGGACGCGCATTTCGAACTGCTCGCGGGAGTCCTTGTCGATGAAGGACGAGCGGTTAACGGTGTATTTCTTGATGTCGATAGGAAGCGGAACCGGGCCGACGATGGTTGCGTTGTAGCGAGTGGCGGTGTCGATAATCTGCTTAACGGAGCGGTCCAAAACGCCATGCTCATAAGCGCGCACCTTAATGCGCAGCCGGTGAGCGGCCTCTGCCTTTTTCCCCCGCTTGGCGGGCTTGGTTGTCTTGGTTTCTGCCATAGAACGTGGCCGGAGTATGCACTAAACCCTGCGGTATTGCAAGATTTCGCCCCCTGGAGACCAGGGTGGGGTCAGACCCCCTCGACGTGCCGTTTGAAGCTCTCAAGAATGGCTCTCCAGCCGGCTTCTTGGAGCTCGCGGGGGTTTTCAGTCTCCGGGTCAAACGCGGTAGTAACGGTCGTTCCACCCTCCTCTTCCAGAAAGACCGTTACGACCGCGCGCCCGTCCTCCATGACGTACGCTATGCGATCTAGAGGGATGATGTCCGTGTACACACCAGTAAAATCGAAGCCGTCCGAGCCATCTTTCGCTTCCATACGGGAAACAAAGGCGCCGCCCACACGCAAGTCATTCTCTGCTTTCGGGCAATGCCAGTCATCGGATGCCTGATTCCACTGCATGATGTGTTCCGGCTCGGTAAAATGCTCCCAGACCTTTTCGAGCGGCGCGTCTACATGAACGGACACAACAATTGGTTCCATGGGTTGAGTATACAGTGGCGTCCGTTTACATCCACCGCACATCCTTCTCTTTGCTTTCCTTCACGCGATACTTGGCCATTTTCGTAATGAGCGTCTTCGGTAGCGGTTTTTCTAGTGGAAACTTCACCGTTGCCTTCCCTGTTGTATATCCTTTCAGTTCTCGAGCAAACGCACTCAAAACGGGCGGCGTCGGCATGAAACTGATGTTCCCCTTGATGGCGCCGTACGCAAAGAGAATCCTCTTGTACGCGAGCGTTGGCACTCCCCATTTGACTGCTTCGCTCGCACCGGGTGCCGCTTTCCTTAGGAGCGCGCGCATCTCACGTAGCTTCTTTTGAGCGTCTTTCGGCGCACTCGCTATGTATTCCGGTGGAGTTTTTGCTTTTATGCGCGAGCTCGCCATACTCCTTACATCTTCGGCATCTCGACAATTTCCATTACATCGGTTGTCGAACCAGGCATCTTCAGATGCGGCCCGTCAGCAAGCATTGCCAGGACACTTTCTTTCGATTCACCGTTGATTATGGAGTACCCAGCGACATCATTACTCTTTTCGACAACGCCACTCTTGGACATTTCCGTATTCTTCCCGACTGGAGCCCCCGGGTCAGCAAACTGCGCCATGTTTTTCTGCATCCACGCGCCCCACTCTGCCATATCCTTCTTCCGGTCCTCCGGCGTCATTGTTGCCATTAACGTCTGCATCTGGGCCATGTCCATGCGATATATTACGAGAAATTTTTTCATACGTGTTTATACGTGACTGCTATGTGTGCACTATACGCCTGTCTTCTATCATCTGCTACGCGAATCGCGCAAGAAGGATGAGCGAGAGTATGGCAAGAATCAGACCGAGAATCTCCATATACGAAAGATGCTCGCGAAAATACAACGCACCGAGCAGTGTAAGCAGTAGAACGGTTGAAACGCTGTACACTACACCAACGACCGCAAGCTTAAGATGCGCTAATGCGTAGAACCATCCGAGCGCGGTCGCCGCGTATATGAGCACGCCGAGCGCTAACAACTTCACATTTACCTGCAGTGCATCAGCACTCGCAAGCTTCAGAAAATAGTCGCCCACTACCCCAAGCACACTCATGAGGACGGCGACGACATACGGCATCACGACATGCTAACAGAAAACCCGCCTTGCGGCGGGTTTTCCTGCGAATTCCGAGAGCGGAATTAGACAACAATCTTCGTGACGACGCCTGCGCCGACGGTCTTGCCACCCTCGCGGATAGCGAAACGCATCTGGTCTTCCATGGCGATAGGGCCCACGAGCTTGACCTTGAAGGTCTGCGTGTCGCCCGGCATCACCATCTCAACGCCTTCCTTAAGAGAAACTTCGCCGGTAACGTCCGTAGTACGGATGTAGAACTGCGGCTTGTAACCTGTGAAGAACGGCGTGTGACGGCCACCTTCCTCCTTGGTGAGGATATACACCTCTGCCTCGAATTCAGTGTGTGGCTTGACGGAACCCGTCTTGCAGAGAACCTGGCCGCGATGCACGTCTTCCTTCTTCGTGCCGCGCAAGAGAACACCTGCGTTGTCGCCTGCCTGACCCTGCTGGAGAGACTTGTTGAACATTTCAACGCCCGTCACCGTGGTCTTCGCCGTATCCTTGATGCCGACGATTTCAATTTCTTCACCAACCTTAATGATGCCGCGCTCGATGCGGCCCGTGACGACCGTGCCACGTCCTTCGATTGAGAAGACGTCTTCGATCGGCATGAGGAATGGCTTGTCGAGGTCACGAACTGGTTCTGGGATGAACTCGTCGACTGCCTTGATGAGCTCAAGTACCTTGTCCGACCATTCGTTACCCGGTTCAGAGTTCTCAAGAGCCTTGAGACCAGAGCCGCGGATAATCGGGGTGTTCTTGCCGTCGAACTCGTACTTCGTGAGGAGGTCACGGACTTCCTCTTCGACGAGATCAACGAGGTCCTTGTCCTCGACCATGTCTACCTTGTTGAGGAAGACAACAATCTTCGGCACACCAACCTGCTTTGCAAGAAGGATGTGCTCGCGAGTCTGCGGCATAACGCCGTCAGTCGCGGCAACCACGAGGATGGCGCCGTCCATCTGTGCGGCACCCGTGATCATGTTTTTAATGTAGTCCGCGTGACCTGGGGCGTCGACGTGCGCGTAGTGACGCTTCGGAGTCTCGTACTCGGAGTGCGAGAGCGAGATGGTGATACCGCGCGCCTTCTCTTCTGGCGCCTTGTCGATATCATCGACTCCCTTAGTCTGTGCGCCGTAGCCATTCCCTGCCTTCGAGAGGACATTGAGGATGGCTGCAGTCAACGTGGTCTTTCCGTGGTCAACGTGACCAATGGTGCCGACGTTCACGTGCGGCTTAGTTCGTGTGAATTCACCTGCCATAATTAATGATGACTAGCTTCTAAATAATGACTAGCGCCAACGCTGGTGAGACTCAAGTCTCGGTGCTCGGGTATTCCGCTGCCCGTCCCCCTCTCGCTTATGCAGGTCGCTACGCTGCACGATGAGGAATAGAGCAAAGAAATACGCACCGAGCGTGCGTCCGTGCATAGTAACAAACCGAAATGGTAGTGCAAGTTCTAGAGCCGTGCGGAGAGCAAGCTACTTCCCGTAGTATCCTTCAGCATAACCGTAGGAACTCTGTCCGTAGTACCCCGCTTGAGAATAGTACGTGGCCTGTGAATATGCCGCATACCCCCACACATCGACGCCATTAATGTTCGGCGCAGCCGCACGAAATGCGTCCAATTCTGCCTGCGTTTTTGCTGGAATGTAATACGCAGAACCAGTACTATTCTCGACGCAGAAGTACGCATTAAATCGCGAAATGCGCCGTTTTACTTGTAGCGCATTGAGACGATAGCTTTCATTGTCCGCATTCAGAGAAAGTGCTGTGACGGAGGTGTTGCAGGTACAGTTTCCGGAAAGATGCGGGTCCGACGGGCACGATGCCGGCAAGATGCCAAAACCCTTTTTGCTCCCATCTGCGAACGCGAGTTCGCTCGACTCAAATCCTGCCTTAGGGATTGCCTCAACCACGATGAATGTGATGAGTACTGTGGCGAATGCAATGAGGGCGGCTTCGCGAGTCCAGAGCTTAGCGAACACGCGGGACATACGTTATTGTTTCAGCGCTTCAACTTCTGCGCGTAGCGAGTCAATTTGGCCCTGCTGTTCCTTAATGGCATTGATGAGTACGGGCACAAGGCGCGCATAATCGACGCGAAGCATTCCGTCATCACCCTCACTCACTGCTTCGGGTACGACACTCTGAACATCTTGCGCGATGACACCTATGTCCGCTTCTCCCTTCTTCGGACCCGAATTCCAGGTGAAATTGACGCCAGTGAGCGCGTCCACCTTCGAGAGCGCATCAGAAATTGGGCCTTTAATGTCCTTGAGACGACTGTCTGAAGAGTACAAGAATGATTGACCAGTGATGCTACCGTATACGATGAGATTGTTGGTTGCGCCCGAATTATCACCCACGACGACAGCGCATCCTTCACACGAGTACTGAAGGTACATGCTTGTGTCACCTGTTGTTACGGACTTGTAGATCTGATTTGAACTTAACGTGAGTGCCTGCGCTGGACTCCAGCCTTCGTTCACCGTTACTGTCCCTCGTCCTAGAATGGAGCCATATACGTCGAGTTTTGCAGCAGGCGCCAAATGACCGATACTCACGTTGCCGCCGCTCGCGTTGATGTGGCTGTCGCCCGTACCTCCTGCAAGAAACGTCTGGACGGACGTAGAGTTGTTTCCGCGCAGAATTTGTAGACCGACCGAGCCGGTTGTATTGGTGGTGCGGAACAAACGAATAAGTGCATTCGTGGTAGCGTCGCCCACGGGATTTATGTCCACGACGGGGTCGTTCCCAGCGCCGCTGCCATCGTATGAAATGATGTCGGTATAGAGGGATGCATTGTTTCGCAAGCGCACTCCTGCAGTGGATGCATTTATTTCGAGCGGGCGACCTGGGGATGTTGCGCCAATACCTACATTGCCAGAGGAATCGAATCGTAACCTCTCGACGTTGTTCGTATAGAGTGCGAGATTGCCGTCGCTCACCCAGTTAAATCCGGTATCTGTGTCTCCTACAGCAAGATCAATGACCGGCGTAAAATTGCCGATACCGACGTTGCCTCCTATACGAGTGCCTGCGGCGTATTCGCCGTTGTAGTTCAGGTGGAGCAAATCGCCCGAATCCTCGTCCGTCCCGAGAAGTGCGAGGTTGCGATCATCGCCACCGGCGGAAGACGCCCCTCCCTGTAGCCAGACGTCGTAGGTCGTGCCTTGCGTCTGACGCATCGTTCCTCGGACATCAAGCAGCTGTGTCGGGTCTGTCGTATTCACACCTACATTGCCTCCGTTGTAGTAGATCTCGGTTCCACTCGTCGTCCACTGACTTCCCCCTCCCTCAATATCAATGTAGTTATTGATGATGGTCTCAAGACTTTCCCACGAGCCGCCCGTGTTCTTAAACTGCAGTGTTCCTGACAAATTGCGAATTCCATAGCCTCCAGTGCCAGCTGTTGTGCCGAAGTTCAGATAGTTGGTCGCGCCGTTCAGAATCATATTCCCGATGACTTCGAGTGAATTGAGGCTGAGGCCTCCAGGCTTCACTTGATCGGCAGCACTCACGTTGAGAGGCGCAGCAACGTTCCCATTCGGGGCAGTCTGCGATGGGCCCGTCCAGCTTGAGACGAAGCTTGCACCAAGGAGGAGCGCGAGTGTCGCGCCGACGACTGCGATTATCCGAATGCGATTGGGTGAATTCATGGTTTCCCTGTTAACTATAATGGTTGCTCTCTACGAAAAGGGCGCTTATACACACATCAAATCTCCTGCCAGTCGGGTCGGAAGTTAACCCGTGCTGTCGCCGTTAACGTAAGTCCTTCGAGCCCGTCACACTGCAAGGTATAAGTCGTTGGGATGTCTATTGGACTGGATTCTTCAGAGCCAGCGAGCCCACTCCATGAATCGTCTATAGAATCATTGTCCTCGGTAACCGTGCAGGTTGTCGCGTCATCGATATCCCACGACACGATGACCGTTTCTCCTGGGATTACGATGGACGGCGAGACGGTCAACTCGCCTTCGGGCGACGGTGCGGGGATACATGCACCATACGTGGCGTGGCACGCGTATGAACACGTAGCTATGAGAGAATCAACACACTGGTCAGAGAGGTAGCGCGAGTTAAGTCCGTCGCAGTAGTAGCCCGCCGTATCGGCGCACGGTGGCTCTTCTTCATAGGTGGTCACCGCGTACGACGCATCGAGCCATCCCATGACCGTGTCCCCCCAAGCGTATCCAGACAGTATTCCGCCAGACTCCGTGACTCCATAGGCTGGAGAAACGCTGTAGAGACGAATAAACCCGTCCCATCCTCCGCTTTGTGGAGTGCCTCCGGCGATGGCACGCATCCATCCAGTCAAATTTCCGTCAACAAACTGCGCGGCACATGTTCCCGAGGGACATCCCGCTAAGTCCGCGCTATTGGCGCTAATCCAGCCAACGTTATCACTCCACGCATAGCCCGTGACGACACCAGCACTGTCGACAGCTAGTCTGTAGTTCGAGGTACCGCAGGTGCCGTGATTCTGACAGTTCAACGATACCCAGCCGATGGTATCGCTCCAAAAATAGCCCGTGATTTCCCCTGCCGTTCCCTGTGAGAATACGTAGGGTGCCGCAAGAAGCGCAAGGAGAGCTGCACAGCCGGCAAGCACTATGCGAAGCTTTTCCATAGTCATCGTGCAGTACGCAATGCCTGGAGCGTCTGCAACCTGTCTTCTAACGAAATCTCTGGCTCACTTCCGGGATACACGGAGGCACGGTCATCGGTGATAGATGTATTCTCAAGCTCGGCGAGTATTCGGAGCCGTTCGCTTTCTGGCGGCACGTCAATTCCCCCGTCCAGTGTGCCAAGTACCTGAATTCGATCATCGAAGCTCGGGTCCGTTTCTGTCATAGCCGGCTGGACGCCCGCATCCCATTTCAAGAGATACAGAAGGCCGCAAAAAATAATGACGAGCCACACTAGGCCGAGAGCAACGTCGAACGAGTGCACGGGGGCACGTTTCCGCATGATGCGTCAACTATACAGGCCCGCCGCACTGTTATGCCGTTTTATCCACATACGTTCTCGATGTCGGGTACAATGGGGAACTATGCGAGGGCACTACTCTGTTGATGTGCGCGGCTTTTGGTACGCGCTGCGCCTCCTCACGCTCGTTATTTGTTTTGTCATCGCGGCGAAATACGGCATTGCGCTTGCGGGGGAGCGAAAATCAGAGCTCACTGCGGCGGTAGCGGTCCCGAGCATGCACACAGAGACAGCATCCCCGACGCAGTCGCCGCCACCTCTGCCGCATGTAGGCGCGGATGCATATATCGTCGCTGAACTAGGTGCGGGACGTATTCTGGGCAGTCAGAATGCGGACACAGCCTTCCCTATTGCATCAATTACCAAACTGATGACTGCTCTTATCGCACTGGAAACCATCCCCGCAGATTCAGCCATTACTATTACTGCAGACGACCGTGCACGCAGTGAAGGTACGCCGGGGCGCCTCCCCGCGCAGACGACCTACCGCGCAGGCGACCTCATGTACCCACTTCTTATGGAGTCGAACAATGCTGTCGGCTTTGCGCTCGAGCGCGCGAATACGGGACTCATTGCACGTATGAACGAGCGCGCAGCGGAATTAGGTATGCTCTCTACCGTTTTCTCGGAGCCAACAGGGCTTTCGGCCGAGAATCGCTCGAGCGCACGCGACTTGCTGCTGCTCGCGCGACACATAGACGCAACACACCCGGAAGCGCTTGAAATTACACGTCTTGAGAAACATGCAATTGTCTCAACGCGCGGCAAAAGTATCGATGTCCCCAACTTCAACGTATTCTCAAAAGACCCGACGTTCCGCGGCGGAAAAACGGGCTATACGGACGACGCAAACCAGACCATGGTCGCCCTGTTTGAAGTATCCGGCAAAACATTCGCCATCATTGTGCTCGGCTCAAAAGACCGTAAGGCAGATATCGAGATTCTCCGCCACTGGTTATCCGGCGCCCTCGCTTCCGGCTCACTATGAATCGCGGCGCTTTCGCGCTCGATACGCAACGTCTTCGCTTTGCAGTCGTTGCTATGCTCATAGTAGGCGGCCTGTTCGCAGGTGTTCGCTACGGAACCGCCTATGCGGAGGTCAGTGCCGTGCTGCCGTACGATGAAGTCCGTGCCGATATCGAAGAGCAACTCGAAGCAATTCGTGAGGCGCGCCGCGCACAATCTCCAGAAGACATCATCATTCGCAAAGAATTGGAGACCTTCGAAAGCCTGCTGGCAGCGCGCACTATCCCCTCTCCCTCTGTTGACGCCCTCGCGCAGGCGCACAAGAGGCTCATCGCGGCTGATCTTGGCGAAATGAAACTCTATCTGTATGAAAATGGACACGCCACAACGGTCATCCCCATTCTCTCCAAGGGCAAACGCGGCAGTCGTTGGGAAACGCCGACAGGACTCTACAGTATTGAAACTCGCGAACTCAACCATTTTTCATCAATCGGAGAGGTGCACATGCCGTATTCGATGCAATTTTTTGGGAATTTCTTCATTCACGGATGGCCCTACTATCCCGACGGCACTCCCGTCGCAGAAGGATTCTCTGGTGGCTGCATCAGGCTCTCCACAGAAGATGCGGCACTCGTCTATGAATTCGCGCGCATGGGAACGCCAATCTTTATTTGGGAAACACCGAGCACCGATGCGTCGAACATCAGCATAGATGCAGCCGTCAAATTACCGCGAGTCTCCGCGACAAGCTTTCTGGTTGCCGATATACGAACGGGTGAAGTGTACGCCGAGCGCGACGCAACGACGCCGAAACCTATTGCGTCGGTCACAAAACTCATGACCGCGCTCGTTGCGAACGAAACAACGCACTACGACCGACTCCTTGCCGTTTCCGCCGATGATCATCGCGCAACGGAAGGAACTCCGGGAAATATCATCAGGAACGACCTCGTCACAGTCGGCGATGCGCTCTACGCGTTGCTTCTTGAGTCAAACAACGCTGTGGCGTACACACTTGCACGCCACCATGGGAGCGAAAACTTTATGGAGTGGATGAACGATAAAGCGCGCGCCATTGGTATGACTAACACGAACTTCGATGACCCATCCGGTATTTCACCTGAAAATACCGCGAGCGCGAATGATTTGTTCACCATGATGAAATACATTCATAACAGTCAGTCATACATTCTTGGCATGAGCAGACAACCGCAATTTACGGTGCGCTCGGAAAGCGGTAGTCGCTATACGCTCGCCAATTTCAATCACTTCGCTGGGAATTCGCAGTTCGTTGGTGGAAAAGTGGGCTACACGAACGAAGCTCGTCAAACTATGACTGCAATTTTCGACGTAAAAGTTGGTGACGAGACGGTCACGATTGCAATTATTGTTCTCGGTTCCGCGGATAGAAAGGCCGACGTGCAAGCGCTCTTGAGCTGGTTCACACGATCAGCGGAAATAGATTCCTAGTTATCACGGGCTGTAGTTTGACTGCGAATAGTAGGAGGACTGTTCATAGTAGTTGCCTTGATTGTAGTAGTTCGATTGCGCGTAGTAACCGGACTCTGAATAGTACGAGCCTTGTGAGTACGTCGGCGCGGGCGTACCTATCGTGAACGTGCCGGATTCCCCTGTTGAGTGAATAGTGCGCGTCGCGTTCGGACACAACCCCCAGCACGTGTCGCCCGTATAGAGTTTCGCGACGATGCGATACAGGCCGTCAGCAAGACCAGAAATAATGCCGGTGTCCGCAACCAGTGGTGCAGTGGACGATGGTACGCGCCACTGATGCGCGCCGGAGGCGGCGCCAACCGAGAGGATGCCGCGATCGTTATTTCCGGAGACAACGGACTGTGACGCGCCGTAGATTTCAAGACGAACATACGAGTTCAACGGTACCGACGACGAGTTCCATGCGATGGCGAGGTAGTCACCGCGATTCACAGTTTGCCCTGCGGGCGGAAGAGAGACGGTGAGCGATGGCGAACCGGCGACATTCACGATAACGCTACAGGTCTTCTGCTCGTTCGCGTTACTGAACTCGATGGTGAATGGCCGCGTCTCCGTGAGGCTATTCGTGCTGGCGGTTCCCTGTAAACCAACGTTGGTCGTATTCACAAACGGTCCTTGTATCCAGCGAGCGGATGTCGCGTTCGTGCTTGACCAGGTGAGAGAGACCGACTGATTCAAGACGATGGATGTGGCGCTCGCCGACATTGAGCAGGTAATCGGGTTCGTCGGCGTATAGGTGTTGGTTAGCGGGGTGATGGAAACGCGGGCAATACCGTTCACGATAGAGAGAGCGTTCAGAATGATGCTCTGTGTATCGAGTTGTACTTGCGTCTGACCGCCAATAGGGACCGAGAGGCGCTGAGTAGTGCCAATAGCACCACATACTGGAGCATCGCCTGTACCCGATGGCCAACGCGGTGTGCCACAACGCGGCATGCCGACTTCGATGCCGACTACATTTGAGCCTATGGAAATTATCTGGACGTAGAAGCCGTTTGCACGTGCCTCAAAGTATTGGTTCAGGCGGAAATCGTACGTGACTGAACTAGTGAATGGCGCGTACGGATTCGGTGGTGGCGGAGGTGGCGGCGGCAGTGGTGTCGGCGGCAAGGTTGGAGGAAACGGAGTTGGCGCGACGCCGGTGCAGTTCGCGGCCATGAGTTCACGAGTCCGCGCACCGACTCTGCCGAATCCCGTCGTTTCCGGGGTTCCGTATGAAATGAGTCCACGACTTGCTTGGTAGCGCTGCACCGCACGCACCGTGAGTGGCCCATAGAACCCCGTGACGCGCCCTTCCGGATACCACGCCGGATTATTCGCGAGGAACCGCTGAAGCTTGCTCACTTCTCCGCCCTTCGTCACATCTTCATCATCGGGTCCTAAATCGCGCGTGAGATATACGCACGTTGGATTGTTTGGTGCTTGTGTCTGTTGGCCACCCTGCAGTGCAGCGAGGAGTTGCATCAATTGTGCGAGCTGTGCCTGAAGTTGCCCTATGGTTTGTGTCGAGCCGACTGACGGGAAGAGGACGAGCGCAGAGATGGCGAGAGCGGCAATCTTTTTCATAGCATGCAGATGATGGATAGTACTCCCATCATGGCACGCGGCCCGCTCATAGAGCGGGCCGCGTGTGGATACAAGAAATAAGCTCGATGACGAGCGTCGTTACTGCGAGCAACGCAGTAAGGCGCTGCGTGTCTTTGGTCCTACAGAGCCGTATCCGGTCGTTGAAGGCGAGCCGCTCGAAACGATACCTTTGCTCGCTTGCCATTTCTGGACTGCTGCCTCGGTGAGCACGCCGAAATATCCGGTCGCGGAATCGTTCGCGAGCATGCCCACTGAAATCAAGAACTGTTGTAGTTCGGTAACGTCGGCACCTCGCGAGCCACGGGAGAGGTTGCGCGCAATATTTGGACACTGAGACGGCGCGCCAGCATTGCCTGATTGCAGTGCCGCCAACTGTGCGAGTAATACTTGCACCTGTGCCTGTAACGCGGCGATTATTTGTGCATTCGTGCCGACTGTTGTCGTAGCAGTGCCCGGCTTAGCGACGCTTTGCGGCTGAATAGGACCAGATGGTGTTTGGACAGGCGGTAGCGGATTGTACGGAGTGCTTCCCTGGGGCGGCGACGTGACCTGCCCTGTGTACCAACATGAAGCGCCAGTACAGTGACGCAGCGAATTCAAGATACCGGCGAGCATCGACTTGAGCCCCGTGTACGATGAGTCATTGTGCACACTCGCCATTTCATGTGGGTCTTTAACGAGGTCGTAGAGCTCTACCTCGCCTGTTTCATGGAGCACGTACTTCGCTGTTGGCGTGCGTACGCCGGCATAGCGTCCCGCAAATACGCGCGGGTCGTGCCCACTCTGATCATTCCCCTCAAAGAAGAATGCACTGCGCCACGAAGCAGACCCATTAAAGAGCGGCGTCAGTGTCCGACCATCAAGCGAGCGCCCGGGAGTAGCTTTCGCGCTTTCGACAATCGTCGCAACGATATCGAGATTCGTAACCATCTCTGAACGTGTCTGGTTGGAAGCAACCCCCGGACCGCGAATGACTAACGGGGTGCGGAGCGACTCTTCATACGCGAGATACTTGTTGTTATTGCGGCGGTGCTGGCCGTGCGAGTATCCGTTGTCAGACGTATAGACAATAATGGTGTTATCGAGTTTCCCTGCCGTACGAAGGGCGTTCACTACCGTTTCCACCATGTCGTCTACCGCCAGAAGAGACTCTCTCTGATTGCGATACAGTGCAGTCGCCCACGAGAGGTCAGCGAGCTGATGTTGTTGCATAAAAAGCGGCTTGTCGCTCATGTCCGCCTCGTTGAGGCTTGCCCATTGCGGCAGTGGAACGCCCGCGAATCTCCCTGAATGCCGTGGCGCCGGTTCGGGATTCTGTCCTCTGAAGAGCGTCTGTGCAATGTGGGGAGCAACGGGCGTGAGCCAGAGGAAGAACGGCTGCGAGGAACCGCTTCTGCTCGCTATATAGTTTGCTGCTTTCTGTGCGAGCACGTCTGTCTGGTAGTCAGCGTCTGTTGCGCCATATTCCGTGATAACGCCGTTTTCATTGAGTGCATAGTTGTAATACCAGACCGGCCGCACGAGAACCTTCCACGTGTCCCACCCCGGCGGAACAGTAGGAGAGGTTTCAGGATATCCATTCAGATACTTCCCAATCATGGCAGTGTTGTAGCCTGCATTCTTGAGCCACACCGGAAGCGCATTGCCTTCCGTCGACTGGAATACGCCGTACCCACCTTGAGTCTCGATTTCGTTACCAAGAACGCGGTGATTCGTTGCGTTCTGCCCCGTCATGAAGCTTGAGCGCGATGGGCAGCACACCGGAAACTCGACGAAGCTGTTTGAAAACGTCACGCCCTGATTCTGTAGGAGCGACTGCACCTTCGGCATAATCGAAAGCGATGTGTGCTCTTGGTCGTCGGTAAAGATGACGACGATGTTCGGCCGCGTCTCGGTGGCTCCCGGATCCCCTCCCGCTGCATGCATAGCCGTTATCTCAGCCTGCGTGAGTGCGTGGTTGTAGACCCGTACATCGTCAAAGCGACCTTTTGTGTACGCGCCCGTATTCAGATTTGCACCAACCACGAGATTTGCCGAAACAGAAAGTGTCCCGTCCTGTTCAGCCAGTGTGTTCAAGCGGGTCGTCTGTTCTTGGACGCCGTTTACGTACACGCGATATCCGTTCGTGCGATCACCAACG
The DNA here is from genome assembly GCA_021731295.1 of Patescibacteria group bacterium. GTDB lineage: Bacteria > Patescibacteriota > Minisyncoccia > Phycocordibacterales > UBA2100 > UBA10103. The sequence goes on from JAKFXQ010000036.1 coordinate 15,873, forward strand.
CCAACGAGAAAGTACCACATGTCTGGCTGCAGGACGGTTGAGCCCGTTTCAGCGTATCGAACGCTCGCGTCGACATCTCTTCCTTGCAGCGCGAGCTTGCGATCGGGGCTGATGTAGAGTGCGTACCCCGCCGTCGCACCGGTGTGCTGCTTGATGACTAGCGGCGATGCACCCTGCGATGGCTCGAACCGATACCAAAGCGCAACAGAAAAATCCCCCGTTTCAATATCAAGCGATGTGTGGTGGGGTACGTGGAGATAGTCGTCCACCCCGTCTAGAAGCAGTTTGTTGCCGTTTTGTGCGCCGTAGAAACGAGTGGCGCCGTTCATGAGTGCTCCGGTATTGCCGTTCCCCGATGAGTCCGTGGCAGTACCAGATTGCTCGTTGAAATTCCACGATGCGACATTAGCGGCGTGTGCGCCTAACGGCGTAAGGAATAATATCGCAGTTAGTAAGAGTGCTATGCGACGTGACATATCACTTGATAATGGCACGTAACCTTCGTTATCGGGCGATGTGGTGGGGATACAGCGAGGACGTTGGAGCGCTACCAACACTTCGCGCCTGGTGTATACACGGCGTATGAATTCTGGTACGGATTTTCCGTACACCCGTCGCCGGCGATGCCATCATTTGCTGGGCGCGGCTTCGGATTCGTCGCCTGGGTGAAGTATTCGATCGTCTTGTGCGCAAGAAGCATGTAATCGGTGCCGTTCGAGCGGTAGAGATAACAATTGTTCGCACCGTTCGGCTTCGGATCTGTCGGCAATACCGAGATGAAGCCGGGAGCAAGGCCTGGTACCCACCCGTTTGCGCCGCTCGTTCCTCTGCTCCACAGACCCCACGTTGCGGTGCCAGAACATGCCGCGTGCCAATACTGCGGAGCGCTTGTGCGCGGATACTCGCCATGCTGCGCCCGGTATGCCGTAAGCGCTGTCTCGAGGCTTTGGAAATCAGAGACACGCTGCGCATCTCGTGTCTGAGGAGTATCCACGGGAGGTGGGACTTCGTTCACATCCCGGTTACCCGTCACCGTATTGTTCGTGTCGTCGTTCTTGACCATGAAGCTTGTAGAGACCTTGCTGAAGACGTTGTTGCGCACGATGTTGTCGCGCGCGAAGTCGTGGTTATCGACACTACTGCCGTACGGATACCCGGCATCCTGCCCGCAATACCCTGGCGGATTCACGTTACGTTGGCCAATCCAGACGCCGTAGGCATCACTGGTGTTCTTGTTACCAATGTAATTCAACGTGTTGTTCTCAATGATATTGCGACGCGGCTCGTTGTGGCGAATCACGCTATTCTCGCCGCAATTTCGATATATCATGACGCCGCCATTGCGTAATGCACCTCCCCTAAAGTTGAAGGTGTTCCCCCGGATGATGTTGTCTGACGAACCATCGACGGAGAGTTGCTCACGCGGACTTATCGCGGAAAACGTATTGTTGATGATCGTATGATTGCCGGATTCAGCGTCGAGATAGAGCGGCACGCCGGTGAGATTTCCTCCGATCGTACTGTTCTTCAGGGTGACATAGGTCGTACCAACCTGGAAATATATGCCGTTACTGACACCGGGTGCGGGGGCGATGGTGATATTGTCGAGCGTGATGTTCGTAGGCGCGACGGAGCGCATGAACGCTGTATGTCCTGCCGTGCGCGACGATTGGAGCGTAACATCACCGCTGATTCCGGCTGCAACCTGCACCGTACCCGTCGCGCGACAATTCTTCACGGTGATATCGCGCGCTTTCTGGATAGCGCCGGTAGCAGCGTCGTAGCGGGACCTCACGCTAAGGGACCACCGATTGCTCAAGGTTGAGCCGTTGCAATCGAACGTCTTGCCGTTCGCCTCAGGATAAAGCCGCACATCCTTGGTGATTGTCTGGTTGGCCGGTAGCGTCACGGAGCAGTTCACGTTTACGGTGGTGCTCGTAGCTGTCGCTGGGGCTAATATCTCTGCGATCTTAGCAGCGGAACATGTCCCCGGAGGTGGTGGTGGAGTTCCGTTGACGACAATCTTTACGCTTAAGAGAACCATGTCGCCGCACTTACCTTCATCGCATGCACCGATGCTCGTCCCGATAAGCTGCGCGATATAAGTACCCGCCTTTGAATACGTGTGTGGCAGCGTCACGGTCTCGTTAGGTTTGACCTCGACTGGCGACGAGTCGTCGCCAAAAGTAAGCTGGTAGCGATAATTGCTGTTTGGAGTGCCCACATTTGCCGTGAAGATCGTCGTGAGCGGCTCACTGCCGGAAGTTGGTGCGGCGGTGAGCGTTGGCGTTACTGGTGGCGGAGGCGGTGGAACATCTTTCACACAGGTGTTGCTGCTGACAGTCCACTCTCCCCACGTCGGGCTGGTAGCACCTGGTGCGCACATCGAAGTACGCGTCTCAGTGATGGCTCCAATCATTCCCACTGGGCATGAAAGTGTACGCGTCTCGGCAGGAAGTGGTACGCACTGAGGGACGATTGCGCTGCATACTCGTGCGATGGCAGCACGTGTGGCGGGTCCCACAGAGCCATAGCCGGAGGACGAGAACGTCCCGCCGCAGACGACGCCTTCTTTGCACTGAAACTTCTTCACTGCTTCGACCGTGAGGAGGCCGTAGAAACCGGTGTCGTTCCCAGCGGCGAGATAACCCTCGCCGATTAACCACCGTTGCAAATCCTTCACGTCCGCACCGCGAGAGCTCGAACGAGCTGCATAGTTGAGCGTGCGGTTCAGTACGGGACATTGATTTACGGTCGAGGAGGAGGACGCAGCTGCCGCTGCGGCTTGCGCATTCAGCGCTCCCACACGGTTCATGAGTTCTGTGATTTGTGCCCACAGGTCGGCAACGCTCTGCGCAGAGACAAATACCGGTGACACGAGGACGACGATACTGAGACCAACGATGAGGCGTCTGAACATGATGTGTGGGGTGAGAGTAATACGGCCATCATGACACAAGGCCACCCTCTCGAGCGGCCTTGTGGGGATACGTACCCATCTTTATTGCACTTCAGATGAAATCCTGAAATTCGTGTGCCACAAATCGGTGACCACTTTATTCTTTGTTTCCGTCGCGATAAATACTGCTTGGGTCGCACTCTCGTTCGTGCCGATAGGAGTAAGCCACCCCTTTTCGATGACACGGGCCAAGATATCTCCCCACGGAATGCGTATAGTCGCCTCCACTTCGGGAGTGCTGGTGAGCCCGAGCGCGGCACCATCGAGTGTCACGTATTCGAGGGTGCCGTCTCCGAGCCAGTCGGCGCTCACATGAACTGCTTCAGGGTCGGGGTGACTGTCGCCCCACTGTACTGAATTGAGATTGATTTCGATTAGATGCGATTTCCCGCCGTAGTAGAACTGGGCACCTGCAATGAGACGCGAGGCGCCGTCGGAAAACGGCACGTACGAGTTATATCCGATGCGATGCTCCGAGACGAGGTTAATCGGTACCGGAAACGGTCCTCCGCCCTGATTCCCATGATCAATCATTGCAAACCACGTAAAGTGTCCGTCGCCGGCGGGATGCGGCTGTGTCATGAAATCGGTCTTCATGTTAACGGTCCAGTTGGTACCAATCTCATTCGTGTGAGGGTGCCACGTGGCCGTTACGGGACTGTTCGGCCCGTTTACGAGGAATGAGCGATTTACGGGCCCGAGAGCACTCTCTCCAGGAGCACTTTCGGATTGGACCGCGATGGTCCACTGTTTGCCGTCGTTCGCGCATTGGTCGGTCGTCGCGAAGTAGTTCGTGTCGCCAGGACTTCCCGTTGTGCGGATGCATTTCTTGGTGAGGTCGTAGTCCCAGCCGGAACGATTTGTAATTGGCGGAGGCGGAGGCGGTGGAACATCTTTCACACAGGTGTTGCTGCTGACAGTCCACTCTCCCCACGTCGGGCTGGTAGCACCTGGTGCGCACATCGAAGTACGCGTCTCAGTGATGGCTCCAATCATTCCCACTGGGCATGAAAGTGTACGGGTCTCTGCAGGAAGTGGTACACATTGCGCAACGGGCGTACTGCACACGCGCGCAATGGCTGTGCGCGTGGCAGGACCCACGGAACCAAAGCCCGTGCTTGCAGGCGTTCCACTGCAGATAACGCCTTCTTTGCATTGGAACTTCTTCACTGCTTCGACAGTCAGAGGGCCGTAGTAGCCCGTGGCGTTCCCGCCGGAGATGATGCCGAACCCGGAACCTTCAGCGAGGTGGCCTTCGTCGATGAGCCAGCGCTGGAGTTCCATCACATCGCTGCCACGTGCTCCACGTTGTAGATTCCGGGTGAGCTTGGGGCACCACTTCTCGGTTGCTGCTGTATGCGCTGCCGCCGCTGCGGCTTGTGCGTTGAGCGCTCCCACACGGTTCATGAGTTCTGTGATTTGCGCCCACAGTTCGGCGACACTCTGTGCGGAGACAAATACCGGTGACACGAGGACGACGATGCTGAGACCAACGATGAGACGTCTAAACATGATGTGTGGGGTGAGAGTAATACGGCCATCATGACACAAGGCCGCCCTCTCGGGCGGCCTTGTGGGGATACATGCGTACAGACCAGTGGGTACACCTTCTGAACTATTGAGCCGCCAAGAGATTCTTCATGAGTATGAGTAGTCTAACCAGCTCCTCATATGTACTCGCAGCGGCGGCGTATTGCGCGCCCGATGCGGCCGCTTGATCTTCTGGCGGATTCTGTGGCTGCCCATCAATCGGGTATACCGTCAGCGTTTGCATGACGGCTCCGCCCTCTCCGGTACAAGAGAGTGTGTAAACGACCTGCGAGGATTGTGAATCCAGACCAACGTTACCTGTCGTGCCAGAAACGGAGCCGCGAATCGGTGTGGAAGGAGACGATGACATGGAGCAGCTTGTCGCATTAGTCGAAGACCACCACATACTTATCATTTGCCCAACTGGTGCACCAAGCATCCCATTGACCGCTTGCGTATTCGCATACGCAGCGTTCAAAGAAAGGGTGGGTGCAGGCGCCGTTGGTACTACCGTCGGCAGCATTGGGCTGCACGATATTGGTGCTCCGCCGCGCGAAACTGGGACGATATCATTCTTGCGCGCGAGGATGTAGTTCGCCGCCGTGCCGTTGAACGTCTGACTTGCCTTGAGGACATACACGTTATTCGAACTCACTGCATCGACCGTGAAGGTCACGTAAGAATACGTTCCCGCTCCGGTTATCGCGATAGTGCCATCGCCCTTCGGCAGGTCTTGGACGCTCATATACATCTCGTAGTACACCTTGCCCGGCACTGCCCTCATGGAGATATCCGAGACACGGCATGCGGCCGGGACCGTGGATCCTGTCACGAACACAGAGCGTTGCGAACTCGGAATGTCTTTGCCATCTCCAGGATCAGGTGCGTAGCACATTAGGACGTATTCCGTCGTCGCCGTGTTCCCGGGATATACCGTATACGTGCCACCGCTTCCTACAGGATGCAGGACGGTATTGAGACCACCGCCGGTTTCTCTGCGAAAGATTCCGCAATGCGTAGCGCCGGTCGATGTCCACGAAAGCGCTACCGGCTGCTCCCCCGTCACATGGCTCGGCGTCGCCGTGAAGGAATGGATGGTCGGCGCGGTCACCGTGCCCGGAGCCACTCGAACGCTTACCTCCTGCCGCGCGAACGGAGAACCGTCTTTGCCACCTGAGGAACAGAAGAGCGAATACGTCGCAGTCTCGGTAGGAACGAACTCTGTCGTGCCGCGAGTGACGTTTTTCTGCATCGGGACCTCGAACTGCCGACCATTCGACGTAGCGCTTCCCTGGATGCTGCAGAATCCTCCGTAGTAAGAGAGGTCCGTCTCAGTCAGATTCGAACTCCACAAGAACTTAACTGATTGCCCTGCTGCGACACTCGTCGGACTGACCGAGTACGAATGTATGAGGACCTTCTGTGTTTGAGGCGGTGGTGTCATACCCGTGACCTGAATCGAGGTATGCGCGACGGGATAATCTCCGGTCTGAGGATACAGGATGATGCGGTACGTCCCGTCTACCTTATAGAGATGCGAGAAGACTAGGGGTTCCGGGCATTCGCGCCGCATGAGGCATCCGGCGCTCGTAGAGTGCATCGTCCCGTCACCGAATGTAATGCGGTAATACCCTTCGCGGACGTTCGTCCCGGTGACTTCCACGTTGCGCGGCTGCAGTGCGACTGAATTCTGGATCGCACTGATCGTCGGTGCCGGGAGCGGAGGAGGCGGAGGCGGCTGGCTACCACATACCTTTTCGATCATTTTACGTGTCGCTGGGCCGACAGCACCGTAACCGGTGGTTTCCGGCGTCCCGCTCGAGACGATGTTGTATTTCCGCTGAAATGTCTGGACCGCAGCTTCGGTGAGAGACCCGAAGAAACCGGATGCTGCATCATCCGCCAGAAGCTGCTGACCGATAAGGAATATCTGAAGCTGACGCACTTCTTCTCCGTGCATGCCAAGCTTAAGGGTCTGCGTGATGACCGGACAGGTTCCCGGTGGAGGCGGCGG
>JAKFXQ010000031.1 GCA_021731295.1 Patescibacteria group bacterium
CGACAACGACAGACGCACTCGATGAAGGCACCACCAACTGGTATTACACCGAGGGGCGTTTCACTAACTCACTCGCTGCAACGACGAGCGTGGCTTCTATCGTGACTCTCGCCAATCTTTCCATCACTGCGTCTCAGGTATCTGACTTCTCCACCGCCGCCACCAATAACTTTGTCTCCAACCTTGTCGCCACTACATCGGTCGCGAGCATCACGACGCTACAGAATTTGTCCATCACCGAATCTCAAATCTCTGATTTGACTCACTACACAGACGATGACGTGAACGCCTTCATTGCTGGCTCATCCACCATTCCCAAGACTTACACCAACAATACGTTCACGGGGAATAACACCTTCACCAACGCGACGACCACTAACCTCGGCATCTTGGGCACTGCCTCCACCACACTCTTGTATGGTGCAGGCCTCGCGAACTGCTCGGGGAACAATGTCCTTACCTGGGCCAACGGTACCTTCGGCTGTGAAGCAGATGATGCCGGTTCCGCGTTCTCGTATCTTTTCCCGGGGAACGCCACAACCACACTCTTGGCTTTCAACGGAGGATTGACCGCCACTACCATCCAGGCAACGTCTGCCACTACCTCAAACCTTGCCATCACGAATGTCGCGAGCGCGCTCCTCTCAACCAACGCCGACGGCACCGTCGTCGCCACGTCTTCCATCTCCGCCAACTACCTCGACACCTCCGGCAACTGGTCCGGCACCTTTGATGGACAAGACGGCAGCTACTACCTTGACGCCCGCAACCTCGCCAACTTCGGCACCCCGTTCTATTCCTTCTTCTCTGCAACGACGTCGGATGCACTCAATGAAGGGAACACCAACCTGTACTTCTCCACCAATCGTGTCGCCAACGTTCTTGCAGGAACCACCACTGACGCGATTGATGAAGGCCTCTCCAACTTCTATTTCACCACCAACAGGTTCGCTGGCGCACTCGCCGGCACCACAACAGACGCACTCGCTCAGGGCGTCACCAACCGATACTACTCATCACTCCTCTTTGCAGGTGATCTTGCTGGCACCACCACTGATGCATTAGATGAAGGGAGCACGAACTTGTACTTCACCACTCCACGCGCCACGGCAAACTTCGTCTCCAACCTCGCAGCAACAACGTCAGTCCAATCCATCACCACCTTGGCCTCACTCGCGTCAGTCGGCACTATCACTTCTGGTACGTGGCAGGGCAGTGTCATCGACAACGCATACATTGCAAACGACCTCACCATTAGCGGTGGCACCATCGACAACACCCCTATCGGCGCCGTCACTCCGTCGACTGCAGTCTTCACCAACTCAACCACTACGAATGCCACCACTACCAACCTCGCCGCGACGAATGCCGTCATCACGAATGCCACCACCACGAATCTCGCCATCGGCTCTTTGACCGGTGTGCTGCGTGGAGTCGCAGGAATCGTCACGACCGGCGCAGTCAACCTCGCCACAGAAGTCACTGGATTCCTCGGTATCACAAACGGTGGCACCGGCACTTCGACCGCACCGACTCAAGGACAGGTCTTGGTGGGCAACGCCTCTGGCGGCTACGACCTCATTGCCACCTCCAGCCTCGGCATCGCTTCGAACGCCACCTGGGGCTCCATCACCGGCACACTTGCTGACCAGACTGACTTGAACGCAGCACTCACCGCGCGTCTCACCCTCTCTGACTGGTACTCCACCACCACGGACGCACTCGATGAAGGCACAAACAATCTGTACTTCACCAACACCCGTGCTGACACTCGTGTGGCATTTGGCTTCGCCGGCACCACCACTACCGCACTCGCCGAAGGAAACAACCTGTACTTCACGACGGCACGCGCAAATCAGAACTTCGCAACGAACCTCGCCGGCACCACAACAGACGCACTCGCTCAGGGCGTCACCAACCGATACTACTCATCACTCCTCTTTGCAGGTGATCTTGCTGGCACCACCACTGATGCATTAGATGAAGGGAGCACGAACTTGTACTTCACCACTCCACGCGCCACGGCAAACTTCGTCTCCAACCTCGCAGCAACAACGTCAGTCCAATCCATCACCACCTTGGCCTCACTCGCGTCAGTCGGCACTATCACTTCTGGTACGTGGCAGGGCAGTGTCATCGACAACGCATACATTGCAAACGACCTCACCATTAGCGGTGGCACCATCGACAACACCCCTATTGGTGCTTCCACGCCATCAACCGGTGTCTTTACCCAAGCGACCACCTCATCATTCGCCATCAGTGGCCTCACCAATGCACTCCTTGCAACGGACGCACAAGGTCGCGTCTTTGCCACCACCTCACTCTCGGCGAGCTACCTCGACACCTCCGGCAACTGGTCCGGCACCTTTGATGGACAAGACGGCAGCTACTACCTTGACGCCCGCAACCTCGCCAACTTCGGCACCCCGTTCTATTCCTTCTTCTCTGCAACGACGTCGGATGCACTCGATGAAGGGAACACCAACCTGTACTTCTCCACTAATCGTGTCGCCAACGTTCTTGCAGGAACCACCACTGACGCGATTGATGAAGGCCTCTCCAACTTCTATTTCACCACCAACAGGTTCGCGGGCGCACTCGCCGGCACCACAACAGACGCACTCGCGGAAGGCACGTCTAACCGCTACTTCACGCAGACGCGATTCGACAATGCGCTTGCTGCGACGACGTCCGTCGCGTCCATAACGACACTACAGAATCTTTCTATCACTGCGGCACAGGTTTCGAACTTCGACAGCTACATCGGCGCATCAACGACGATTGCTAAAACGTTCACATCAAATACATTCAGTGGCGCGAACACATTCAACGGTCAGACGACACTTACAAACGCGTCAACGACCAACATTTCGTCTGTCTACGCGTCGTCAACGAGCGGCTTCTTCGGCAATCTCTCGATTGGGAATCTCACCGGTATCTTGCGTGCGACCGCAGGTTCCGTCGCGACGGCGTTTGTAGACCTAGCAGCAGATGTGACTGGCATTCTGGGCGTAGGGAACGGCGGCACCGGATGGTCTAACATTGCGAGCGGCGCACTTCTCTTCGGTAATGGGTCGGGAGCTCTTGCAACGACGAGTGTCGGTACCAGCGGGCAGGTGTTGGCAAATCTGAATGGTGTGCCGACATGGGTTGCTACGACGACGTACTCAACAGGACTGCAGTATTTGAATGGTGTCGTCACTAACACAGGAGTAACGTCGCTTGCGGGAACCGCAAACCAGATTAGCGTTTCTGGCGCGACGGGCGCGGTGACGCTTTCACTTCCGACGCTCGTGAATCTTGGCTTCGCATCTTCGACCGCACTTTCTAGTTACGACTTTATATCCGTCGGACGCACTGCGACGACGACGATTCGTGGCGAAGCGAATGCGACGTCAACATTTGCGGGGAACATTCAGGCAGGACGTATCGAAGCCACGGCGCTTGAAATCACTGGCGCTGCTACGTCAACATTTGGTCACAGTATCGACATAGATTCCGGCTGCTTCGCGGTGAATGGTGCGTGTATCAGTGCTGGCACGCCTGTCATTCAGGGAGGTGGTGCGCTCATTGGTATACAGACGTTCACTACGGATGATACATATACACCTTCTGCCGGCACCACCAATGTCATGGTTGTCGTTACTGGCGGTGGCGGTGGCGGAGGAGGCGCTGACAACTTTGACGCGACTACGGCGGAATCTGCCGCAGGTGGTGGTGGAGCCGCTGGTACCACGATCGAGTTTCTCACGGAGGCAGAAATTGCTGGCGGGCTGTCAGTAACTGTCGGTGTCGGCGGTACGGCGGGCACTAATACGGGCGGCAACGGCGGGGACGGCGGTCCATCATCGTTCGGATCACTCGCATCCGCGGACGGCGGCATCGGTGGTATCGGAGCTCCGCAGTCAGCAAGTACGGCGGCGTGTGCTGATGCCAGCTCGCTCGGCGCAGGTTCCGCCGGTGGGGCGGCCTCCGCGACGGGAGACATTAATCTCGGTGGTGGCGCCGGCACACCGCCGATTTTCTGTCTCAATAACCTCGTGAAGGGCGGTGTCGGTGGAGGGAGTTACTGGGGCGGCGGCGGCATCGGCGGCGAACGTGAGGCTACCGGCGCGTGTGTCGCGGGCGCGAATGGACCAGCGTATGGAGCAGGTGCAGGAGGTGCTGTGTGTGTGGAGGCAACGGCCGGCGCAACGGGAGGTACAGGTGCTTCGGGAGTCGTCGTTGTATACGAATACGGACCGACCGATGCGGTGATTGCCACGGGCAAAGGTGGCACCGGAACTTCAACGCTGCCCACACTTGGTCAGATGCTCCTTGGTAACGCTTTCGGCGGCTATGACCTGGTCGCCACATCATCACTCGGTATCCAAGACGGTGTGTTCCGAATCACCAACGGCTATCTCGCCCCGACAACGACGACCACAATTCTCGGAACCAATGGCTTCCTGTCGCAGGCGTCATCCACCTTCAATGGCATCCATGGACAGAACGCGACCATTACGAACGCAACGACGACATCGTTCTTCACGAATTCGTTCACACTCGGCTCCCTTACTGGCGTCCTTAAGGCAGCAGCAGGTGTCGTCGCCAATGCGCTGGTTGACTTGGCGACAGACGTGACCGGTGTACTCGGTGTAGGCAATGGCGGCACCGGCTGGGGGAATGTAGCCACGGGTGCAGTGCTGTTCGGAAATGGCGCCGGCCCACTTGCGACCACGTCGCCTGGTACCGATGGTTATGTGCTCGCGCTGGAGGGGGGCATTCCGACGTGGGTTGCGACGACAACGCTCGCGAACATTTCTGGAACACTTGGTGCGACACAGGGAGGCACCGGTATTGCAACGTGGAATACCGGCGATCTCCTCTATGCATCTGGTGTAGATACGTTGACGCGCCTCGCTGTAGGCGGCAACGGTCAGATTCTCAAAATCGCTGGCGGGCTTCCTGCGTGGGGCACTGACCTGCAAGGTTCAGGTGGCGGCGGTGGTGTCGTCGGTGCGTGGGCGACGACGACGGGAGACCTTGCCGTCTATCCAGCTGATCCATCAGATGTTGTCATCGTTGGCACGAACTCAACCTCGACCGACGGCAGTATTTTCGAAGTCGCAGGTGAATCGTACTTCTCCGGCAACGTCGGCATTGCGACGACATCGCCCGGCACAATTTTCTCCATCGGCAACGTCGCAAACTTCCGTGGGACCATTTCCACTCTCTACAGCGGGTTGACAGTCATTGGCGATGCCCTGTTTTCTGCGCTGGGCGCGTCGAATATAACCGCCGGCACTATTGGTACAGGCGGCTTCGCTGTTGGCACCGTCTCCACAACGACCATTCAGGGCGACACGGTCGGCACGTCGACGATTCAGGGTTTCATCGATGTCCTCGGCACGAACTCGACATCAACATTCAGTGGCGGACTCGCAGCCGCAGCGCTTTCAGTGACGAGTGGAGCGACGTCAACATTCCAAAATGGTATTACCATTGCTGATGGATGCTTCGCGAAAAACGGCATTTGCATCCGTGAACTCGACTTGGCCCAGTCAAACATCTGGACAGGTCTGCAGGTCTTTAGCGGGAACGCATCATCAACAGCATTCTCTGCGTTGGACTTTATTTCCGTCGGACGCACCGCGACCTCCACTATTCAGGGATCCACGACCGGGACGTCAACAATCCAAGGTTTTGTGGACGTCCTTGGCACAAACTCCACTTCAACATTCTCAGGCAATCTCGCGACGAACCGTTTGGCCGTGACAGGTTCCGGAACGTCGACGTTTGCCGGAGGCATCGATGTTCGCGGCGGCTGTATCGCGATAAACGGTGAATGTATAAATCCCGGGGACGATATCGATGGTGTCACCGTTGAGTCGTTTGCTGCTGACGACACGTGGACGAAGGCAGACTATACCGGCTTAACGTTCACGCAAGTAATTACAACAGGCTCTGGTGCTGGAGGTGGTGGCGCTGACACAGACGGCGGCGGTTCGGCCGCTGCGGGTGGTGGCGGCGCTGGCGGTACGGCAATTGAGATGCTTTCTGCTGCCTCGCTTGGAACGACGGAAAGCGTAACGGTTGGCGCGGGAGGTGGAGGCGGTGCCATCGCGGGCGGAAACGGCACCGCAGGAAACCCTTCGTCGTTCGGTTCGCACCACACGGCGAACGGTGGCGCGCTGGGAACCGGTTCTGGTTCTGCGTTCGCCAACGAATGTACAGCCACGTTAGGTGGTATGTTCGCCGGCGGCTCGGGCGGCACGGCTTCAGGTGGAGATATCAATCTCACTGGCGGCGCCGGACTCCCAGGGTCATGTGCGCTTGAAGCGGAGTACGGTGGCGCAGGTGGCTCGAGCTATTGGGGTGGCGGCGTTGCTGGTGGAACCTCTCGTGGCACAAATAACTGTGTCGCGGGAAATACGGGCACTGCAATTGGCACGGGTGGCAGTGGTGCGGCTTGTAACGACAACACGACAGGAGCAGTCGGCGGTACGGGCGCTGGAGGCCTCGTCGTCACAATGAACTACACCTCGAGTTCGGGCGACCTCGCTGAGTGGTATGAGACGAAACTCGATGTTGAGGCCGGAGATGTTGTCGCTATTAGCGAAGATACGTTTGAATATGACTCTCGTCTCGGTCTTCAAAAATCATCGCTCCTTGAGAAGGCAGATTCACGCAATGCACATTTGACGGTCGGCGTCGTCTCGTCTGCACCGCACACGACCATGGGTGCCGATATCCTCGGCAAGGCGTTGCACCCACAAGCAATTGCATTGGCCGGACGCGTGCCCGTTAAGGTAACGCGTGAGAATGGCATGGTGCTTGCGGGCGATTTGCTCACCGTTTCTTCGGAAGAGGGAAAGGGAATGCGTCTCACGAAGGCGGGCGTCTCGCTCGGGCGCGCGCTCGAGGATATGGTCTGTGAAGAGACCGATATCGGCGAATCATGCACAGTCTTGGTAATGGTGAATACGACCTATTCGACAGGGGCGCTCCTCAAAGTCGCATTGCGCGATACGGGCGTGAATCTCGATGCGATTCCAACGGACCTCGACATGGGACGACTCATACTCGCTGAAATGTTGCAGAAGAAGCAAGAGATTACCGCGAGCACGACTCTTTCTGAAGTTAATACTGACCGCCTTACCGCGGGCCTCGAAATCATCACACCGCGCGTTGTCACGGATACTTTGGTTGTCGACGCGATTGAGCCAGTGGAGAGCGATGTGCGCGTGCGCATCGGGGACGATGGCCGGTTCCTCATCGAACGCGTCGGAGAAGACGGCATGTCCCTTTCATTCGGAACAACGACCGAATCGTCGGGGGTCGTGGTCTCGATTGATGCCATTGGCAACGCCATGTTCGCGGGAGCATTGAAAGCCGCCAATCTCGAAATTGGTTCGAGTGAGACACCGGGCGGTATCACCATGTATGACGCAACGACGGGAGAGCCGTACTGTACGCGCATTGTTGCCGGCGCACTGCAGACAGTTCCAGGCACGTGCGCAGAGGCCCCGGTAGAAGTCGAGCAGACGCCGACGGCGCCAAATGAACCCGTGGCGCCGTTCGCTGCTCCTGTGGTTACGCTTCTCGGCAACAATCCAACATATGTCGACATCGGAGGACTGTATAGTGATGTTGGTGTAACCGTTTCTGACGATATTGACACTGGACTTCCTGTAGAACTATTCCTGGACGGTGAGGCGGTTGAGACAATCACCATTGATACGTCTGTAGAGCGAGAATATTCAATTCGGTACCTCGTCACCGACATGGATGGAAATACCGGCGAGACACAGCGTGTGGTGATAATCGGTGGCGCTCCGGATATTACTCCCGACGTCGCTCCGGAGGGTTCTGAGATCGTTCCGGAGCCTGAGGCGCTCCCAGAGACGGAAGCTGAGTCGCAGAACGCGCCGCCAGATGCCCTGCCTGAAGAGAGCGACAGTCCAAGTGAACCTGAAACGATTCCCGCGCCGGAGATTGTTGCACCGACGACGCCTGCAGGCGATGATGACGCGCTATGACCGCGCGAATAGTACTGTTGGTTCTCGGTACGTTAGTGGGCGCCTCCAGCAGCTATGTGTTCCATGGCGTTTTTCATGGCGACGACATCTCAGAATGCGCGTCAAAATACATGTATTTGAATGGGCGAACCGTCTGCGCAGAGCATCCAGTCATACGAAAGACAAGCTACTATGAAACGGTGTTGCGCATTGATGCGCTCATCGATACTCACAGAGAGCGCGGCATCATTTCTGAGGGTGCCGTATTTTTTCGCGATTTACGCAGTGGGCCGACTTTCGGCATTGATGAGCGCACAAGCTTTGCGCCCGCTTCACTCTTGAAGTTGCCAGTTGCACTCGTATTTATGAATGCGGCAGACGCTGAGCCAGAAGTTCTAAACGCGGAACTGAGCTACACCGGGGATACGCTGGTAAGTGACCAGGGCGTTAAACCGACCGAGAGTGCGCAACCTGGGCGCGCGTACCCAATCCGGGAATTGCTACGGCTGATGCTTACGCACTCTGATAATGCCTCGTACCAGGCCTTGGAAGCATTCCTCGGAGAGCAACCTCAGCGCGAGGCGCTGCGACTTGATGCGTTCCGAGAACTCGGCTTTATCGATCCAGACACGCGCGAAGAGCGGACGCTGAGCGTTCGTGCGTATGCCGCCATTTTTACACTCCTGCACAACGCGTCATATCTCACCGCAGAGAGCTCCAATCTTATTCTCTCGTGGCTTGCGGAATCGCCATTTACTGACGCGCTAGTCACCGGGGTGCCCGCGGATGTTCCCGTGGCGCACAAATTCGGTGAGCGACTACACGATGATGGAACAAAAGAACTGCATGACTGCGGCATCATCTATTTTCCCGATAACCCCTATGTGTTGTGTGTCATGACGAACGGCACCGACTGGGCTGAGCAGCGTAAACTTATTGCAGAGATATCACGCATTGTCTACGAGGAAGTCGCCTCTCGAGCTCTTTAAACATATACAATGACTCTATGGAACATGACCCACTCATTGTCTCGCTCAAACAGAAACGCGCACATGCGAGTGATGAGGGCGTACCCACAAAGAAGCGCCGCGCACGGTGGCCGTTTGTACTCTTAGTTTTCGTCATCGCAGTCGTCAGCGGTGCTGTGTATGTGGGATATCCCTATCTTTCGACTCGCACCAGCGTGTCCATTCAGCCTTCCAACATGACTGATGACGAGCGTGCGTCAGAGGTCGCTGATACCATTGCGCGCGTATCTGAACTCATCGTGCTTCCGGAAGGTGAAGATCCCACCGTTGCAACCGTCACTGACCCTGAGAAGCTGCAAGATCAGGCGTTCTTCGTCAACGCGAAGGCTGGGCATCGAGTACTCCTCTACACGAAGGCGAGAAAAGCGTACTTGTACGACCCTGAAGCGCATCGCCTCATAGAAGTTGCGCCGATTTCGACGGAGGTTCAGTAACTATGCACAGTGTACTGTTCAGAACGGTGAGTATGATTCTCATCGCCGTGCTCTCGGGGCATATTGCGTACGCACAGAATGCGACATCCACTAGTTTTCAAGTGCAGTACGCGGAGTTTGGCACGGTCGGTGGTGTTTCGACATCATCCTCCTTTCAATCTGTCATGAGTGGCGATCAAATCCCGCACGGACAATCGACATCGTCGACGTTTGCATTGAATGCAGGGCCGCTGTATTTCGAAACGTTTGAGCCCCGTTCGCAGAACTGGCGCTGGTACGATGATGAGAACAATGAGACTCCGTCAACAGCGCTCGCGGGAGAAAATGTCGCACCGTCGAGCGTAGCCACCGATGAGATTGTGAAGCTGCGGATAGCCGTCGCGGATGTACAGGGCATAGGCGCGCAGACTGCAAAGTTCCGTCTCCAGTACTCTACCTCCTCTGATTTCTCGGCAGGGGCATACTTTGCGTCCGAGTCGTGGAGTTGTTCTGATGGGTCGGTGTGGTGCTACGCCGATGGCGGAGGCAGTGACGACGGTGTGATTACCACGGGACTCCTCACGGACACAGCAAGCTGTGTTGCGTCCGTAGGCGCTGGGTGCGGCACGCACAACGAATCAGGTACCTCGACCAGTTCGTTCACGCACGCATCTTCAACGGTTGTTGAGTATGAATTTACTATTCAAGAATCAGGGGCGGTTGCCAATACTGCCTATTTCTTCCGGCTCGTGAACACCAATGCGAGCTCTACCGTGAGTACAAACACAGGGGAATCATATCCGTCGCTCACCACAGAAGGCGCGACACTCACGTTCACGGTTGCAGGCATCGCCTCCTCGACGCCGACGGAAGGGGTAGTTACGGACGTGGATACGACCGCGACAGCCATAGATTTTGCTCGAGTGCCATACAACGCTGAAGTGGAGGCGGCGCAACGTTTGACCGTTACCACGAATGCAGGCTCCGGCTACCGAATATTCGTGATGCAACGGCAGGAATTTCTCTCTGTTGACGGTGCGCTCGACCCAGTTTTGGGAACCAATCCAACGCCACTTTCATGGACCGATGGTTGTCCACCCGCAGCAAACAGCTGTTATGGGTACCACCCTGGGGAAGATATTCTCGCAGGCGGCTCTACGCGCTTTGCGGCGAGCGATACGTACGCGCAGTTTTCGGACGTCCCGTTCGAAGTGGCGTACGCAAGTGGGCCGTCGCAAGATAGGGACACAGACATTATCTTTAAACTCGAAGCTCGACCCGGGGAAGACTCGGGCGACTTTGAGAGCACCATTCTCTACATAATTGTTCCCGTTTTCTGATGTGAATAAGCCACATCCCGCACTGCTTTCATGGTGTACTCTGTAATGAATATGTTCGCGCGAACATCGGCTTTGCTAATGCTCTTGAGTCTCCTCCTGCCTCTTCCTATTGCTGCTCAAGAGAGCGCAGCCCTCACCGTAACGCCTGTCGTCATAGATGAGAAAGCGAAAGCACGCGACATTCTGAAACAGACGGTCATGTTGAAGAACAATACCGATCGCCGATTGAACATCTACCCGTCGGTTAACGATATTGACGCGCAGGAGGGGGAACAGGGTTTCGTCTCCGCACAAGACTCGGGAGACCGGTCAGCATCTCTCGCTAACTGGATAGAACTCTCTCGTGGTGTAGTTGAGCTGGATCCGGGGCAGGAAAAGGAGATTCCGTTCGTGATACGCGTAAACATGAGCGCAGTCCCCGGTAAATACCACGCGCAGATGACTTTTGCCGAAGGGGGAGATCGTGTTAACGCAGAAATCCGCGGCTCGGTTGCTCGGGTCACCGTTAATCTCGAAGTACAGGCTGACATCAAGGAGATGATGCAGCTCAAGACATTCTTTACGGACAACGTGTTCTTCGCAGGAGATGATGTCCTTTTCAGCTATCAGCTGGAGAACATTGGCAACCAAGATCTTCTGCCGCGCGGAGAGATTCGTATCTACAACAGGCGCGGCGAGGAGGTCGCGTCGGTCCCAGTAAATGGTGACGGGAAAACCGTCGCACCTGAACAATTACTGCAAACGGCGTCCGTGTGGAGTGCGGTTTCAGGCTTCGGCAAGTACAAAGCGTTTATGACCGTTGATTACGGCCGCTCACAGACAGCCTCTGTGCAGGATACGATTTATTTCTGGATTATCCCGTGGCAGCAGCTTCTCGCCATTTTCGTCGGCAGTTTAATAGCGGTCATCGTTTCCGCTTTCTACTTCCACCGCTACCTAGAACGACGCCACCATGCTCCGGCGCTCGTCGCTGCGGGTGTCGGCATTGCCGTTCCCGTGCCTACGGCGCCAACTGACTGGATGAAGAAGGACCCGCTCTGGAAACGAGCGCTGGCGCCACTTTCGATACTCGCTCGCGTCATTCCGAAACGACGGGTAAAGGCCGAAGTCGCGCCGGTAGCACCAGCTCCCACGCCAGTCCCAACTCAGACGGCTCCTGCTCCAGTGGTCAGTGCGCCAGTCGTTACTGCCCCTGTGACCGCACCTGTTGTTGCCCATACTATCGATTTGAAGAGCATGCGCGGCGCCCCAACGCAGCCTTCCGTATCCGCTGAACCTGCCCACGGGCACGTCATCAACCTGAAGAAAAAGTGATGCCTATGTCCCTGCGCGCCATCGGCCTCGCACTCCTTCTCCTCCTTCCCAGTAGTGTGGCGGCTCAAGATGGGTCACTTTCGGTTACGGTTACACCGCCCTTGTTCCAGCTTGCTATCGGACCGGGGGACGAGTGGTCGAGTGTCCTTAAGATAGTGAATAAAAACCCATACGATGTCACGTACTACGCCGAAGTGATGGATTTCGAGGCGCGCGGGGAGCTCGGAAAGGGCGAGATGATCCCGATAGTTGATGAGTACAACTCAGAGGACAATTCGTTCTCTCTCGCGAGCTGGGTAACGATTCCCACGGGCGCCATCGTCGTTCCTGGAGGACAAAGCGGGGAAGTGCCGTTCACCGTGAAAGTCCCACCAGGCGCAGAACCAGGAGGACACTATGCGGCAATTCTCGTCGGCACACAGCCAGATCTCTCTGGAAGTACGGGCTCTCGCGTCGCCGTTTCCAGCTACGTTACCTCGCTCCTCTTCGTAAAGATTCATGGAGACGTTGATGAGCGCGGCCGCGTCCGTGAGTTTTTCACCAAAGAACGTATATACCAGGTGCCAATGGCTGAATTTGTGCTGCGGTTTGAAAATATCGGCAATGTGCACCTCAAACCGGAAGGCAATATCTCCATTTACAACATGTGGGGCAAATCCCGCGGCACCGTGTCGTTCAATCAGCGCACTGCATTCGGCAATGTCCTTCCGAAAAGTACGCGTCGTTTCGAATTCACGTGGCAGGGTGAGCAAAGCGTATTCGACATCGGCCGCTATAGCGCAGTCATAACGCTCACGTATGGTGAGGAAGGACGGCAGAATATCTCGGCCACCACCTACTTCTGGGTCATACCGGTAGTTCCGGTAACAACAACGTTGGTGATGGTGTTTGGGGCCCTTTTCATCCTCTTCTGGTTTATCCGCCGCTACGTGCGTCGCGCGCTTCAGCTTGAACGTCTGGCGCATGGATTGCCGGAAACGGCACCCACGCATGCGACATTACAGACGTTTATGAAGCCGCTCGAGGAAGGTGTTGTCGATTTGCGCCGAATTGGTGGTGCATCAGGGACGCATACAGACGACGCAAACGGACAAACTCTGTCTTTCGCTGGATTTGTCTGGAAGTACTCACTTTTCTTCATCTTTGTTGCTCTTTTTATGGCCGGATCGTTTGGTATTTGGTACTACCTGCAGAAAGTGCTCGTTCCTGAGCGAGATTTTAGTGTCACTGATGTCCGCGTTACGCCAGAAGGGGACGTTTCGGACTCGGAATAGGGCAATGAACTTATCCACATTTCGCGTTTCTTATTGCCCATTGTCCAATTAAATGCCCTATACTTCACCTCAAGGTATCCAGTACGGACACCCTCGGCGAAGTCGAACGCGCCGTCATGAACATTTAAAGATTTAAGCATTACTCATGCATACAGTTCTTGCTCTCAAGCGCGCGTTCGCGTCCAACATCTCAGTCCAGATGGCCTTTGTGCTGATCGTGGCTGTGCTCCTGTGGGCAACAGGTGCGCCACTTTTGGTTCCGAAAACCAAAGCAGCCGCCCTTACTGAAGTTAGTGACACTCTGACCGACTCCGATTTAGGAGTTACCTCGGGGCACGGTTTTGCCTTCACTGTCGAGACTGCTCTTGACGACCTTGGCGGTGCAGACACAATTCAGGTGGTTCTTGATCCAGTAACGAGTCTTTTCCAGATTACAGACCTCGATGTGGCTGACTTCACTGGCGAATCTGGACTTAACGTTGTTGCTGCCTGTGGCGGCGGTACGGACGAATTCACGCTCGCGACAACGACAGAGTCTTTCACACTGACCATGTGTGTTGGTGACACTGTGGCCACCTCAACACCGGTCACATTCACACTGGCGTCATCGACAAGTATCATTACGAACCCATCGGCCGGAGATTCATATGTCATCCGCATAACGACCCGCAATCAAGGCTCTACAGTTCTTGATGCTGCCGACACCCGCGTCATGATTCTCGATGATGTCACCGTTACCGCATCCGTTGACACCATCTTTGAGTTCACGGTCAACGGACTTGCAAGCGGTACATCTGTTAACGGCGATACCACATCAACATCAACGTCAGCGACGGCTATTGGTTTCGGTACTCTGACACCTGGCTCAGAAGTCATTGCGGGTCAGCGCCTGAACGTGGAAACTAACGCTCGTAACGGCTTTAGCGTCACGGTCAAGCAGGACCAGAATCTTACCTCGTCTACTGGCGCAGACATCGACATGTTCGATAACGGAAACGGCCAGGCCACACCTATCGCTTGGTCTCCACCCGACAACACGCTTGGTTCCGAGAATACGTACGGTCACTTCGGTATCACCAGCGAGGACTCGACACTCTCTCCGAGCAACCCTAACGGTGTCGATGCCTTCGGTACCCAGCTGTATGGGGGTAACTTCTCAACCACGACGTTGGAAGTCTTCTATCACGACGGTCCGGCCGATAACGCCACCGCAGACGAAGGTGAAACGGACGTAGCGTATCAGATTGAAATCGAGACTCTCCAGGAAGCAGGTATCGATTACACAGCAACACTTACGTACGTCGCAACGCCGGTCTTCTAGCTCCTAGAGATGCACCCCCGAAAGGGGGTGCGTTCGTCTATGGGCTTATGATAGAGTTTGCCTATGACCACCATCGCCTACGCACGCATAGTTACAGCCGGCGTCGCGCTAGCGTTCTTGTTGCCCATTACGGGACACGCACAGGCCGAAGGCGTACAGATTAGCCCCGCGATCGTTGAGGATCGCGTGAATCCCGGCCAGTCGTACGACTACAGCTTGAAGGTCACTAACGTGGCAGAAACCGCACGCACGTTCTTTTTTTCTGTACAGGATATAACCGGCGTTGATGGACGCGGAGTTCCCATATTTGCAACAGAGGGGGAAGTGACGCCGTATGAATTGAGCTCGTGGATAGATTTGCCTGAGGAGTCAATAACGATGGAGCCGGGCGAGTCGCGAACTATTTCGTTTCGCGTTACCGTCCCCACGGAAGTGTCTCCGGGTTCGCATTTCGGAGGAGTATTCCTCGATAGTCAGCCGCCGCGACTGCGCACGAGTGGCGCTGCAGTCGGAATGAGTGTTGGCTCGATAGTGAGTTTGCGTGTCGCAGGCGAGGTTGTTGAAGAGGCACGACTACGCTCGTTCTCCACCGAGAAACTTATCTACAGCGTTCCGGATGTAGACTTTACTGCAAATGTTGAAAACCTCGGAAACGTTTTGGTGCGTCCGCACGGCCTCATAAAGGTCGTCAACATGACTGGGCGTGAAGTTGCGAGTATTCGTGTGAATGATAGCGCCGCCGCGGTATTTCCAGAGAGCGAGCGAGAATTTGTCGTAGAGTGGGACAGGGACGAGTTCGCCATAGGACGCTACCAAGCACTCATCAGCCTTGTCTACGGTGAGGATGGACGGCGTACCATTACGGGAACTACGTCGTTCTGGGTACTACCAGTGAAGCCAATTCTGTACGCGATTGGTGGCGTTATGGGCTTCATTCTGTTGGTATTCCTCATCGTTCGTGTGTACATTCGCCGGAAGCTCCGAGAGATGGGTGTCTCGAATGTGCGTCGCGGTGACTACTATTCGAAACGGTATGACCGTACAGCGTCACGTCTTCTCATAATGACGATTGCTATCGCACTCTTCAGTCTCGCCTTCCTCGCCTTCCTCTTTCTGATGTTCGCCTGAGTATGAGCCACCACCTGCGTGGCATCGCGCTCTCCGTCGCCGTCATATTCCTCGCCTATTCGGTCTCGCTCTTCACGCCAGCCACAATTGCACAGGAGGCACAACGAATGCTTGCGAACGCCGCGGTCGGAGTTTCCTTGGGCATTGCTCCGAACCCGTATAACACACTCGCTCAACAACTAGAGAGCAAGCAGTCCGAACTAAATGCTCGAGAGGAACGCGTCGTCGCGCTCGAGGACGAGCTGCGTCAGTCGCAACTGATAGAGCGCTACGTCGCGTTTGGCTCGCTCTTCCTCTCCACATGTCTCTTTATGCTCGTTGGACTCAATTTCTATATGGATTCTCGCCGTCGTCCGGTACCAGCGCGCCCGTACGCGGTAGACATGCGTCGTTAGTGAGCACTCCATTCAAGCGGCCAGTGAGGCCGTTATGCGTCATCCCCCACCAGTTCAGCACGCGCGTGATATCTCGCGCGGTATACTTTGTCGATGGGAATCCTTCGGTGGATCGTCGTTACGACGAGCGTCATCGTCCTTTCGACGTTGGGGATAAATGCATTTGATAACCGAGAGCAGCTGTCAGAATCACTCGTCGGTTCGGCCTTCGTGGGCCTTATGGGTGAGAGCGGTGCGTGCACTGATGGCATGGTGTTTGTTGATACGAGCGACGGCGGCTTCTGTATTGATGTGTACGAAGCATCCGCAGGGAAGAGTTGTGCGCATGCAGATCCGAACAGTAAGCAACAGACTGACGACAATCTCTCTCTCGCCAGCTGTGTGCCGGACTCTGTCGCAGAGGCGCGACCGTGGCGTAACATCTCACGTCAACAAGCGGAACTCGCCTGCGTTCGTGCAGGGAAACGCCTTGCGAGTAATGCGGAATGGTACCGCGCGGCCCTAGGCACTCCGGATCCAACTGCGTGGGGACCCGACGATTGCAACCTCGACAACATCAGTGCGCAGGAACCGGACGAAACGGGTACGCGCGAAAATTGTGTTTCGCCCGCAGGAGCATACGACATGATTGGCAACGTATGGGAGTGGACTGCGGAAACGGTATCTGGCGGCATGTACAAGAATATTCAGCTCCCCGAACAAGGATATGTTGTCGGTATCAATGACGAGGGTGTGCCAGTCGAGACGAACCCAGATATCCCAGAGCGCGCCCTTTTCGAGGACTTCTTCTGGGTAGATAGGAGCGATACACGCGGTATGTTCCGTGGAGGGTATTGGAAAAGTCAGGCAGACGGCGGTCAGTACTCGCTCAACGTCACCGTGCCGCCATCATTCGTCGGCTCTGCCGTTGGGTTCCGCTGCGTCGCATCTCCGAAGAGCTAATATGCGTCTCCTCAAGCTCGTGGTGTGTCTTGCACTCATGGTACCTACTGTGGCGTCGGCTGATCCGCTGACCTTTGTGAGCGATCTCATTAGTCAGTCAGCGCCGAGCGCTACGACCACACACCGTATCCGATTTACCGTTGACAGCGCGGTGCCGCCCTCGGGGCGCATCTACGTTGAACCGGAATTAGGCGCGTATGACATACCTGTGGGTTTTGACTATCTTGACGTGGATGTTGCGGTGGCGACATCGACGTCGTTCTATGGCGACAGACCAACCGCCGCGGTAGCGGACGCAACAAATGACGCCGTGGTGGTAACTCCGGGAGTCAACGGCTCACTCTACATCGTACTAAATTCTACCGAAGGCATCGCGGCGGGCGATCGAGTAGAGATTCGTCTGGGCTCGAACGCGACCTACGGCGGGGCAGGAGACTCGCTGGTTTCGAATCCCGCGACGCTCGGCTCCTACCGTATTCGATTGCGTACCACAGACAGTATTGGAGCGACGATAGATAGCGGCACCGCGATGATTGTCATGGTCGCGTCAGTCGGCGTGCATGCGTTGCCGGAAACGCTCCCGCCCGCGCGGTTCAATGGTCTTCCATCCGGGACAGTTGCTGCCGGAAACCCAGAGATTGAGATATCACTTAATACTGATGAGATTGCGACGTGTCGGTACGCAACATCGACAGGTGTAAGCTACGCATCCATGACGGGCGCGTTTTCCGCCTCGAGTAATGGGCAATTTCATCATGAAGTCATCTATGATCACGAGGACGATACAGCTTACTCCTACTACGTTCGCTGTGCCGACTACTACGGCATATTCAACACAGATGACTACGAGATTACGTTCACGATAGACGCCGAACAGACTGCAGGGGCGGGTGGAAGTGATGGCTCAGGAGGCTCCGGGTCAGTTCCTAACGGTAGCCAAGTGCTTTTCCAGTCCTCAGTAGCGCTATCCGGTCTCGGCCCACCGGGAGGCCGGGTATTTGTTCTAAAAGACAGCGTGCAGGTGCAATCAGTGCAAACGAGTGGGACCGGAAGCTTCACCGCGAACGTGGGTGGACTGGAGCGCGGAACGTATACCTTCGGACTATATGCCGTTGATAGGGACGGAAATAGAAGCGCAACGCACAGTGCCACCCTGACTCTTGGACAGGGAACGACGAACAGTATCGCTAACATCATACTTCCGCCGACAGTGGCGCTTGAGAGCGATACGGCTCCCATAGGTGAGCCGGTTCGTGTGTTCGGACACACTATCCCAGGGAGGGAAGTCGAGCTGATTGCAATACCGGATAGCGGCATCCTTGGAGGTTCATTGCAATACAGCGCCTCATCATCGCAGGGCGTGCAAGGCGTTTCGGACGGCTTTTGGGAGATAGAATTGCCGGCCAGCCGTTTGTCTCGAGGAACCTATGACATCCGCGCACACGTCTCGGTCGGCGTTGTCGAGAGTAGACAAAGCGGACCGTTATATCTCGGCGTCGGTGGCGCACCGAATC
Source organism: Patescibacteria group bacterium (assembly GCA_021731295.1). Lineage (GTDB taxonomy): Bacteria > Patescibacteriota > Minisyncoccia > Phycocordibacterales > UBA2100 > UBA10103. Next base: position 18,673 of record JAKFXQ010000031.1, read on the forward strand.
CGAATCTTTTTAACCGGTCGGACCTGAATCGTGATGGCAAGGTAAATCTCGTGGACTTCTCCATCCTCCTCTCTCAGTGGAACACTGATGACGAAATCGCCGATATCAACGAGGACGGGGTGGTCAATCTCTCTGATGTCAGTATCATGCTCTTTAACTGGACTGGATAATATGCGCTACATCATCAGTGCTCTGTTTCTTGTGCTCATTGCCGCGGCCGCGTACTGGTTCTTTTTCCGACCCGCACCTCTGCCGCCCGAGGCGACGTTTAGAGATGAATTCGCCCTCGTGCTTAAAGATTATGACGGCAACGACGTATCACTTGCCGAGTATTCCGGAACAGTTCTCGTTGTATACCTCTTCGCATCGTGGTGTCCGTATTGTGGTGATGAGATGCGCTCGCTTGCTGCACTCAAAGCGCGCTACGCCGATCGCGTGACTATTCTCGCCGTGAACCGCGCGGAGCCGGCAATCGAAGCGAAAGCATACACCGACGCACTCCTCCTCACCGACCTTGTTTATTTACTCGACCCGGACGACTCTCTCTACAAACAGATTGGTGGATACGCCATGCCCGAAACCGTATTCATAACGGCGCGGGGAGAGGTGCTCTATCACCAGCGTGGCCCGATACAAGTATCCGCACTCGAAGAGAAACTCCGCGAGCTCGTCGGTGAGTGATGCTACAATTCTTTCCATGCGCACGCTCCTTTGCGCGTTACTCCTCTTGCCGGTTTTTGCAGCGGCGCAGACGAGCTACGACCATTACAATGATGCATATTTCACCGGCGACGGCTCTCTTCCTGATTTAGCCGAAGCAAACGGAGTCGGGTCGAAAACGAGTATTGGCCTGCCGCCAGGTACGCCGCCGGAGGATGAAGAGGAACCACCTGAGGAGGAAGAGCAGCCGGGAGCAAAAGAAAGTATTCTTCCACCAACGGCTCCACCCCCGAGTGCGCCGCCTGTGCCGCCATACAGTCCCGAAGGTGTCGAAGATGAAGAGGACATTCTAGAACTTCTGCTCGAAGGCGGGGCTATTTCTGGTGTCGAATCACTGCCGAACATGCATGATGGTCCCGTTGACTTCGAGAGCTTCAGTTCGGGTGGGTTTCGTATTGTTGTGGACGGCGCGAAGGTGCGTGGTCTCTTTGGAAGCTCCGTTTCTGTGCGCGACATTTTGTCCTTGTGGAAATCAAGCAGCGAACGACAAGAGCGTGGGAAGCGGCTCTCGACCGGACAGTACTACGCGCTGATTGCGGCGACATTGTCAGAAGATGATGCGCGCCTGGAACGAGCTGAATTTACGCACGTCTATCTGGAAGTGACGTATCGTTCCCGTGGCGCGCTCTTCTGGCTTATCCCATGGTCGTTTCCGGTGCGCGTGACGATTGAGATGGACGCACTCGCCGATGAGCGGGTGACCGTGCGCTTCCCGTGGTACCACTGGTTCTTGCGCGAATACTTTACACGAGCGTCGCTCGCGGAGGAGATTCGCGAAGTGATAGCGGCGGAGGAGGCGAAAGGTGATGATGGTGAGACACTGCAGATTCGATTGTTCGTCACGCTCACGTCGTTCCTGAAACAGAAAGTTCGTACCATATCTGACTCCGTGATACTCGGGTCGTGATATGTGGTAGTGTGCCTCCATGCTCATAGATGACGTCACAGTACGCTTGAAGGGTGGTAACGGAGGCCCCGGTATCGTCGGCTTCAATAGAACCAAAGGAAACCTCGGTCCCACGGGAGGCAACGGCGGGGAGGGCGGGGACGTCCTGCTCGAAGGCGTGAACGATATTTCGGCGCTATTGCAGTTCCGCTTCAAGAAGGAGTTCGAGGCAGATGCAGGGGGGCCAGGCACTACTCGTCTGCGCGACGGAGCGCACGGCGACGATTTAGTGCTTAAAGTTCCCGTGGGCACCGTCGTTACCAATCTCGACACGGGCTCGGTGCACGAACTCACGCGCGAAGGTGAGCAGATTATTGTTGCGCGCGGCGGGTATCGCGGCCGCGGGAATTTCCGCTTTAAGGCGTCAACGAACACATCGCCGACAGAATCCGAAGTAGGCAAAGAAGGCGAAGCCTTCTCGTTCCGCTTGGAGCTAAAAATGATTGCGGACGCTGGCCTCGTTGGCTTGCCGAACGCTGGCAAGTCATCACTCTTGAACGCGCTCACCGGCGCACATTCAAAAGTAGGAGCGTATGCGTTCACGACGCTTGAGCCGCATCTTGGTGCGTACTATGGCCTCATTCTCGCTGATGTACCAGGACTCATTGAAGGCGCCGCGGAAGGCAAAGGGCTTGGAGACAAGTTTTTGCGTCACATTGAACGCACACGAGCGATATTTCATCTGATTTCCGCAGAGTCCGAGGATGTGCTCGCTGACTATCACACCATTCGCGCAGAACTGGCCGCCTATAACCCGCTGTTGTCGGAGAAAAAAGAGTACATACTCCTCACAAAGACGGACGTGCGCGACGCACCCTGGGTTACCAAAACCGTAAAAACACTGCAGAAGGTGAATAAGGACGTACTGGCGATTTCTGTCATCGATGACGCCACCATGGAGCCATTGAAGCGCCTCTTGAATCGTATCAAGGATGAGCGTGATACCATCGATGCATGAAGTTTTTCATAGTGCTCTTTCTCGTCGGACTCGGTGTCATATTAGGTGTTGGTCTTGAAGAGCGTTTTGGTGTGGCCGCGATTGTGCGTTCCGATTATGCGCCCAACGCGCCCGCCGAGAATAGCATTGAGAAAGCGTCTGAAACCGAACGTCCAACGCCTCAAGAGGAGGCGGCTGTGAGGATACCGATTCCTGCAGATCGCATCACCGATGGCCAGCGTGCGATGTTGCAAAAACTGGGCATTGACCCGACGACAGTAACCATTACTGCAGAGGCGAAAGCGTGCGCAGAAGGCGAGCTCGGGGCGGATCGTGTTGCTGAAATTCAGGCAGGAGCGACGCCGTCGTGGAGCGAGGGCATCGTCCTTGTTGCCTGCTACAAAAAATGACTATCGGCCCAGACGAGTTCGAAGCCGTCGATATCCGACTCGGTCGGATTGTCGCAGCAGATGAGTTTCCCGAAGCGCGAAAGCCCGCGTACCGCCTCACCATTGATTTGGGCCCCGACATCGGCGTGAAGCACTCGAGCGCGCAACTCGTCGGCGCGCATTCGAAGGAAGAATTAATCGGCATGCTCGTCTGTTGCGTCATCAACTTTCCACCGAAACAAGTAGGCCCATTTACGTCCGAAGTACTCACGCTCGGGTTCAAGAATACCGCTGGCGATGGCTGGATTGTGATTACCCCCAGCAAAGATACTGTCGTCTTGGGAGACCGACTTCGGTAGGGTATACTCTCGCTCATGTTTAATTTTGGCGCACTCAAAAGTGCCTTAGGCGGTGGCGGTGACCCGCTTGCGGCGGCCAAGACCCAAGCAGCAAAGGCAGGTATTGCGCCCGGTACATTGGATGATATAGCAACGGGCATGAAGGAGATTCAGGCGAGTAACAAGACCGATGCCGAGAAAGTAGCGGCGATGCGCGCACTGTTTGTTTCTAAGGGATTCCCCGAGCAGGCAG
>JAKFXQ010000032.1 GCA_021731295.1 Patescibacteria group bacterium
AAGGATGCGTTCGAGAAATATCGAGACACACGTACTGTGGCCGAGCCCGATGTTTCGATGAACGACGTTGCCGGCTCATTCATCCGCGCGTGCACGAACTTTGCGTTTACTATTCTGCACGACGAGGCGCTTGCCAAATCATTTCAGACAGGAGAGCCGGCAGATGAACGGGCGGCGCGTCTCGCGGTCTCCAAGTTTCTCGAATGGCACGCACTCGTTTCCAGCACGCCGCGGAAAGACAGTACGCCGAGCCGTGGTGGCCTGCCGCAAATCATCGAGTTCCTGAAGTCCATTAAGGAGACCGGACAGCTGCCGGCTGGGGAAGAAGAGGCTTGAGCAAAGCCCCAATCTAGCGCACTATACGCGGGTCAGGACACGCCGCGCGCTGTTGGCGCCCGGAAGTATCCGCACAAATGGAGACGTCGCATAGTGGTCTAGTGCACTCGCTTGGAAAGCGAGCAGGGTGAAAGCCCTCGAGAGTTCGAATCTCTCCGTCTCCGCACTGAGTATTTTTTATCGGAGGTATACGGACGCCTCAAATCGTCCTATCATAAGGCATGCAGAAAGCGTTTTCGTTCAACTTTGAAGGTCAAGACCATGATGCGGTCGTCATAGGCAAAGATATATCGGTATCGCCGATCTTCGTCCTGATACACGGCGGCGGTGCCGGCTCGAAAGAACGCATCTACACCTTCTCTGACCTTTTGGAAGAGAGAGGCATCAACATGCTCGCGTTCGATCAAAGTGGAGCAGGCAAGGACAAAGACAACATTAAGCGGTCGAGTCTTGAGCGACGGACCAACGAGAGCAATTACGCGATCAAAAACTTTGCATCAAAAGAGCCGCTCGTGGTTTGTGGTTCAAGTATGGGCGGCGAAATTGCCTTACGGACGCTTGCTTTTTTCGATGTAAAAAGTCTCGTGTTATTTTGCCCCGCAATTTACAGCGAAAAAGCTTTCCCGATAAAGTTCGGCGAAGGATTCACTGAAATTATTCGTGAGCCGGATAGTTGGAAAACTTCCGCCGCGCTAGGTCTGCTCGAGAAATTTGAAGGCAAGCTACTAATAATTATCGGCGCGTTCGACACTGTGATTCCATCAGATGTCATCGATGCGCTCGACAAACATTCACCCAATGTTTCTAAGAAAGAAATTCATCGGATTCCGGGGTGTCCGCACCGCTATCAGGAATGGCTGGCTGAACACCCGAATGAACTCCAAAAAGTTTGTGAAAAAGTCGCCGATTATTCCTTATAGGAGGATGCTGACTCCTCGGCGTTCATTCTATAAACTCGGCGAAAAAACCTTATAGGACTTGATGCCAAAAAAGTACGAATCTTTCTGTCTCCGCAGAAGTTACTAGAATCAGATGACGAGAAAGGAAAAAGCCGCAGAGCGAATCGTGCGGCCTTTCTTCCTCGGGCTCAAGAACTAATCCTCGAACCAGTGGTCAAAGATGCCAATGCCAGCCTCCGGCAATTCCGGTGCGTCGTGCTCCTCCAAGTCGGAGAACAAACCTATTCCCGCATCTGGTAATTCCGGCTCTTTCCAGTCCGGGTCGTTCCAGTTGCGGAACAGTTCAACATCAGCCTCTGCTTCCTGCGGCGTTTTGGGCTTGCCCATGACTCTCTCCTCGGCAGGTGGCCTCTGTTTTCAGTGTACCAGCTAGTCGATAGGGAGTCTGCCGTGGGCACCTGACCGACCTTTACGCCTCACCTGACCCGCTATAAGGTGTTCGCGGGGCTGGTACCAATTGGACAGGAGTGAACAATGACCCCGCAGAAAGTCCTGGAAGTCATTGGTGTGTATCGAAAGCTGTTTGTGGGCCTCGGTATCAAGAGAATCGAGTACCCACATCAAGAGCTTCTCGAGAATGTCGAGCTCGGGCTCGCCCACTGCCACGGCATGCTCGACAAGATGGAGGAATTCGTCCGCGAGGGGCGCATAGATAAAGCCTCTCGCTGGCTCGGGTTCATCCAAGGCGTGCTGTGGGCGCAAAAGATTTACGCGCTCGAGCACCTCAAGCACCACAACCGACCAAGTAGTGGCTGACGGAGGAACCGGTGAAGAAGATGATTGTGCCGTTCACTATCGTGCCGATACCGGATACGACCGGTCTGCGCATCAAGTCCGACAATCCGACTGGTGTCTATGTCTCGAGCGTCGATGCGTTTGCGGCGAAGAGTCATTTTGAGACCATGCTCATCGGTCTGGTTTCGGAACTCAAGCTCATCGTGCCGCCGGAAGGCGGAGGATGGATTCTGGTCGGGCCCGTTGCGTGGGATGCCGCACTTGCCGCCGGAAAGGGGAGTCTCGTCATACGTACAACGTCTCCCATCGAGACGCGTGCGTACATGAAAGAAGGTACGCCAAGCTTCGGTCCGCCCGGGCGCCAGCTTCCTACGAACTGGTGGCAGATGGGTCGCATGGGAGACGGAACCAGCGGTCAGCGCATCGGCATCGCCTGCGACGATTCGCAAAAGGTCGATCCGTGGATAACGGATAACCTGTTTGCTGATTTGCGCAAGAAGACGCACTGATTGCTGTCAGTGCGCACAATACGAAACGGGGCCCCTTGGGGCCCCGTTGTTTTTTCAGTTCGCGTCAGCTACGCAAACGAGTGATAGATAGCGTGAACCGCGGTCTCAAAGTCCGCATTTTCAACGCCGATGATGATGCTGATTTCGCTCGAACCTTGGTCAATCATCCGCACGTTCACACTGGAGCGTGCGACCGATTGCAAGACACGAGCCGCGACGCCGGGCGTGTGCGCCATTGCGGTGCCCACGACACAGATGAGCGCCATGTTGTCGTGCGTGAAGACACGCACCGGCCCACACTCGTGTTGCAGGTCATGCGCAATCGCGTTGCGTCTGCCTGCGATGTTGTCGCTCGCCACAACGACGCTCAAGGTGTCGATGCCGCCCGGCATGTGCTCGATGCTCACACCGTGCTTCTCGAAAACCGCAGCGACACGCCTGATGAATCCGATTTCCTGGTTCATCAGACCCTTCTCGATGCGAATGACCGTGAAGTCCTTTTTTCCGGCGATACCAACGATAGAGCCGGGAAGTCTCTTCGAGACGTGCTCGTCCCCGACGATGATAGTGCCGGGATCAGACGGCTCGTTCGTATTCCGGAGCCGTATGGGAATGTCGGTGCCGAGCAAGGGGAAGATGACTTCCTCGTGCAAGACCGTCGCTCCCATGTAGGTCAGTTCCCGAAGCTCTTTGTACGTAACTTCGGGGATGCGCTTCGCGGTAGACACGATGCGCGGGTCAGTCATACGAAGCCCAGACACATCGGTCCAGTTCTCGTATTCCTTTGCGCCGACAGCCGCCGCGACTATTGCGCCAGTGAGGTCGGAGCCGCCGCGCGAGAAGGTTTTCACCTTCAAGTTTGGCATGAATCCGTAGAAGCCGGGGATGACGTATCCACGGTCTTCCGGCAATTCGCCCAGAAGTTCAGTCGTGAGAGCCATGTTCGGTCGACCGCGGTCATCGAGCGCAATGTGCGCCAAGGCATCGACGAATGTGAAGCCAAGCACGTCGGCGACGATGCGTGCGCACAGGTATTCACCGCGACTCACGACGAGGTCGGTATTCCCGCGTGCCGCGGCATCGTAGAGGGTCCTGAAGAATAGCGAGAGATCGAGCGCTACACCCAAGTCGTCGAGCAGAGTCTGGAACCGCAACTTCAGCCGCAATTCGACGCGCAAACGCGGCAACCCTTGAGTCCGACCGTATTCGATGAGCATGTCGGTGACCTTCTCGTCATCGCCATGCCGCTTGCCGGGTGCCGAAACGACGACGAATCGGCGTCGCGGGTCCGAGCGAACGATGTCCACGACCTTGCGTATCTGCGTAGCGTCGGCGAGAGAACTCCCGCCAAACTTAGTCACTATTACGTTGCTCATGTGTGAGCCTCCTGTAAAGAGCCTTATGGCCCAACGTGAACCTATAGGAAACACGCCCCTATCGCAAGGCGGCCCAAAAACCTACCGCCCGAGAAGTCGCATCAGCGCATTCACGAGATTTCGGAGTCCGTCCACGAGAGCAGTGAACTGAATGGTTGTGCCAAAGCTCTCTGGTTGTGGTGCAGGGAGCGACGGAGCAAATGTCTCGGTAGCTTTATACACAGGAGACACGTAGACCGTGTCAGGAACGACGACGTTTTTGAGTGGCACCTGAAGCGCTGTGGTCGAACCCATGGCGACGATGGTAATGATGTCGTTTGTGCTGAGTTGTTGTGCTGTTTTCGCTGAAGCCAACGAAGCGGCATCTTCTTCACCTACCGCGGGGCTCGGGTACGCGATTTGTTGCAAGAGCGTTGGCGCAGAAGGGGTCGTCGGTACCGTCGCACCGGAAACAGGCGCATATGACGTCGGCGAGCCAGGCGATGCGTAGGGCGACGTTCCCCCGAGAATGTATTGCGACCCTCCGGTTGGCGCCGAACCATATCCCTGTGGGTTTGATGGTGAAGGTTGCGGATATCCCTGTTGTTGCGGATAGCCATACGAATTCGGTTGGCCAAGCAGTGTCGGTTGCCCAGAACCAGGGACGGGAGGGCTTTGGACTGTCTGACTTACCAGGCTATCTGGAATGCTTCCGCTAGGGGAGGCGCCCGAACAACTAGGCGTGTGGCCCATATTGCGTGCGGCTTGTTCCATAGCGACACCTTCTGAACCTCCACCAGCTTTGCGATGCGCCACGACATCTGCGCTTTTAATACAGTAACGTTCTTGGAGAAAGCGCACGAGTGCGAGGCCCGAGCGTACTTGCTGTGCGGTGTGCTGACCAAAACCCTCGAACTCAATACCAACGCCACGCCGATTACAGTCCCTCCCGACACCAGGAGCAGGATTGGCGCCGCAGTGTCCGGTTACGCGTTCAGAATCCGAGTGAATGATGGTGCCGTCTGCGAGTACCCACCATTCTGAACCAATACCACCACCGCTTTGGTCGCGTGCTGTATTGCGGCCTGAACCGTACGGTCCCCAAGAGTTATGCAGGACGACAAACAGAACACCTGGGCGGGGCGAACCGCCGAGGCCGCGCCAGTATTCAACATTGCCCGCGGCACCGCTGATGTTCGCGTGCGCAATGCTTGTGCTTGAGACGAACAAGAGCACGAAAAGGAGAGGCGCGAGTAATCGCATGGCACCATTGTACGTGCTGCTGCAGGCGCGACGGCGGTAATCCCCGTGTTTGCTGTATCACCACGTCCCCGTATTCGGCATCGAGGCCCATGGCTCGCTAACAGGCAATGCCTCCCCGATTTGAAGGAGTTCGATGGAAATGCCTTCAGGCGAGCGGATGAATGCCATGCGGCCGTCTTTCGGTGGACGGTTAATCACGACGCCACTCTCCAGCAGGTGGGCGCAGTATGTGTAGATATCGTCAACCGCATAGCAGAGATGACCGAAGTTGCGCCCGCCTGTGTATGCCTCCTTGTCCCAATTGTAGGTCAATTCCAACAGCGGCGCCTTCTTTGCGTTCATGTCCACGTCATCGCCCGGCGCCTTGAGAAATACGTTTGTGTAGCGGCCCTTTTCGTCTTCACGACGCGACACTTCGACAAGACCCATAACGCGGCAGTAAAAATCGAGCGTGCGGTCCAAATCTTCGACGCGAACCATTGTGTGAAGGTAGTGCATATGTGCATTGTAACTGACATGCATGTGAAATGCAGAACGGCACGGATGACCGTGCCGTCCGCGCAGTGTTACTGCGGTGGAAGCGGGGTGATGGTGCCGTAGCACTTGCCGCGCTGTTTGGCTCGTCCGCAGTGTGTGCACACTCTCCGTCGTGCGTGGCAGTAATGCTGCCACTTTTCCCACGGATACTCGCCGAGGTGACGGATGCGTATCAGGTGCCACGGACCCCAATCATGAAGCCCGATGCCGCAGAGTACGAACTTGAGACGTCGTGCGACATTTGCACCAGAGGAACGCTTGTCAGTACCTTGTGTCATCAGTATCTCCTTGTTGCCGGATGTACTGCTGGACGTTGGTAACGTTGTCCGCGCGGAGTATACGTCTGTATGGCAAAGATGTCATTGGTACACGTCGGTTTGATACTATGACGTCTGTGACCCCGCTACGTATTGGCATCGCAGTCGGCGCGCTCCTTCTCATTGGTGGCGCGTGGTTCGTGCAAAGCGACGCGCCGAGTCGGTTTACCGACACTGAAGCGGGTTTCGGCCCGCCGGCCAGTGCAGAACCCATGCTCGTCGAGGAATCTGCAGAGTATGACGAAGCGGATACTCTCGGCACAACGTCGCTCGCATATCTCCCACCAGACCCATCGGTGCCGACGGGCATGCGCATACCGTGGGCGAGCTACTGGCGCGAAATGTCCTCAGAAGAAATGCGTGCGTACGGCCCCACTACGCGATATCAGGGACCGCCGAGAGTCGGCATTCAGGCAGGGCACTGGCAGCTCGACACTGTGCCAGAAGAATTAATCGGCCTTCGCGCATCAAGCGGAGCGCAGGGCGGGGGCTACACCGAGCAAGAGACAGTTCTCGCAATAGCGCGACGTGTGAAAACGCTCCTAGAAGCAGACGGCGTGATTGTAGATTTGATGCCAGCAACAGTCCCCGTTGATTATCTCGCAGACGCCTTTGTGTCTATTCACGCCGATGGCTCTTCGAGCAGTGCCGTCTCTGGATTCAAACTCTCTGCTCCTCGCCGCGATTATTCGGGGAAGGCGCAGACTCTCACGGACGCGATATACGAAACATATGGTGAGGCGACTGGTTTGCGTCGCGACGCGAACATTACGCGACGCATGAGTAGCTACTATGCGTTCAACTGGCGCCGCTATGACCATGCCATCCACCCGCAAACTCCGGGCGTTATTGTTGAAACCGGCTTTATGACGAACGCGAATGACCGTGCCATCATCGTTGGAGACCCGGATAGAGCGGCGCGCGGAATAGCGGATGGCGTCCTCAAGTTCCTTGGTATAGTGGAAGAATGATAAAAGTACTCATCGTCGGCATAGTTGTGATTATTGGTGCTGGTGTGTACGTGAGTATGAAGCAGGCCCCACAAGAGCCTGTCACAGAAACGAAGAACGCAGAACTGATGCAAAACGGGAACAACACCGCCATCGTGACGTCCGACGTGGAGTATCATCCCGGCTCTATCGGCTACTATGTGCGACCAGAAGCGCCCGGAAACTACCCCGGCGTCGTCATGATTCACGAAAACAGGGGACTGCGGCCGGAAATTAAAGACGCAGCGGAAACGCTTGCGAAGGAAGGCTATCTCGTGCTCGCTGTCAGTCTCTTGAATGGCACTGCCGAGGACCAAGAAGGTGCACGAGCACTCACTGCGCAGTTTGTTCAGGCCGAAGGTGTGGCAAACATGCGCTCTGCGGTGGGGTATCTGCGCGAAGAGGGAGCTATGAAGATGGCCTCCCTTGGCTGGTGCTTCGGTGGCAGGCAATCTATCGAGCTCGCGATTTCGGGCGAGCCGCTGGATGCGACCGTCGTCTACTATGGCGGTAACATGGCGACGACAACGGCGCGTCTCGCACCTATATCTTGGCCAGTATTGGGAATCTTTGGCGACCAAGACCAAGCCATTCCGCTTACCATGGTGGATGCGTTCAAGACGTCGCTTGAAACGCTCGGCGTGCCGAATGAAATCCACATCTATCCAGGAGTCGGACATGCCTTCGCTAATCCGTCTGGTGCTAACTACGCACCTGTAGAGACCAAGGATGCATGGGAGAAAACACTGACCTTCCTTGAGACGCACTTACGGTAACTATGGAGTGGGGCTTCATCTATGCCATCGGTGCTGCGGTCACGTGGGGCATGGTCTACACGCTGGATGCGATGGTGCTCAAGTCCACGTCACCGCTCGTGCTGTTTTTCATCCACTACGGAAGCGGAGCACTATTGATGCTTCCACTCATCGCGTATTTTGAGCCGGGAGGTCTAAAAAGCGTCACACTCGCAGTCCAATCAAATCCTCTCCTTATTACAGCGACGACACTACTCGCGTTCATTGCCGGCTACGCCATTCTTGCCGCAATAAAAGGACTCGATGCACCGACGGCATCCATTATCGAAATATCGTACCCGTTTTTCGTCGTCATATTCAGCATCCTGATTTTCCGCTCTGTGCCCAACGCCGCATTCTTCCTCGGCGCTCTACTCTTGTTCGCGGGCTCTTACGTCATTATCCGTTGGGCGTGAGTCACGCTCTGCACACCCGCCTCTTTCGATTTACGGTAGGGACGGTATCATGCACACATTAGAGGCTAATCTCATCCTATGTACGAAGTTACCGCGCTCCCCGTACTCCTCGCCGGTCTCGCCAACGTGATCATCGGCTTTATTTGGTACAACCCGAAAGTATTCGGGGACGCTTGGATCACCATGAGCGGTCTTGATCGTGAAGCGATGGCGAAGAACACCAAAATGATGCCGCTGATGGCGTTGATTGGCCTTGTTACGTCCATAGTGATGGCGTACGTCCTCGCGCACTTCTACATCGCGTGGGGCGTCTGGGACTGGATTGGCGCCGCAGAGCTCTCCTTCTGGATTTGGCTTGGTTTCGTGATGCCGCCTGCTCTCGGCGTATTCCTTTGGGAAGGGAAGAGTTTCAAGCTCGTCCTCATCAATGCGGGCTTCTGGTTTGTCTCCATGATTGCCATGGGCGTCATCCTGATTTCGATGCAATAGGTGTATGCGACGGATAGTCATAGCCCTTGGCGTCGCGATAGGGCTCTTGATGGCCGTCGTCCTCTACGCTGGAACGCAGGTGCGAACCGATTTGGTAAGCCCGCGAGATAATGGCGTTATCTACGTAGACAACATTCCAGTCGAAGTGACCGTTGCTGATACCGTTGCGGAGCGAACACAGGGCTTAAGCGGCCGCCAGCCACTCGCCGAAAACGAGGGCATGTTTTTCATATTTGATGAGGCCGACCGGTACGGCTTCTGGATGAAGGACATGAAGTTCGCCATAGACATCATCTGGCTCTCGGACGAGGGCTTTGTGGTTCACATTCATGAGAACGTTACCCCCGGCTCGTACCCGCAGGTATTCCAGCCAGACGTACCCGTCCGCTACGTGCTGGAAGTCCGTTCAGGGTTCGTGTACGAACACGGCATCGCTCTAGGGTCAAGGATCTCATTTTAGGGCGAAGAAACAGGCTGGTTCGTTATCCACAGCATGTGGAAAAACCATCAGAAAGAACCCCTGTGCTAGTGTGAATCAACTAGCAGCCTAAGCATCGTGAGCCGCGTGCGTATGCAGATTCAAATCACAAAACGTGATGGTACTAAAGAACCCTTCAATGCAGACAAGATAAACCGTTCCATCGAGCGGGCTTGTCGGGACATGACGGATTCTATTTCGATGGTGACGCAGATAGCGACAGAGACCCAGCTCACACTCTACGATGGCATCACATCCGAGGAGTTGGACATTGCCACGGTGAACGCCGCCGTTCAGAACATTAAGGAAGACATTGAATACGACAAAGTTGCGGTCCGACTCTTCTTGAAGACCATGTATCGCCGTGTTGTTGGTGAGTACCACGACGACCTGCAGGAACTCGAAGTGAAGCATCGTGAAGCATTCCCGGTGTACATCCAGAACGGTGTTGCAAACGGCCTGTTGGATACGCGCATGGCCTCTAAGTACGACGTAAAGGCACTCGCTGCCGCACTGCGCATCGAACGAGACGAACTCTTCACCTACGCAGGTGTCTCGACACTCGCGAATCGCTATACGATGAAGGACGAAAAGCAGAAGCCGTCGGAAACGCCGCAGTATTTCTTCATGCGCGTAGCCATGGGTCTGGCTTACAACGAAAAGAATCCGAACGAGAGTGCTGTCAAATTCTATGAACGCATGTCGCGCCTTCTGTATGTCGCAGGTGGCTCCACGAACCTACAGGCTGGCACCTCACGCCCCGCGCTCTCAAATTGTTTCCTTCTTGAAGTGCACGACGACATAGATCATATCGCGAAATCAGTAGCAGATGTGATGAAGATTTCTAAGGCCTCGGGTGGTCTTGGTGTCTCCATCACGAAACTACGTGCAACTGGTTCACCGCTCAAGTCTTCGAACACGGTCTCGTCAGGCCCAACGCCTTTCGCGAAAATCATGGACACGGCAATACGCGCCATTCAGCGTGGGGGAAAGAAACTTGGCGCGTTGTGTTTCTATATGGAGAACTGGCACATGGATTTCCCGGAGTTCATCGATTGGAAGCACAACGCTGGTGATGATTACCTGCGCATGCGCACCGCAAACACCGCGGTCTTCATTTCGGATGAGTTCATGCGTCGTGTCGAAGCGGGTGACATGTGGTACATGTTCGACCCGAAGGAGACTCCAGATTTGAACGAACTCTACGGCCAGGCGTTTTCTAAGCGCTACGCAGAATACGTTAAGCTGGCAGAAGAAGGGAAGTTGCGCGCATTCAAGAAGATGCCGGCGAAGGAGCAGTGGCACGCTATTCTTGTTTCCCTCCAGTCCACCTCGCATCCGTGGCTCACCTGGAAGGACCCGATGAACATCCGCGCACTCAACAACAATACGGGCACGATTCACATGTCGAATCTGTGCACCGAGATTTGTCTCCCGCAGGACAAAGACAACATTGCAGTCTGTAATCTCGCATCACTGAATCTCGCGGCGCACATTGAACACAAGCAGGTCAACTGGCACCAGCTGGAGGAAACGGTGCGCTTGGCCATTCGTCACCTCGACAACCTCATCGACATCAACATGTTGCCGATAGAGGAGGCCTCGCGTTCGGACAATGAGAATCGTGCGGTGGGCCTTGGCGTCATGGGATTCTCCGACGCTTTGGAACAGTTGGGCATGCCGTATGAGAGCGGCCACGCGGCAGACTTTGCCGACCGTATCTTCGAGTTCGTCAGCTACATGGCAATAGATGAGAGCGCGAATCTTGCTCGTGAGCGCGGTAACTACACGCACTTCGCCGGAAGCCGATGGGCGCAGGGCATGGTGCCGGTAGATACGGTGAAAATCATGGAAGAAGAGCGCGGCATTCCGACACATCTCAAGCTCGAGTCTCGCAACAAGCAGCTGAACTGGGACGCGCTGCGCGCAAAGGTGAAGGGTGGTATGCGCAACGCGACGCTTTTGGCAGTCGCACCAAATGCGAACATCGGTCTTGTCGCGGGCACAACACCGGGCATTGACCCACGCTTTGCACAGGTATTCTCGCGCAACAAAATTTCCGGAAAGTATCTTGATGTTAATCACAACCTCGTCAAAGACCTCAAGAACATGGGTCTCTGGGAGGAAGTGAAGGACCGCATCATCGAACTTCAGGGTGACATCACACCAATCAACGAAATTCCAAGCTACCTCAAGCAAATCTACAAGACGTCGTTCACGACCTCGCCGTACGCATTCATCGAAGTTGCAGCACGTGCGCAGAAGTGGGTTGACCAGGCACTCTCGCGCAACATGTATTTGGAGAATCGCGATGTGGATGAAACGAAGAATGTGTACATGGCGGCATGGAAGCGTGGACTCAAGACAACGTACTACTTGCACATGAAGCCACGACACACGGCAGAGCAGTCAACAACGACCGTAAACAAAGCAGCAGCAATGGGGAAGAAGGGCTTCTCCTCGGTCGTCGCATCGTCCGCACTCAAGGACCTTACGCCACAAATCTCGCCTATACAGCAGAGCCCAATCGAAGTACCCGAGCTCGTTACCGTGAGTGTTGCAAAAGAGGAACTCGTCGTCCCGGTACAGCAGTCACAATCGACTGGATTCTCGGCGGTTGCTCACGGCCAACGCTCTCTGCCACTTGCAGCTACGCCAGAAGTCATCGCCGAAGGCCACGTGGCACCAAAGACCATAGAAGTTCCCGTTCCGGTAGTTTCCCAAGACGTTCCATCAGTTACAGTGAAGCGCCCGACACTCGTTGCACCGTCAGATCCGCAAGAAGTATTGGTGTGCGACTCGTGTCAGTAGTTCTTTGTTCGTCCATTTATTTAGAAGCTCGTAACCTATAACGTGCGCGTATGCTAGTCGGTAACTTTTCGCCCGATGACGTTAATATCCACCCCATTAAGTATCAGTGGGCGTATGATTTGTATAACCAAGCAGTGCGGAACACATGGTTCCCACACGAAATAGCACTCAAAGAAGACCTTGATGACTGGGCAAAAATGACCGATGACGAGCGTCATGCGGTTGAGTTCCTCATGTCCTTCTTCAATCCGGCGGAACTTATCGTGAATCGTTCCATCGCGCTCGGTGTCTATCCGTACCTCAAATCGGCGGAGTGCCATCTCTACCTCGCGAAGCAGATGTGGGAGGAGGCGAATCATTGCGTCGCATTCGAATATGTCTTGCAGACATTCCCCATTGACCGCGACCGTGCGTTCAACATGCACCTCGAACTGCCGTCCATGAAGGCGAAGGAGGACTACATCAACAAGTACATGAAGCGCATGATGGACAATACGCTGAATGTCGAAACGGCAGCGGGCAAGAAGGACTTCATCCGTAACCTCATTGCTACGAATATTGTGATGGAAGGAATCTGGTTCTACTCGGGCTTTATGGTTGCGCTTTCGTTCCGTCAGCGCAATCAACTGCGCAATCTGGGCTCGATGATTAACTGGGTCATTCGCGACGAATCATTGCACTTGAAATTCGGCATGACGTTGGTGCACTCCATTCTCGAAGAGAATGCGGAATTGGTTGAGCCGGAGTTTGCTGAAGAGATTCGGCAGATTATCGTAGAAGGCGTCGAACTTGAAGTTGCATACAACAAAGACCTCTTCCCGCGTGGCATCCTCGGCCTGAATGCCGATTACGTGAACCAGTACGTACAGTACGTTGCTGACCGCAGACTCGAAGAGCTGGGACTCGGCAAGCACTTTAATGCGACAAACCCAGCAAAGTGGATGGCGACCTCGACTGACGTCTACGAATTGGTGAACTTCTTCGAACAGCAAAACACGAGCTACGAAGTCGACTCTGGCTCCAAGCACAAATAGGTGTATGTATCGAGCCGACGCGCGCGTACGGCCCGGAATCTACAAGCACTTCAAGGGCAACACCTATCACATACTCGGCGTCGCAGAAAACACGGAGACTGGTGAAGAGACGGTGGTGTATATCCCGCAGTACGGGGACTATGCGGGGAAGCTCTCAAATCGACCACTTGCCATGTTCCTAGAGGAGGTGGACAGGCCAGAACTCGACTACAAGGGGCCGCGCTTTATTTTCGAGGAGGAGCGGGAGTTTGTAACGGCCTGACGCACTAGAGCACGTACGTGCTCGCCGAGAAGGCGCGCGGGACGTATAGTATCGCGATGAATATCCACGAGGTCCTCTCGGAATACGGTATCGCTGACGCGACGTCTATTGCGCTGCCTGCGGGCACAAATTTGAGCTTCAGAATAGATTGCGCCGATGGAACGTTTCTCCTACAGCGCGTAAGCGAGGCGGAATCGGCGTCCGCGCTGGATATCGCCGCGGTCACTGCCCACATCATCGAAAAGGAGATAGAGACACCACAGGTTATTCCTACTCAAAGTGGTGAACTGGAAACAGTGAGAGGTGATGGCATCTGGCGTCTGTGTACGTGGATTCCGGGGAGAACGACGCATTCCGAATATCTCTCGACTGATGAGGCGCGCAGTATGGCAGCGCTTCTCGGACGCTTCCACAGTGCTTTGGCGGATTTCAGTGCACCACTGTCGCCCCGATATGCCTTTCATGATTGCCCGGCCGTGGAAGCGCATCTGGCAGCGCTCCAACGTCAGAACGTGGGGAGCGAACTGCACGAACGTATTGCACCGTTGTTTGAACGTGCGCGCGCGGTGTGCGTGGCCGAGAGCGTTTCCGATTTTCCACTGCGCGTCTGTCATGGTGACCCAAAGGTCGCCAACGTTGTCTTCGACGCCGACGCATACGCGGCGCGAGCCTATATTGATTTAGGGACGGTTGGGAGGTACCCAGTAGCCATTGATGTGGGCGACATGCTCCGCAGTATGTGCTCGTTGGCGACAGGATTTAGATATGACCGATTTTCGGAAACGCTGGACGCGTATCGCGCAGAAGCTACATTTCTGACGGACGCAGAGTCGCATGCAATTCCTCGCGGCATGCGTGCCGTAATGGCGGAACTTGCCATGCGATATCTCGCTGATGCATACGAGCAACGTATTTTTGTCGGTAAGGACGCCTCCGCATGCGTCGCTCGAGCGCAACTACTCGTCACACACGCAGAGGAGACTCGCTCCCTGTAAAAAGAAAACGGACGCCGCTTTCGCGTCGCCCGCCCCCTCTGCACCTTTAAGCCGGATTCTGTCCATCCTTGCGGACTGGGCAGCTATTCATCTGGGATTGCCGTTACCGACAACCTCAAGCGGCACTCCACCTCATGATGTCAATTGATCACCACGAAGGGCACGGCCTTGCACAGCGGTAAGGATTTTGCCGTTTCAATCCCATGTTGCCATGGGCGTCATCCTGTCCTTGCGGACGGGAGCCTCTACCTTTCGGCTCGGGCGTCTCTGCTCGCACCTCTCGCCTCGCGGCGGACGGGGATTACCCGCTACCAGACTGCATCTTGCGATACCTGTGTCCGGACTTTCCTCCCCACATTGCTATGGGGCAGCTGCCTAGCGCAGAACACGACTATACCGCAGCTTTGTTCGGGCCACAATACACCAAGCGAGTCAAGTTCATTTCACAGGTGGATAACATACGGAGACGCACGTGCTACCATGACCGAGTAGTAATAAGCCGCTTTTAAACATGCACTCACTTCGAAAGACAATGGATGCAGTCTCGCGCGTCGCACTTCTCGCGTCGCTCGCACTCGCGCCACTATTCATCATCCCAACGCAGACTATTTCGGTCGCTCAATCTAAATTTCTCATCATAGCCGTCGGTATCACCGTTTCTGTACTTGCGTGGTTTATCGCGCGACTGGCCGAAGGGCACGTTTCGGTGCCGCGATCCCCGCTACTCGTGGCCGCTGCAGTCTTACCGCTCGCCTATGTTGCCTCTGGACTGCTCTCGAACTCCTATTTCGGGTCGTTTTTCAGCGGACTCGGTGAGCATGACACCGTCGCAATGATTGTGTTTTCTGTCCTGATGCTCGGTGCGACCGCGCTCTACGTTCACTCTGCCGCACGACTTCGCGAAGTTGTCATGGCAATTGTAGGCGGCGTCGTACTTCTTCTTGTGTTCGAGTATGTGCGCGTACTGATCCCGTCTGTGCAGTCACTTGGTGGCTACTTTGCCTCTCCTGCAAATACCGCAGTGGGCACGTGGCATGACCTCGGCATCCTCGTGGGTCTTGCGGCGTACATCAGCCTTGCCATACCGCTGTTCTCACTGGCGAGTGAATCTCGAACGCGCATCGTCCTCTACGTAGTGGCCATTCTTGCACTTCTCTTTATGATTATCATCGGTATGGCGGACATTTGGTTTGTCATGAGCGCTGTCGCCGCACTGACCGCTATCTACGCATTTGTGAAAGGTGAGGGACATGCGCTGAAGCGCGTCATGGGTGTCGCAGCACCGTGGGTCGCGCTCGCACTTGTATCATTCCTGTTTGGGTGGTTCAACGGCACCATTCACGACCGTCTGCCGGAAAAACTCACGATTACTGCAGTCGAAGTGCGTCCGTCATGGCAAGGTACGTTCGAAATCGGCAGCAACCTGATGCAGGAAGGGAGGACGTTGTTCTTCGGTTCCGGTCCAAATTCCTTCGCCAAAAACTGGGTGCGCTATAAGCCTGAGGGAGTGAACGAGACACTGTTCTGGAATCTCGACTTTAATGCAGGTGTGGGTGCAGTGCCGACCTCGCTCGTGACGCTCGGCGTCCTCGGCATTCTCGCGTGGGCGTTCCTCTTTGCTGCATATCTCTACGCGTTTGGCTCTGCATTGCGCCGCGTGTCGAGTCAGGAAGCGGTCGCCATCTTCGTTTTGGGCATGTCGGTGCTCTATCTCTTCGTATTCCAAATCATCTACGTGCCGGGCATCATTGGCTCGCTCGTTCTCTTCGCGCTCTTGGGAGCCTTTGCCGGGTTCATATCAATGCACGAGAGAAGTACGTTGCCACTGGGGCTGAATTCGTTCAAGAATTTCGCGAGCGGTCTCCTCGTTGTTGTGCCGGCGCTCGTCGTACTTGCCGTCGTAATTCCGGGAACGCGTGCGGTCGCCTCGGATATCGCAGTCAATCAGGCAGTCGTGTCATTTGCACAGGGTGGTGACGCGGCAGAAGCAACAGAGCGAGTGCAGCGCGCCATCGCACTCTCACCATCAAATGACCGCGCGTATCGTGCAGCGGTAGAGCTCGGCATTCTCGAACTATCGCGACTCGCGCAGTTGGGAGACACTGTGTCCCAAGAAGAGTTGCAGGCAACATTGGCAAAAACCATTGAGCATGGCCTCTCTGCGGTCACCATCGACGGTGACGACTATCAGAACTGGCTCACGTTGGCACAGCTATATCAGGAACTATCAGGTGCTGGTGTCGAAGGCTCTGTTCAGGCGGCACGAACTGCCTATATGGAAGTTGTCGCCGACAATCCGTCGAATCCGGTGCCACACGTACGTCTCGCACAGCTCGCGCTCACCGAGAACAATCTCGTCGCTGCTATTCAGCATCTCGACGATGCGATACGACTGAAGGGCAACTTCGCGTTCGCTCACTATCTACGCTCGCAAATTCTGGCGCAGCAAGGAGATTTGGAAGGCGCGCTCGCGTCAGGTGCGATAGTCGTCCAGCTTGCACCGCAAGATGCTGTGGCGTGGTACGCGCTTGGCATGATTCTCTATGCGGGCCAAGCGTGGAACGATGCGGCAACCGCTTTCGCGCAGGCTGCGATTCTGCGCCCCGATTTCGCAAATGCATTCTTCATGTACGGACTCACCGCTGCGAATGTTGGTCAGTTTGACCAGGCCGCCCAAGCGTTCATGAAAGTTGCAGAACTCGACCCGAACGAACCGACGATTCCGCTCATGATTGCAAACGTCTCTCAAGGCAAACCGCCGCTCGAGGGTATCTCGCAACAGTAGGATGCTGCGGTTGACGGAGGCGGCCGCACTCTGGTTGTATACGGTATGATTAAGGCTCTCCGCTCACGACTGGTCTCGAACGCGTCGTTCGGTATCTTCTCCTACGAGATTCGTGGCATGCACGTCGCGGCCTATCTCTTGGGCTTTTCTGCTCTCATGTCGTCGCTCTTGGCCTTGGGGCGTGACCGTCTGTTAGCGCACCTCTTCGGGGCAGGACCTGAACTCGACCTCTACTACGCCGCGTTCCGCATACCAGATTTGTTGTTCGTCGCTTTCGGCGCGCTGGTCTCTGTCTACGCACTTATCCCGATTCTTTCGCGCTACGGAGAAGGGGAGCGCCATCGATATATCGACACTATAGTTGTTGGCTTCTCCGTACTCGTGTGTGCAATAACCGCAGTCATCTATGCTAACTTGCCCGAATTGCTCACGCGACTGTTTCCATCGATTACGGAACGCTCCTATGATGCGCTCTACTCGCTGACTGTTATTCTCCTGGCGCAGCCAGTCATTCTCGGACTATCGAATATCGCTGCGGCAGTAACCCAGCTACGGCTTCGCTACGCGCTCTACGCACTCGCTCCGGTCTTGTACAACATTGGCATTATTTTCGGCATCATGGTGCTGTATCCGTATTTCGGCATGCGCGGCATTGCCTACGGAGTCATTCTCGGCGCCTTGATGCACGTCCTCATCCAGGTGCCGGACATGCTCCGCGACGGCTATCTCAATCGTTTTCCTCGTTTTAGCGATGTCCGCGGGTTCTTCTCGACGTTACGTCTTTCCATTCCGCGCACAGCAGCACTCTCAATTTCCCAGCTTGCATTTCTAGGCCTACTTTCGTACGCCGGCATTCTGGCGACCGGCTCCATTGCCGTGTTCATATTTGCCTTCAATCTGCATGCCGTTCCACTCGCTATCATCGGGGCGTCGTACTCTGTTGCCGCCTTTCCGACGCTAGCGGTTGCCTTTAGTGGCGGTAAAAACGAAGAGTTCTTGCGCCATGTACAAACGGCGGCGCGTCACATCCTGTTCTGGTCCCTACCGGCGACGGGCCTTTTTATCGTTCTACGTGCGCATGTCGTGCGTACTGTTTTGGGGAGCGGTGCTTTTGATTGGACTGACACGCGCCTCACTGCGGCTGCCGTCGCGCTCTTCAGTGTCTCCTTGGTCGCACAAAGTATCTCGCTCCTCATCGTGCGCGCTTCCTACGCGGCCGGAAAGACGTTTGCTCCGTTCATGATTGCGCTCTTCTCCGGAAGCCTCACATTGATGCTCGGGTGGCTGTATTTGCGCATGTTCGCGTACGACGAGACAGGCGCGTTTATTGAGGTGATGCTGCGCGTACAAGATGTGCCGGGCGGCGAGGTGCTCGCGCTCGTGCTCGCGTTTTCGACGGGAAGTGTCATCGCGGCCCTGCTTCACATCGCGTATTTCGAAATTCGATTCGGGCCGTTGGTTTCTGCTATCGCTCGCGCATGGTGGCAGTCACTCACGGCTGGCTTTATCGGTGCAAGCGTCGCCTACGGCACTCTGACGTTCTTAGGTGACATCACGTTCACCTCCACCCTCGGCTCGGTCTTCTTTAAAGGGTTTACGGCAGGTATCGCCGGCATATTTGCCACAGCGCTCATCTATAAGCTCCTTGGTAGTCATGAGTATGCAGCGACTGTATCTGCCATGCGCGAGCGGCTGTGGAAGGACGTGGCGACAGTCTCATCGGCTGAAGGCACGGGCGTGCCCCGCATATAGGTTTGCGCTTGCCCCGGCGCGCATGTAGTCTCTCTCCCATGACCAGCCATATCCGCAATTTCTCCATCATCGCGCACATTGACCACGGGAAATCGACCCTGGCCGATCGCATGCTCGAAATGACGGGGACCATTCAAAAGCGGCACATGCAGGACCAAGTCCTCGACAAGATGGACTTGGAACGCGAGCGCGGTATCACCATCAAAATGGCCCCCGTGCGCATGAAATGGACGCAGGGCGGTCAGGAGTACATCTTGAACCTCATCGACACGCCAGGCCACGTAGACTTCGCGTATGAGGTCTCACGAGCGCTTACGGCCGTTGAGGGAGTCATCCTCCTTGTGGATGCCACCCAGGGCGTTGAGGCACAGACACTCTCCGTACTTTCGGTCGCGAAGAGTCTGGGACGCGTCATCATTCCAGTGCTTTCGAAAATAGATTCCCCAAACGCGCGCGTCGCTGACATCAAGACCGAACTCTCGTTTCTGTTGGGCGTGGAAGAAGACACCATCATGGGTTGTTCTGGTAAAACGGGTGAAGGTGTTCCCGAGCTCTTGGACAGAGTCATTACGCGTGTGCCACCGCCCGTCGCGGAAGACGGTGGTGCGCAGGGCCTCATCTTCGACTTCGGGTACTCGGACCATCGCGGCATCATCGTGTATCTACGCGTATTCAGTGGCGAGTTCAAAAAGGGAGACTATTTGCGTTTCGTCGCGGCGGAGGCGGACTTCATCGCGCTCGAAGTAGGCATACTCTCGCCAGGCGAGTCACCCACGGAGAGACTTTCCGAGGGGGAGATTGGCTACATCGTAACTGGTATCAAGCGCCCTGGTATCGCGCTTGATACCAGTTACGATG
>JAKFXQ010000005.1 GCA_021731295.1 Patescibacteria group bacterium
GTCTTTGGAGACCGAGAGGACTTTCTGGAGGATGGAGAGCGCGTCACGGAACGAGCCCTCGGCCAGAAGTGCCACGAGTTCTGCCGCACTCTTCTCTAACGTGTAGCCTTCTTTCTTCGCCACGTCCGCAAGTACGCTTGCAAGCATCTCGCGCGTCGGCTGTTTGAACGTGTAAATTTCGCAACGAGATTGTATGGTGTCCGGCACCTTATCGCGCTCGGTCGTCGCGAGGACGAACATCGCGTGCGGCGGCGGTTCTTCTATAGTTTTCAAAAGAGCGTTCCATGCCTGTTTCGAGAGCATGTGCGCCTCGTCGATTATGTAAAACTTGTACGGCGACTCAAATGGCATGACGTTCACCGCCTCGCGAAGTTCGCGAATGTTGTCTACGCCGGTGTGCGAGGCCGCGTCTATCTCGTAGAGGTCTTTGTCAGAAACGCCGAGCTCGCGCGCGAGGATGCGCGCGACACTGGTCTTCCCCGTCCCGCGTGTGCCGACGAACAGATACGCGTGCGCATGCTTCTTATTCTTTATAGCCGCTTCGAGCACCTTGGTGATGTGGTCCTGTCCCTGCACGTCCGCAAATGTCTTCGGGCGATGCGAGCGGTAGAGGACGGTGTGCTTTTGGTGTTTCTCCTGCATCGCGGAGATTATAACAGAGACGTGAAAAGGGCCGGCAACAAAGGTGAGTCGCCGGCCCTAGGGACCAAACTGGTCGTTACTCATCGGTTTTTCACCGCGAGTGCTTGAGCGATTGCTCGCTTGGAGTTCAGGAGCTCTTCCTCTGCCTCATTGAGTGAGAGCAGTACCGTGCGGACTTTCTCGATGTCACCCCGAAGGATGAAGTCGGAAAAATCTTCACGATTGCAGAGCGCCTTCAAATCACTTGCCGTCGCGCGGATGTTTCTCCCCATCGCGACGAACGACGCGAACTGATGGTTCCGGTTCACGGCGCGTTGCTTGACCGGGAGGCCATGCACTTTGCCGAGACGGAGTATTTCAGCACGCAGACCGCGCAGCGTGATTTCCTTGCGCAGGAGTCGGTTCGCCAAATCCAGCTGCAACGACTGGTCGAGCTTGGAAATGCCGATAGCCGCCGTGACGGGCAGACGATCTCGGTCGTTCTTGATGATGCGAGGATCGAGAAGGTCCCGTGCACGCGGATGAAGCGTCACGAGCCCCATCATCTGCCCAGCCCATGACGCCTTAACGCCATGCAACTGTGCAATAACGCTCATTGGCATGCCGAGCTCGTTGTAGAGTCGATGCATGGCTTCAGCAATCTCGAGCGGTGTATGCCCCGAGCGGTTGAAGTTCATCACCGTCGAGACGATGTACTGCGCCGCCTCATCGTCGATGTCGATGCACATGGCGCGGTATATCGGGAGTGGAATGCGGCTGACCGCACGCCACCTGCGTTCACCATCCAGCACTTCATGGTCGCTCGAACCGATGAGTTCGGCGCGACGCACGAGTCCTGGTTGGACCTGACCGACTTCGCGAATGGAGATTTCGAGCAGGTCCATTTCGCCGTCGTCGAACCACTCGCGCGGCTGGCGCTTCATGGGGCGACAGTGTGCCGGGTCCAGCTTTACGAACTCGGCATTAGCGACGGCAACCTGAATGCGCTTGAAGATTGCCTTCCATGGCGCATTGCCCGATTGCGTAGAGGTTTCCGCAATCGGCGTTCGTACTTGGGAACGCACAGGTGCTATCTCTTCAGTCGGCGCTTGCACCGCGATTTCCGTGGGCGCCTTGATAGTCGTGGGCGCCGGTTCCGCCGGCCGCGTTTTCGCTGCGGCCTCTCGCATGCGCGCGATGTTTGCCGGCTCTGTCGCCTTCTTGTCGGCCCACATCTGATTCATGCGCCGCATGCCATTCGGCTTCGCCTTCGGCGTGTCCGATGACTCTGCGCTAACCGGTGCCCGATTGGGGCGAACCATTCCGGCAAGCGAGATGTGCGCGTATGCAGAAACTGGCGCCGGACGACTGTCCGTCACCGGCTTGCACTTGAACGGCGACTTGCACGCGTTGCACGCTTGCAGTTGCCGCGCTCCGCTGGATGAAGTGTCCGTACAGAACTCTTTCGTCGCGCCGTTCGGAGTGAACGCGCACGGCGAATGCTTATTGCCTGTCGAGGACATCTGCATGACAGTACCTCCTCTCAATAGTTCTAATTATTCCGGATTCTCAAAGAACCCTTGCCGAGGGTACAGGATTCACCGAGGGTCGGGAAGGTTGACGTGTGCATGAGAAAGCGGCGCCGGCAGTTTTTGCCGGCGCCGCAGCGCTCTCGAGTTCGGGGCGTCAGAGCCGCGGTTGATATCCGCGAACGCCGAGCACGGGAATCATCTGTGGGTTGCGACGCAGATACGCGCGCACATGATTTTCCGAGCCGATGCGAAAGCGGTTCTGTAGGGCCTCTGCCAACGTGGGTACGGTTCGCCGCGTTTCCGGCACATCACGTGCCGCCATGCGATACCGCGCCTCCCAGTTTGAGACCTTACCCTTCGCGTCGTGCATGCCGTGCGTTCGCACGTACTCCTTCACGGTCGAGTAATTCTGCTCGAGTTCATCCGCGACAAGGAAGTACGCCCAGACGCCGTGCGCTATGCGCAAGCGACGAATCGCCGCCCAGTAGGCACGAGACTTCGACAAATCGTCGTCCCTGAAACCTTCCGCAAGCTTCAGTTCCTCTTTGAGCCATGGCGCGTACTCGTTCAGCACATGCCAGAGCGACGAGACCGGAATGCCCAGCTGGCGCGCAAGACGCGTCAGCGTCACCGGTAGGTCATTGTCTTCGAGGTACTCCCGCGCTCGTCGCAGACGAGGTACCGTAACTTGGTCAATACGCGATATACCACGCATCGTCCTGCCCTTTCCTTATTTCGTTGTTATTACCTTGGTCAAGGCTGACCGAGAGAGATGCTAAATGCTTGTGGCGAGTATCGCAAGTGATTCCTCTGGCGTCGTTGTTTCCATAAGGCGTATGCGCAACTCTTTGGCATTGTCCCAGCCGGAGATATACGCTTTGAAATGCTTCTTCATGACTGCGTAATTTTGTGTGTCGAGCATTATTTCGGCGAACAGCCGGATGTGTTCCATCAAGGCATGTACTCGCTCTTCGGGAGTTGGCGGCTCCGCACGCTCGGCATACAACCATGGATTGCCGTAGATCGCGCGACCGAGCATAACACCGTCACATCCCGTCTCTAGAGCGCGAGCGCGAGCATGCGCCAAATCTTTCACGTCTCCGTTGCCGAGAATACGCGTGGAAACACCCATGCGGTCTCGGATAGCCACCGCACGCGCAACAGTGTCCCACCGTGCGGGAACTTCTGACATCTCGTCGCGTGTACGAGCGTGCAACGTGAGCGCCGCGAGGCCGGTTTCAAGCATTGCCGGCACCCACGTATCCGTTTCGTCTGTGTGATAGCCGATGCGCGTCTTTACAGAAACCGGTAGGCCCCCGCCGCCTCTCTGTGCTGCGCGAACCACTTCCTGTGCAAGTGATGGCGTCTTTATCAGAGCCGCTCCGCAGCCGCTCGCTACAACTTCGCGCACCGGACAGCCCATGTTTATGTCGATTCCATCAAATCCCATTTCTGCGACTATCGCTGCGGCGCGTTCCATACGCTCTGGAATGGACGAGAACAATTGCGCTACAATCGGCCGCTCAATCTCGTCGTACTTGAGTTTTTTGCGCAATATTCGTTGACCAGAGTCCGGCGCAAGGACAAGTCCATCAGCAGACGTGAATTCCGTGAACATGACATGTGGCGGTGCCGTGCGCGCAATAAGAAGCCGGTATGCGGCGTCCGTAACATCCTCCATAGGCGCCTGCACAAAGCACGGCCGTGGAAGTTCTTGCCAAAAATCCTTCATGGGCGACACCTTACTCTATTGGGGCCGGTTCTGCATTCTTGGGCTTTACGTAGATGCGGTTGCCGAATCGTAAATCCACGTACTCAATGTCGTTGCTCTCTGCCAAGGCTGCATTTGTACGCAGCAGCTGGAGATTCTTGATGAGCTCACGCTCGTCCGTATCGAACCCTAACTTCAAATCATACCCGCGTCCCACGCGAACCGTATAGTCACTGTCGTTCTCGATGCGCAGTGAAACGGGCGCAAAGCCGATGCGAGCCAGCTCCGCAAGAATGCCCGTCACTGAATCTAAGCGTC
Organism: Patescibacteria group bacterium; assembly: GCA_021731295.1. GTDB lineage: Bacteria > Patescibacteriota > Minisyncoccia > Phycocordibacterales > UBA2100 > UBA10103. The sequence continues at coordinate 4,183 of JAKFXQ010000005.1, forward strand.
CCCGCAAGACATACTGACCAATGGGCTCGCCGGGCAACAGGCCCCCGAAAAATGTGTAGCCGACCGTTGCTTGTGCGTTGTCGAAAATCAGACCGTTCTCGTCCATCAGGTAGCACGTGGTGCCACACCACGTATTCGTCGGAACACGTTCGGCAATAGACACGATGACCGCTTGCGAGAGCAGTGATTCGCGGGAAACGGCAACGTCGCGAATACGCGGAAAATCACGCGCCAGTTTTGCTGCCATCTCGGTCTGCGGATACAAAAACATATTCGCGCGCGAGAACAGCGCGAAACCCTCGGACTTCAACACTCCGCGTGCGCTCTCGGAAAGCGTGCGTGCATCCAACACAGTCGCGCCTTCTACGCGCACTTCAGAAATTTTCATACTGCTGTGATACGAAAGTGCCCCGACGCCCGCGACCAAAACCAGACAGCCCAATACCGCAATGGAGAGCATAATTAGGCGAAACCGGCGTCGTCGCTGGGCAAGTCGCGGACGCTTGTGAATATCTAAAGGCAACGGCGTTTGCTCACGCACGGGTTTGCGCACGATACGCGTCGGTGGACGCCTATGTGACTGATGGTCGTTCGATGGCATCCTTTCCCATGTATGGCCTCAACTCGTCAGGAATGACGATTGAGCCGTCGGCTCGCTGATTATTCTCCACGATTTGGCAGATGATGCGCGGCATGGCGAGCGCGGTGTTATTCAGCGAGTGCACGAACTTGAGCGCTCCATCATCGTCGCGGTAGCGAATGTTGAGACGGCGCGTCTGGAAGTCATGGAAGTACGACGAAGAGTGCGTCTCGCGGTATCGCTTCTCGCTCGGCATCCACGCTTCAATATCGTATTTCTTCACTTGCCCGAGGCCCAAATCACCTCCGCAGTTTACGACGACGTGATATGGCAGGTTCAATTCTTGCAAGAGCTCTTCCGAATTCTTGGTCAATTCTTCATGATGACGAACGGACTCTTCGTGATTGGCTTCGCACATCACGACCTGCTCGTACTTCACGAACTCGTGGATGCGGAAAACGCCTTTCGTGTCTTTGCCGTGACTTCCGGCTTCGCGGCGGAAGCACGGAGAAAACGCAAAGAATTTGATTGGCAGTTGTTTCTTATCAATGATTTCATCCATGTAATAGCCCATGCTCGCGACTTCAGCGGTGCCGGCAAGGTAGTCCCCGTCTTGGGTCTTGTACAAATCGTCTTCGCTCTGCGGCAAATATCCCGTCCCGATGAACGGCTCTTTCCGCACGAGAGACGGAACGACGATGGGCGTGAAGCCGTCCCGATTCATAAAGCGATCTTGCACAAAACGCTCCAGCGCCCACATGAGGCGTGCGCCATCGTTCTTTAAGAAGTATCCGCGGAACCCGGCGACTTTTGCGCCGCGTTCGTAGTCAGCCATGTCGTGCATCAACAGGAGTTCCGAGTGACTTTTAGGATCGAAGTCAAAACGAGGAACAGCGCCCCAGGTGCGCACCTCCTTATTGTCCGCATCTGAATCACCATCGGGAACGGAGATATCCGGCACGTTTGGGACTCTTACCATAAGCCCGCGCCACTCCTTTAGTATTATTTCCAGCTGCTCCTCCGCGAGGCGTAGTGTTTCCTTCACTTCCGACATCCGCCCAATCAGAATCTGTTTCTCCGCAGGATTCTGCGTAATCACAATCGCCTTCGATGCATTGTTCTGTTCCGCACGCTTTTCATCAATAGTATTCTGTAAAGCCTTGCGCTGGTCATCGAGCTCGACTAAGCGGTCGAGGTCAATGTCTACGTGCTTCTTTTTCGCGCCGAAAGCAACAATGTCCTTGTTTTCGCGGATGAATTTGATATCCAACATTGCGATACAATATAGCACCATGGTTGACAAGCTCAAACGGCTTGGACCTAATGCTCTGCCCCGTCTGTGGGAGATACCGGATGCGCCCAAACAGATGTATCAGCGCGGAGCGTTGCCGCCCACGGAAACGAAGTGGCTCGCGGTTGTCGGCGCTCGAGCGGTCACGCCGTATGGAAAGCAAGCCTGCGAATTTCTCTTGAGCGGTCTGCGCGGGTACCCGATTTCTATTGTCAGCGGACTGGCGTATGGCGTGGACGCGCTCGCGCACCGGTTCGCACTCGATGCTGGATTGCACTGTGTCGGCGTGCCAGGCTCAGGACTTGATTGGAGTGTGGTATATCCGCGAGCGAACGTTTCGTTGGCTCAAGAGATTGTGCGTAGTGGCGGTGCGCTCCTCTCGGAGTTCGAACCGACGCAGAAAGCAACAGACTACACGTTTCCACAACGCAACCGCATCATGGTTGGGCTCGCTCACGCAGTACTTGTCATTGAGGCGAAAGAGCGCTCTGGCTCACTCATCACCGCGCGACTTTCGACGGAGTACAACCGCGAACTACTCGTCGTCCCTGGTTCCATTTTTAGTGCGCAGAGTAGAGGTACGCATCAATTTCTGAAACTCGGCGCAACGCCTGTTACCGAACCCGCAGATATTTTACGCGCACTTGGAATAGAAGATACACAGAGTACGCCAGCTGAACTAGATTTGTCACCAGAGGAGTTGCGTATATATGAATGTATCGCCACGCCGTGCTCGCGCGACGAGATTGCAGAGGCACTCTCTATGAACGTCGCGGAACTCGGCATGCTGCTCTCTATGCTTGAAATCAAGGGGGTCATAATAGAAGAACTCGGCGTCGTGCGCCGAGTCCGTTGATGTGCTCCTCACGGCTGACGCCGGAAGAAGATTGCGATGAGCGCTACGCTTGCCGGGAGGGCAAGGAGCGCGGTGAGCAGTCTGTAGTTACCAATCACTGCCCCATCCTTGCCGAATGGGACGCGATTTAGTGCGGTCGGAAGACTTGCCCTTCCTACGCAGCACTTTGGAGTACAGATAAAGGACCAGTACAACCAGCCCGACGATAGCAATGAGCGGCATGACCTCTGTCATCTGTTTTCCTTTCTGCAGGTTGGCGACTCCGCGTCGCTCTTCGCACTATGCAACGTTTTCACATGTCTTGCAACACGGTGCCTTTATCCTACCTACCCTCGTCTGCTCGTATACACTGCCGGGGAGCTTGCGATGTTCATTCGCGATACTCGGAAATGATGTGGCCATAAATAGAAGAACTCGGCGTCGTGCGCCGAGTCCGTTGATGTGGTCTTCACGGCTGACGCCGGAAGATGAGAGCGAGCAGCACCGCAGTCGCCGGAATGGCGAGCAGTGCCGCGAGGAACCCGTAGTCGATCATTTCCACCCCTTCTCTGGCCAGTGGTCCCTGATGATGAGCTCGGACGACCTCGGTCGATTCATGACGAGAGCCGTCACGATGCCGCCGAGTGTCAACGCTCCCAGAACTTCCAGAGCAACAATAACACTTTCCATAACTTCCCTCTCAAAGGCCGAAATGCATGTCGCGACCCCTCGTCGCTGTCGGTACTATGCCATATTTCAGGCCCCTTAGCAACCTCTTCACTCAAGCATGCGTGCTACCATCGGTTTTATGAATACACGCATTACCGGAGTTGCCATTCTCTTCATTATTGCTGGCGCGTCTTTAGTAAGCGCTGACCGTTTCTCGGAACGCTCAGATATTTTTGAATTGCGTTCATCGGGCAGAGACGCTCGTGAACAGGCGCACACTGACAGCGAGATTCTCGTGAAGTTCACAGGAGCGGACAGAGCCATTGAAGTAGCGACCCGCGGTGAACGCGTTGACGACGTACTCGCCCGCTTCCGAGGCCGCGCAGATGTGGAGTACGCGGAGCCAAATGCAATTATAGAAATGTACGCCCCGAATGACCCGTACTACTCATACCAGTGGAACATGCACAACGCGCTCGGCGGCATTCACGCGGAATCCGCCTGGAGTACGACTGCGGGCGAGGGCGCCATCATCGCAGTGATAGATACGGGCATTGCGTACGAGAACTACACCCAAAGCTCATTCAACCGCTACTATCTCGCGCCTGACTTGGCAGGAACGTCTTTCGTTGCGGGATACGACTTCATAAACAACGACACGCACGCGAATGACGACCAAGGACACGGCACGCACGTCGCGGGCACAATTGCGCAGACCACGAACAACGCGCTCGGTGCGGCCGGTGTCGCACACAAAGCAAAATTGATGCCGATTAAAGTGCTCGATGCACGTGGCACCGGATCTGCCTCTGCGCTCGCCAACGGCATTCGCTTTGCTGCGGACAACGGCGCTGACATCATCAATCTCTCACTCGGCTCACGAACCGCCTCGAACACTATTCTCGATGCGCTCGCCTATGCCTACGGTAAAGGAGTCGTCATCATCGCGGCGAGCGGCAACGATGGCCTCGGCAGTCTTTCCTACCCTGCCGGATTCAATGACTATGTCATTGCCGTCGGCGCCACGCGCTACAACGAGACACGTGCACCGTATTCTAACTATGGCGCCGGACTCGACGTTGTTGCTCCAGGTGGCGACTTGAACGTTGACCAGAACGGCGACGGCTATGGCGACGGCATCTTGCAGCAGACGTTTAGTCGCTCTACGAATAATTGGGGCTACTACTTCTACCAAGGCACGTCCATGGCAACGCCTCACGTTGCTGCAGTTGCAGCGCTACTCGTATCAACGGGAATAACAGACCCGGCCACGGTGCGTGCACGCATAGAGGGCACTGCGAAAGACTTAGGCTCCGCAGGCTATGACACTACCTATGGGTACGGCCTCGTGAATGCCGCAGCGGCAGTATCAGGCGCCACTATACTGCCACCTCCACCTGCTCCCGAACCAGAACCGGAGCCGGAACCAGAGCCCGAGCCGACACCAGCGCCCACGACACTCATCTTTACCGAGGGCTTTGAGAGCGGCATCGGCGGTTGGACGCAGGACAATCAGCGCGACTGGGTGCGCTCGTCACAGCGAAAGTCTGTTGGCACTTACAGCGCCGAAGTCGACGGGAGCGCAAACAATGCATGGCTCTCGCGAACCATTACCATTCCTCAAGCAGGAACACATCGCCTTGCATTCGACTGGTGGATAGACAGCACGCTCGACGGCGGAGAATATATTTCCGTCGAGGTTGCAATCAATGGTGGCGCATGGACCGAACTCGCACGATTGAGAGGCAATATGGACGCCGAGAATACGTGGCACGCACGTTCTTTCGACCTTTCGAATGTCACGACATTCTCCGTACGATTCAAGGGCACCATGTCTTCGTCTGACGAAGATGCGTACGTCGACAATGTGCGTGTTGAACGGGTAAACTAGCGCGCAGTTACAGGACGATTCTTCGTTCACTCACAGCGCGCGCGACGTGCAGAGCTTGACGTGTGTTAGGCTTCTGGGGTATCAAGCGGCGCTCGCGACTGCGCGCATGTACATCTATGAAGCTCGTCATTGTAGAGTCCCCCGCGAAAGCAAAGACTATTGAGAAGTACCTCGGTAAGGGGTACGTAGTCCGCGCGTCGGTGGGACATATTAGAGATCTGCCAAAGAGCAGCAAAGACGCCATCGATATCGAAGGTGGTTTCGTGCCGCGCTATCGCATCGTTCCCGAGAAACAGCACGTAATAGATGAGTTGAAACTTAAGGCAAAAAAAGCGACCGAGGTCATTCTCGCGACCGACCCCGACCGTGAAGGCGAAGCTATCGCATGGCATTTAGCGCAAACAATCGGACTCAAGAAGCCGAAACGTATCGTGTTCCATGAAATTACCGAGAACGCTGTGCAAGAAGCGCTCGCGCATCCGCGACTCATCGACCAGAACCTGCGCAAAGCACAAGAAGCGCGACGCGTGCTGGATCGCCTCTTTGGGTATGACCTCTCGGGCCTCATCTGGAAGAAAGTGCGTTACGGCCTCTCTGCGGGCCGCGTACAATCGCCCGCACTGCGCATTCTGATGGAGCGCGAGCGCGAGATTCGCGCATTCATCCCTGAAAAATTTTGGGTCATCTCTGCTGACGTAGCGACACAGAAGAAGGAGGCGTTTACTGTTACGTGCGAGGAAGAGCCACGTGACGAGAAAGAGGCTAATCGGATTTACGAAGCCGCACAAACAAAGGCCTGGCACATTGTTTCAGTAGACGAAATGGAACAGAAGCGTTCGCCACGTGCGCCATTTCCTACATCCACGTTGCAGCAGACAGCTTCCACACGCCTTGGCTTCTCTCCATCGCGCACCATGCGCGCCGCGCAAAAACTATACGAAGCGGGTCACATCACGTATATGCGTACGGACTCTACAAATCTTGGCGCAGAGGCTCAAGCTGCGATTGTTGCGGCCGTTGCATCGGAATACGGCAAAGAGTATGTCGAGTCGCGCACGTACAAGACGAAAGCAAAGTCCGCACAAGAAGCGCACGAAGCAATTCGTCCAACGAACCCGCGCAAGCTGTCAGTGATTGGTTCGGACGACCAGAAGCGTGTGTATCAACTCATTCGTGCACGTGCAGTTTCCTCACAGATGACAGACGCACGCGTCTCCCGCACAAAGATTACCGCCACTGTTGCAGGCGTAACAGTTCCCACATTTGCGGCTACGGGCTCACGTGTCGTCTACGACGGCTGGCTGCGCGCAGACCCTGACGCTCGCGGCGAAGACGTTGAATTGCCGAAGGTGCAGAAGGGTGACGCACTCACTCTGAAAGAGGCGCATATTCTCGGCAAAGAGACTCAGCCGCCGCCACGTTACAGCGAAGCGGGTCTCGTGAAGGAGCTTGAGAAGCGCGGCATCGGCAGACCATCGACCTACGCGGCAATTATTTCGACTCTGGAAACGCGCGGGTATGTCGAGAAACAGGGACGTACGCTCATACCGACGTACACCGGCGACGTGGTCTCATCGTTCGTTGAAGACCATTTTATGGACTACATCTCCGATACGTTCACCGCAGAAATGGAGGACGAGCTCGATGAGATTGCCGACGGCAAGCGCGAGTATGAAAAGACACTGCGCGATTTTTATATCGCGTTCAAAAAAGCGGTGAAGTCCAAGGAGAAGATAGAGAAGCAAACAAACATGGGTGACGCGCCGGAGGAATTCGCCTGCCAGCTCTGCGGAAAGGGCATGGTGTACAAGCTCTCCAAAACGGGTCGGTTCATGAGCTGCTCCGACTTCCCTACCTGCCTCGGCGCACGGAAAGAAGACGGTTCCATCATCGAACCGCCGAAGGAGTTGGAGGAACCGTGCCCTACTTGTGGCAACAAACTTATCGAGCGCGAGGGTCGCTTTGGTCGCTTCATCGCCTGCTCAACCTTTCCAAAGTGTAAGTACGTAAAGCGCGACGCGATAGATGAAAGCGCGAGAACCGGTGTCGCCTGTCCTACCTGCGGCGTCGGTGAAATGGTGGAACGACGCGGCCGGTTTGGTCCATTCTTCTCCTGCTCGAAGTACCCTGATTGTAAGAACGCCATAAAGGCACGCCCAACAGGCCGTATCTGTCCTGAATGCAAGTCGCTAATGATGGAAGGGACAAAAACGATACCGGAGAGGTGCAGCAACAAAAGCTGCGCGAACCATAATCCGCATAAGCGAGAGAAGAAGTAGGAAGCACGCAGTCTTCGCTGCGTGCGCTGCTCGTTTTTGTCGGCCGGAGCGATGTTCCGCCAGTGGGCGGAACCGCGAGGCGGGGTCGCGGAAATTTCCGAGCGTCGGCGAGGAAATTATCCGTGACCAAAAACGATACCGGAGAGGTGCAGCAACAAAACCTGTCCTAATCACAACCCGCATAAAAAGGGCAAATAGCCATCCCCCGAGCGAGGCCTTGGGCGCCTCCTCGGCGCAGAGTATGATGGCGCTATGGCCATACGGCAGATTCAGGAGATTCTCTCGGAGATGCGCGACCCACGAGAGGAAGACAAGACGCTGGTCAGTCGCGCGTACGACCTTGCTAAAACAGCTCACGAGGGCCAGACGCGCTTTTCCGGTGAGCCCTACTTCGTTCACGTTGCTGAAGTCGGCTACTCTCTCGCGCAGATAGGCATGGACCCGCAGACGGTTGCGGCGGGCCTGCTTCACGACACCATGGAAGACGCGGGCGTTTCAGCGGCAACTATTGAAAAGGAGTTTGGCACGGACGTGCTGTTTCTTGTGCGTGGCGTAACGAAGCTCGGCGCACTGCGCTATCGGGGACTCGAACGTCACACAGAATCATTGCGACGCCTCTTTGCTGCGACGGCGCAAGACATTCGTGTACTCATCATCAAGCTGATGGACCGACTACATAACGCGCAAACGCTGGAACACGTGCCTGCGCACAAGCGTGGCCGTATCGCGCTTGAAACGCTCGAAGTGTACGCGCCTATTGCTGACCGACTTGGTATGAGTGTCGCGAAGACTGCGTTGGAGGACGCTGCGTTTCCTCACGCATATCCGGCCGAATACGAGAAGACACGGGAATTGTTGCGCGACCGAAAATCTGAAAACCAAAGCCGTCTCGAGAAGGCGGAGAAAGACCTGAAGCGCGGACTTTCCGAACACAGCATTACGCAGTTCCGCACTGAAGCCCGTCTCAAAGGCACGTATAGCCTTTTCCGGAAGCTTGAGCGAAAGGACTGGGACATCACGAAGATTTTCGACATTCTCGCGCTACGCATCATCGTGCCGACATTGGCGGACTGCTACGCGACATTGGGCGTTGTGCATAGACAGTGGCGTCCAGTGCCAGGAAAGATTAAGGATTACATAGCATTCCCTAAGCCCAACGGTTACCGCTCCATTCACACAACGGTCTACACCGGCGATGGTGGCGCACTCGAAATTCAGATTCGTACTGAAGACATGCACCGCGAAGCGCTCTACGGCATCGCATCGCACCTGACATACAAGGAAGATCGTAAATACGTAAACGCGCCTCGCGCTAGCGGCCTTTCGTGGATGACACAGTTCATCCCACGCCTAAGCAAAACGGTAGAAGCCGGTCCGGAACCTACAAAGTCCGGGAATATCCCGCAGTGGGTTCGCGAACTGGCTCAAGCACAGGGCGAAGGTTCCGAAGAGTCCTTGGAAACACTCAAGGGCGACTTCTTTACCCATCGCGTGTTCGTCTTCACACCAAAGAGCGACGTCATAGACTTGCCCCTCGGCGCTACGCCTATCGATTTCGCCTACGCAATTCATTCTGAAATAGCGAATAAGATGGCCGGCGCTCGCGTTAACGGGCGCATGGTCGCTTTGGAGCAGCCGCTGCGCAATGGGGATTTGGTTGAAATCATGACCAAGCCGAGCGCTAAACCATCGCGCAAGTGGCTCGAGCACGCGAAAACGACCCTCGCACGCAAAATGATACGCGCAGCACTTTCTGCGGAAAAAAGTTAGGCTGACCTAGACTGTAAAGTTGCGGACAGAATAGAGTTCGTCCGGCTTCTCTTCCTCAGGCATGGAGGCAGGCTCGGCTTCCGCATCTGCAACAACGCCGCTTCCCATGATGGATGTCGCGCTCTCGTGCGCACGCTCTGCTTCCTGCTGGCGCAAAATGGTGAGTAGGTTAGAGAGATCCTCGGTAGAGAAAAAGTCGATGAGCACTTTTCCACCCTGTTCTTTTTTCTCGATTCTCACACGCGTACCCAAGCGCTCGGTCAGTTCGCGCTCCATATTCAAGAGATCCGGCGGCAACTGGTCCTGTTTGCGAACTTTATCTATCGCAACACGTCGCGCCAGCTGCTCTGAATCGCGCACAGTGAGGCGGCGAGTAATGATTTCATGAAAGAGTGTCGCCTGCTCTTGTGGCTTATCCGCAAGCATGAGGAGCGGACGCGTATGCCCTTCGCTAATTTCACTGTTCTGAAGTGCCGTCTGCATATTTTCCGGCAACAAAAGAATGCGCAATGTGTTCGAGACATACTCACGGCTTTTCCCAACACGTTGTGCGATTTCCAAGTGCTTGAGATTGAACTCGTCCGCCAGCTGCTTAAACGCCTTCGCCCGATCAAGGGGGTTCAAATCTTCGCGCTGGAGATTTTCGATGATGGCGAGCTCAAGCTTCATCCTATCCGTCTCTTCTGAATGACGGATGACCACAGGCACTTGATAGAGTCCCGCTATCTTCGAGGCACGAAGCCTGCGTTCGCCAGCAATCAGTTCGTACTCAACGCGTATTCCCTCGCCTGGTCGCTCCACTTCCTTTCGCGTAACCGTAAGTGGCTGCAATACGCCGTACTGGCGGATGGATTCGGCAAGTGAGTTTAGGGCCGCTTCATCAAATGATTTGCGGGGTTGAAACGGGTTCGGCTTGATGCGTTCCACCTCGACCCAGTAAATCGAATCGTATGGTTTTGGTTCGTACGGGTCCATGGATGCGATTATAGCACTCGTTTTTTCCAGACTAAGAACGCAGCCGAATGTTACTAAACGGTGTACAAATCTTGTAGTATAGTCGGGTGCATCGCCGGCGGCGGAAAGGACACGCCATCGGTCTTAGGTAGCATTGCCGGAATGGCGGAATGGTATACGCACACGACTCAAAATCGTGCGGGGGCAACCCCTTGAGAGTTCGAGTCTCTCTTCCGGCACTAGGTCTTACGTTTCCAAATTCGATGCCTGTTCGCGGCAACGGTCCGGTAGATGACGTGCGCGAGTGCATTGAATCCCGGGAGGCCGCCGAGCCACGCCACGGGTCGCCACAGTGGGTACTCACGCATAATGCGCAGCACGGCGTCTGCCCCTTTGTACTGCACGCCATCCTCAACGACATACATCTCTTTCCACACGTCATCAAAGCTCGCACCCTCCGGTAATTGCCCCTTTGTGACGTCCTGTTTCGCAAATGTGTCGCCGTGCGCGGACTCTTCTACGGTATCCATGAACACTGTACACATAGGGCAGGTGCCGTCGTAATACACTTCAATCTTTTCTTTGGCCACGGCCCAGTATACCCGAGGCTTTACTCCCCCACTCCAACAGCTATAGTCAGCCGTGTGAAGCCTCGCATCATTGTTATCGTCGGCCCGACCGCCTCTGGCAAATCTGCGTATGCCGTGGATCGTGCGAGAAAAATTGGCGGTGAGATAATTTCTGCCGACTCGCGCCAAGTCTACCGAGGACTGGACATAGGTAGCGGTAAGATTACGACTGCCGAAATGAAAGGTGTTCCGCACCATTTGCTCGACGTCGCTAGCCCAAAGAGCGTGTTCACTGCGTATGACTTTACACAAAAGGCGCGCCCACTACTCAAAGAGATTATCGCGCGCGGGAAGACGCCGATTATCTGTGGTGGAACTGGTTTCTATATTGACGCTCTTCTCGGCCGAGTCAGCCTCCCCGATGTACCGCCAAACCCGATGCTTCGAGCGCGTCTAGCGGGTAAAACAGCGGCTGACCTACATGCACTGCTTGCGAAGAATGACCCCACACGTGCGAAGACTATTGATGCAAAGAATCCCGTACGACTTATCCGTGCGCTGGAAATTGTCGCAGAGTTAGGAGCCGTTCCTCCATTACTGAAGCGGAACGTGGACGCGGACGTTGAATGGATAGGCCTGAAGCCAAGTGACGAGGTACTCCGCAAGAAGATTCACGCGCGTCTCATTGCCCGCATGAAATCCGGCATGGTGGCGGAAGGACGCAAACTTCACCGAGGAGGGTTGTCGTACAAACGCATGGAGGAGTTCGGTCTCGAGTACCGATTCTTGGCGCGACTCTTGCGCGGTGAAATGACCCGCGATGAAATGATGACTGCGCTCGAGGCTGAAATTTGGCAGTTCGCGAAACGACAGATGACCTACTGGCGCCGTAACAAGGATATTCGGTGGATTACGTACGCTGATTGACACAGCGCGTACGCGTGGCAAAATCTGGCCGGGTCAGTTCCGGCCCGTGTTTAAGAGGAGGAGCTCATGCAGGATATAGCCTCGCACGCTTTGCGCGACGCAAAACCTGACGCACTCGAGATGATGCTGGTGCGCGCAGCTGCGCACAAGACGAACCTCGAGGGGTATGAGAACAAAGCCGCTAGCTGCGTCGACGGGAGAGTGCGCTTGGCGTACTTCATGCCGACGACGACAATCTCCATCTTTGGTCTGTACATCACGGTGACAAAGTATCTGGCAGGAACGCCGTGGGAGACGCTCGCGAGCTTCATGCCGGCCGCAGGGTTCGCCCTGCTGTATGTCTGCGTCCGACTGTCGCGTCAATGGTATCTGGAGGAACGGCGCTATCTCGCCGAGCTAGCCAGAATCCATGATACGTACGGCATTACGCCGAGCGTGGCGCACACCACCATCGACTACTACGTCGAGGGCGGGTTCTGGCGGCCGGCTCGCACGGACGTCTCCGCGATGGGTTGCACGTTCGCGCTCATCATCCTGTCGGTCAACCACTTCCACGTCATCTGAAGGAGAACGTGATGGATAAGAAAGACAGGCCAGGCACGGAAAAAACGTTCACGAACCTCGTGGAGTACGCGCTCCTTGCGCTCCTACTCCTCGCCATCGTGATACCGATTGTCGAGTACAAGCCGTGGCGAAACGCCGGCGTGTGGTACGACAAGATGTGGACGCGCATTCAGCGTTGAGTTGGACGCGTTCCAATAGCAAAAGGCCGGCCTCGCGAGAGGTCGGCCTTTCTGTTTTTCACGCTGCGCAGCCGCTTAGAGGGGCGTGTACGCGCGCAACCATCCGACGATCGGACAGGTCATGCCATCGACACGAATCGACCCACAAGCGACGGGATCGGTCTGATTTTCCCAGTCTTCGTGCGCGCCGTTTTCCATCCAGGCCTGCGCCATGATGCGACATGTCTCAAGTCGCACGGAATGCGACGCATCGGTGTACAACCACTTGTCTTTCGGGTGCTCGAGAACGGTGCGCATATCGCTCGTCCTCATCACGATGATGCGATATTTCTTCTTCGCACCGACCGCCGCGTCTGCGCCGGTGACGGAAAAGAAGTACGTGTCCGTCGAGATAGCGGCCTCTGACATCATCGCTCTGACGCCATCCTCCCAGAATCCGGAAAGTGTGTTGCGGACTGTGTGCAGCATTTCCGCCTGCTCGCTCAATCGGTCGATGAGAAACCGCCGTTCTGGGTCCCACGTGCAGCGTTTTGCTACCGCAGTCATCCGTGCGCGGACATGTCGCCCACGCACGGCATCGTCGAACTTCTCCGGACTGCCGAGGTTGTCGAGGACGAGACGGCGAAAGCCGTTCTCATCCTTAGCCGTCGTCGTGGTGACCGAAACGAGCCAATGATCAAACTCCCTGTTGAGGAGGTAGTCGTAGGTTCGCTGGCCCCAGGCCCAGGCGGCGCCGCCTACGGCGATTGCCGGAATGGCGACCTTCGCGATTTCGCTCGCCGTCCCAAGGTCGACGCCAAATACGTTCAAAGCCATGTGCTTTTTCTCCCATATCTCGCCGCAGTGGCGAGGGCTTCTAGCCGGACGGTTTCTACCACATTTCTATTGAACGTCAAAACGCCCCGGCTCGTGAGAGACCGGGGCGTCTGTGGTGAGGTGTCTGCGTCGTTCAGGCGACGCGTTCTTCCTTGGCGTAGGCACCGCCGAACGACGCCTTGAGGGTCGTGCGCCAGATGAACGCCGTGCTGCTCGATTGCTGTTCCGGCGCGTCCATGTTCGTGGCCACCATAATCGACCAGATGAGCATGTGCTCCTTACGCGGGTGACGCGCCTTGAAGCGGAGACGGTGGTTCGCGTCTTGCAGCAACTTTGCGAACTTCTCGGAAATCTTGATGATACGGATCATCGAGACGTCCTCGTCCTCCTCGTAGAAGTACGCGGGCGCGAAGACCGTTTCGACGCGTCGCGTCAGGACGCCGTCGAGCGCTTCGGTGTGCGTCCGGTCATCATTCCCGGTGACGTGGTCCTCGAGAACTCCCATCATCAGCCGGTGACTGCGTGCATCCTTGAGAACGAGAAAGCCGTTCTTCGTCTGCCGCGTCGCCGCAACAATCTTCCGCTCAAGTCGCGGCAACCCGATGACCTGCGAAAGGTTCATTTGGTTGCCGTGTACCGGAAAATCGACGAGATAGGTGCCGTCAGGCTGTCGTTCGGGCTCGAACCCGACGACTTCGAGACGCGTGCGCAAGTCGCCCTTGTCGTAGCTGCGCTTGGTGATGAGCCACGTTGCCGCACTCATACCGACGCCCGTTACCAAGGCAACGAGTGCCTGCGAATGCCGAGCAATTTCCAGGCCCGACTTAATCGATTCCCACGAGAATAGATCCGCCATGCGAATCCCCTTTTGTTACGTGCGGGACACAAGCTGTCCGCCGCAGACTCTACAACATCCCCGCTATGCGTCAAATACAAAACGCCGCGGGGTATAGCCCGCGGCGCTCGTTGTTCTGCACTACTTCGTGCAGTAGAGGGTGAGGTTGTCGATCTGCGCGACATCCTTACCCCAGTTTTCGATTCTTTTCTTCCAGTTCCGGGGAGCGCGCGTTGCCGCGTACTCGTTAACGCACTCCCATGCGGGAGGCCACGGGTACTTGTATGTTCCCCGCAGTGCATCGTGCGTTCGTCCGAAGACGAGTCGCCAGCGTGGCGATGTCTCCTTCGCACCCCAGATATACCTCATGCGCGCGACGACATTCCATCGCACCCACGAGGCAGAGCAGAACTTCGCGTTGTCGCGCTTCGCGCGGGCAATCTCGACCCGCGTGATTGCTTCAACTTGCCGCTCTACTATTTCTGTCCGTCCGACGCCGTAGGTAAGCGCCAGACGGTCGAGCTTCTGGTCAACGGTGTACGCGAGACACGTAGCTTCCTCGGCCGTCCACGTTCGAGACAAGAGGAACCCTCCCATCGCAACGACC
>JAKFXQ010000043.1 GCA_021731295.1 Patescibacteria group bacterium
TCATAGGGCATCGCGGTATAAAACGCCTGTCGAGGCGTGCTGTCAAGAGTCGGTCAGGGGATTAGTGTGCGTCTAGGAAAACATCCAATACTGCACGAGCCACACGACGATTGCTGTGGCATATCCAGCGGCGGCGGGAAGAGTCGCAATCTTGAGATAGCTCTTGAACGTGAGCTCTTTTACCATGCCCATAGCGACAACGCCGGCTGCCGAGCCAATGACGAGCATGGAGCCACCCGTTCCGACACAGAGCGCAAGCAACACCCAGATGCGCGGGTCGCTCGTCGTGAGAATGTCCATGGACGCAGCGGTGAGCGGAATGTTGTCTAGAATCGCCGAGAAGGCGCCAAGGAAGACGCTGCCGAAGATGAGGCGCCACAATTCAGGGGCTTCACCGAAGAGGGACGACGATATCATTGCGAGAATGCCCAGATGACCGAGTGCGCCCACGGCAAAGAGGATACCGATGAAGAAGAGGAGGCTCGTGATGTCTACCTTGCCCATTATTTTTTCAATCTCGAGAGAGAGATGGGATTCGTGCTTCGAGACGGTGTTCGCAAAGAAGCCTATGAGGAGGCCGACGATACCGACGCCCAAGAGGAGTCCCATGAATGGAGGGAGATGTGCGAGGTGTGCGAGTGGCGGCAGCGCGAATGAGGCAAACGTAGCCGCAATGACAATCTTTTCAGAGCGTGAAAGGCTCACGGTCTCGAACGTTTGCGGCGCATCGTCACCGGAATCACGGACGAGTTGTCGCTTGAATAGGAAGGTACTGACGAGGAAGAGGGAGGCCGAAGGCAAGAAGCCCCACAACATGACCTCAATCGCGGAGAACTTACCTGCAAGCCACAACATAATGGTCGTTACGTCGCCGATTGGTGAGAATGCGCCGCCTGCATTTGCCGCGATGACAATTGCGCCGGCTGCTATGAGGAGGTTCTTACCCTTAAAGAATCGGCGCGCTATCTGCACCATCACGATGGTCGTGGTCAGGTTGTCGATGATTGCGGAGAGGAAGAATGCGATGGTCGAAATGAGAACCATTTGCATGTCATCCTTGAGCCCCAGCGAGAAAAGACGAACGCGCAAGAGGTCAAAGAAGCGGTAATGGACCAGAATCTCGACCAGGGTCATGGCGGCCAACAGGAAGACCACGAGAGCGAACGTCTCTGCAGACAATTCATGGAGCGCCTCGCTGATATGCGTGTCTCCAGAGAGGGCTATCATCCCCCACAGGATCGCAGCCAGTGCCGTCGCCGTTATTGACTTATTCACCTTATAGTGGTGTTCAAAGGTGATGAGTGCGTATCCGCCGATGAATATGAGTGCCGCTATCAGTACCATGGTTTCTTGCTAAAAAGACAAAATAATGCGCCATCCTACACCCCTATTCCCGTCCTGGGAAGGGGGGACGCGTGGCGCGTGTGCACAACGCTATGGACGTTCAGAACACCTCCTCGTGCTCCATATAGGCGATTCCAGTTTTGTCACGTGCGGTCAATGTAGGTATGAGCCGACGTGCGCTATGTCGACGCATGTGCGGCTGGGCTTCCTCTGGGGCGAGGAGCGTGAAGCGACGCAGACTCGGAGGAAGTACGATGTTCTTAATTTGCTCGTCCGTAAAGGTGCCGCAATCGAAGATGAACATGACATATTCCTCGGTGCTGTCGCAGTAGTCAACACTCAGGAGGCGCTGGGGGCCTTCAATTCGTAGACCGAGTTCTGCCTCTACTTCACGTGTGCATGCATCACTCGGGGACTCGCCTTTTTCTACGTATCCCCCAGGGAATATCCAGCCGTCCTTGTGAGCCGCTTCGACTAGAAGAACCCGTCCCACGCTGTCAGTAATTAATGCTGCAACCACAATATCTTTCGATGCTTGTTGCTTCATGCCAGCAGGATAGCACAGAAGGTGTCATTTCACGCAACGTGGCCGGCTGCAGTATGCCCGCCCGGACATGGACGAGACAGGGCATCATACGGGGTATACTCGCCTGATGAATGCGCATGCCTGACGTACCCATCAAGCACTGGAGCCATTCTTCGCTTATGGCGTTTTTGCGCAACCCTCTCGCGTGGCGCAAACGGTACGTGGACAAAGTGTACGACACGCCCTCGAACCCGGCGTCCATCATCGGCCGAGCCGGGCACGTGGCCCTACAGCATTTCTACGGGGGCCTCGCGAAAGAAGGCTCGATTGCTTTGGGGTTAGAGCATCTGGAGGGCGTTCCAGATTTTGAGGTCAATTTTGGACGGGCCAAGACACGCAAAGAAAAGAAAAAGAAACGCGAGCAGATGCGCGCAGAATACCTGCAGGCAATCCACTTCTATTTGGAGAAGCCGCCACGCTACAAGGTGCATGCGGTCGAATTCTCTGCGACCGCGGCGGTGCCCTCGATACTGCTTCCTCTGAAATCCGTCTCCGACCTCGTCGTCGAATCACGCGGTAATCCAGGATGTCTCGACATCGTCGACCATAAGTTCGTTGATACTTTCAGTGCGTACAAGGCGGACAAAGCACTCTTCATTGTTCAAGCGCTCTTCAACTATCACGTCGTGAGTACCGCGTTCGGGAAACCCGTGAAGCGGTTTATCTTGCAGGAGTGCAAGAAGCGGAAAAACATTGACGGGAAAAGTCAGATGCGCCGCTACGTCATAGACTTCGAGCAATCGCGCGAGGAATTTGCCATCTTCGAGAGGCTCGTGAACGACGCCACACGCCATCTCGCGCAGATGACGCATTTTCTCCCGAATCCATCAGACATGTTCGAAGGGGAGCACTCGTTCACAATCTATCGTATGGGACTCTAAAAAGAAAAGCCCGCGTTCGCGGGCTTTTCTTGTGCGTGGCTGCGACTACTTCGCAAGTTCAGCATCAATCAGAGCTTTAATGTTTGCGTATGGCTGTGCACCTTCAATCGGGATTTGGCCGTTAGGCGTAATCAAAATTGAGTGCGGTGTCCCGCGTCCACCGGCGGCGGCGACCTCTTCGAGGTCAGCCATAACGCGAGCTGCGTGTCGGCCAGACGAGAGGCATTCTTCGAATGCCGTCGCGTCGAGGCCAACCTGCGTCGCGAACATCGTCAACTGGCCAGCGTCCGTTGCACTCTTCGGTGCGCTCTGCGTGTAGTACGGCGTGCCGTCTGGGCGAAGCGGCACTTCTTCAGGGGTGTTGTAGACGCCGATGTCGAGCGAGTTGTTGGCTTTCGTTGTGCCGTACACCATGTTGGTGAATTCCCAGAATTTGTCGTTGCCTCCCAGCTCGGCCGCGCATTCAAGCCCCTCTGCCTCCTTTGGTGCCTTTGGGTGGAGCTGTTCGAGTGGGAAGTGGCGATAGACCCATGCAACGTCTTCGTTCGGCCCATATTCGCGCACGATGCGCTGTAGGGTGTCGTGGAATTGTTTACAGAATGGGCACTCGGTGTCCGAGTACTCGACGAGAATCAACTTTGCGTCCTTGGAGCCAAGGAGGTGGTCATTATCCTGCACGCCACGAATCTCGGCTTCCACGGTTGGCGTGGCCGGCTCTCCTGCAACAGGAGCGCGCTGGGAGTTAGAGATGAAGACGGCTGCCGCAATCATTCCGCCGGCGACGACGATGGATAATGGAACCGCGAGCTTTTGAAGTGCATCCATAGGACGTGTTTTAGTGTAACGAGCGTGAGTATACCACGCAGGCATCTGTCAGAATCCGAGCGTCTTCGTCAGGGCACTTGTGGGAGCGACCGTCAACCAACCCGAAGTGTCCAGCCGCACCTCTTTTTTAGCGCCCAACTCCTTGTATTTGAGGAACCCGTGCTCCGTAGCGTGCTCATAAATTTTACGCGTGATTTCCACGTCCTTCAGACAGTACTCACGCAACTTCGTGATATTGCCCTCGTTCCACCAGCGAATGGCCTGCCGCCCGTCGGCTATCTTTTTCTTGCCCAGCGTCCCTTCGGCTATGGAATCGAGCTTGATGCGGCGTCCAATAACGTTCTGAACCTCTTTCATCAAATCCAGGGAACGGATGCGCCCCAAATCGCCGGGATAGTATTTGTTCAGAATGGGGATATCAAAATGGTCCGAGTTGTAGCCGACCAAGACATCGGTGTCCTCCAATAGTTGCCACAAGCGTGGTAATTCTTCTTTAAGGTAGGAATGGTATTCGCCCGTCACAGAATCGTGGACGCAGCAGATGGTGAGTTCGAGATCTTCAGGCCGCCACGTACCGCGTGAGAAATTGCCGGTAGTCTCAATGTCGAATGTGACGATTCGCACGGCAGGAGTATAGCAGAAAAATTAGAAGGCCCCGGGTGGGGCCTCCGAAGTGGGCTCTGTCTCCTCTTTGGGCGTCCGCGCATCCGCGGGAGCTTCGAGGAGCAGAGAGAGGACCAGGAACGAGCAGTGTCGCTCTCTGGGGCATCGCTTGGTGCGACGCGCATTGGACTCCACCGTTAGGCGCCATGAAAGACGCTCGCCGACGGAAATCGTGTAGGCGTGTTCGATTCGGGTAGACATGGGTAGCCTCCTTTGCTCTGGTGGGTTTATGAAAGCCAGAGTTTCCCGAACACGCCGTGCCCGTTTGTACCACGCAAACAGTGGATGGGGAAGACCTAGCCGACAGAGCTAAACAGGTGCTCGGCAATGCGGTCCGCCGAAATAGTTGTCTGATTGCCCGTCTGCAAATTCTTTATCGTGTACTGACCGCGGTTTCGTTCGTCTTCGCCAATAGCGATAATATTTGGGATGCCAAGTTTTTCCGCCTGCTTAATCTGGTCTCCAATGCGCTTGCCAGAAAAGTTCACCGACACAGCGACGTCGTCTTGTCGCAGTGATTGTGCGAGCGTGATGGCATGATTCATCGCGGATTTGTCTACGACACAGAGCATGAGCTCCGTGACGGGCGTGTACGCAGGGAGGAGGTTATGTGTCTCGAGGAAGTCCCGCAGGGTTACGTCGCCTACCGCAAAGCCCACCGCGGGCACAGATTCTTCCGAGAACAGATTCAAGAGATTGTCATAGCGACCACCGCCGAAGAGTGAGCGGCGGTTCGCTTCGTTGGTGTCGAATATCTCGAAGACAACGCCGGTGTAGTAGTCGAAACCACGGGTGATTTTCGTATCCACAATGACATTACCGACGCCCATTGTTGCGAGGCGCGTGCGCAGTTCTTCTAGGTAGGCCGTCGAAGTGGTGCGGTCGAGGTAATCGATGAGGGTATCGGCACGGTCTTGAATGAGTTCGCGAAGGGCTGACGCAAAGTCATCCATCTTCTCGCGCCTATCGAGGAGGCGGGTTACGCGCGCGCGTTCGTTCGAGTCTACATCGCAGGCGTCGTATGCGCTTTCAAGGAGGCGACGGTCGGAGACGCGTATCTCAAAGTCGCGTTCTTCTGCGCCAAAGGCGCGCAGAATCGCGTACGCGAGCGCGATTACTTCAGCGTCTGACTCCAGTCCGTGATGACCGATGATATCGGCATTGAGCTGCCAGAATTCACGAATGCGACCGCGCTGAGGGCGTTCATAACGGAAGAAGTTCTGAATGGAGTACCAACGCACGGGAAGTGCCAAATCGCGCCTCTTGGCTGCAATCATACGCGCGACGGTCGGCGTCATTTCTGGGCGCAAGGTAACTTCTCGGTCACCGCGATCAGTGAACGTATAGGTCTGCTCGTTCACTATTTCCTCTGATGTCTTGGTTCGATACATCTCGGCAGGCTCAAGTACACTCGCGTTGTACTCCTCGTAGCCGAAGAGTTCAACTGGACGCGCCATCGTCTCAAAGAGGTACTTCTGTATGAACTGGTCCTGCGGGTAGAAATCGCGGACGCCTTTGTACGGCTCCGTAGGGAGCTTCTTATCTGCCATGGCGACACTCTATCACGCGAGGGTAGGGAGTTCCACGACGAAGGTCGAACCTTTCCCGCGACCATCGGATAGTGCGGCAATGCGGCCGCCGTGCGCTTCTACAATGGATTTTGCGATATGAAGTCCAAAACCCGTTGAATGCGGATTGAGTGCGCGTGCGGATTCCCCGCGCCCGCCTTCTGAGAAAAGCTTGACGCGATCATCCTCAGAGAGACCGATTCCGGTGTCCGCGATGCTGATTCGCGCGCCATCGTGCGCTGACACGCTCACCGTCACCGAACCTTTCTCTGTATAGTGAATGGCGTTCTCGATGAGATTCTTAATGACGACGTCGCGCAGCTTCGCCGGGTCTCCATCGAACATGAGTGATGATGGTGCGTGAACCGTGAGCGCAAGACCTTTTGCTTCAGCGAGTGGTCGCGCGAGCTCGACGGCATCGCGTACCGTGTCGACGAGATCGAAGCGGATGCGCTCCATTGTCATTTCTCCTTGTTGAGCATCGCCTGACAAAATACCCATCAACTCCGAGACACCACGACGCGTTTCTCCGAGCGCAGAGCCTGCGAGCTTCTTTACGTTTGCAGGGACGCCTTCAGGTTGTTCCACAATTTCTGCGAGTGCCGCGGCGTCGCGCGCGAGGTAGCCTTTCGCCTCGTGGCTAATAGTTTTAATCATCTCAGATTGCTTTTTTGTCATCGCTTCCAGTCGGCCGATGGTGCCAATCTGGTGGAGAATCTTTGTCCGCACTCGTTCAGGACGAGGAATGCCCGGCGTGGAGAGGTCATGATCGCTCAGTCCCGCCGTCTGCACCGTCAAGGTGCCATAGCCGAACATGAACTCGACAACATTCTGATGCTCGACCGTGATTTGTTGAATGCGCTCCAGTCCCCACGTTGAAACTCGTCGATCGAAGAGCCCGACTTGCTCGATGATAAAAATGCGCCTATCCGTAAGAATCCAGATATCGAGGTAATAGTTGGTCCAGATAATGGCGAGTGTCATCCAAATCAGGAGAATCCAGAGCGCTGTCGCAAACACGACGTAAGGGTTTGCGAGTTCGACGACTGGCACAAATCCCGCGAACGAGACCATGCCAAAGAGTACGAACGGCGCCACGGCCACGACGAGCGTGCCAAGACTGTCTCGCAGAAGAATGAGCCAGTGCTTGCGCACCGTGAGAATAATATGTTCACCCTCCTCGATGTGAATCGTATCCATAGTTACCCAGCTATAGTCACGACACCAAACATGACTGAAAGACACGCGAACGCAACCGCGGCGAACGAGATGACGGCAACAATTGGTGCGATGGGGTTCATGGCGTAGCGGAGCCAGTGAAAGGAGAGGACGGAGCCAAGTCCGATAGAGAGCACCGCGGCTGCAAAGAAAACGACCCACAGGAGCATCGGCAATTCACCGGAATCCAGTAGGAAATCCATTGCGCATAGTATGCCATACAGGTACAGTAGGGCCGATTACCATGAGCGAACAAAAGAAGGATGTAGCGTACCGCGTGAAGAAGTCGGGCTCCGGTTTGGGGCTCGGTCTTTTCGCCGCGCGTTCGATACGAGAAGGAGAGTTCATCGTGGAGTACACCGGCAAGCATGTGACGAACGACGAGGCTGACGCAATGACAACGCGTTATCTGTTCGAGCTCAACGACCAGTGGGCCATAGACGGCTCTGCGCGCTCGAACATTGCGCGCTATATAAACCATTCATGCGAGCCGAACTGTGAAGCTGAAGTGGTCGAGAGCCGCGTGCATATTTCCGCGTGTCGCGACATTGCTGCAGGCGAGGAGCTAACGTACGACTACGGGGAAGAGTACTTTGATGAGTTCATCAAACCGAAAGGGTGCCGATGCTCTAAATGTCAGAGTGAAACACCGAGAGCGCTGGATACGAACGCACCGAGACCGTAGGCAAGCGCCGCAGCAATACCTCCAACGATGAGCATCTCCATACCGGAGACGAAAAAGCCGCGCGTTGTCACGATGGCCCGAGCCGCGCCGACGGCGAAGAGTGTTACTGCTGTTGCGAGCGCGGAGATGGTGAACACAGACTCCGCGTTCACCGCAAAAACAAAAGGAATGAGTGGGAATGCGCCAACGAGGACGAAGGAGGCGAAAGTCGCAAGACCGTCTGCGAACGGAGAGCGGCCGCGTTCCTGCGTCGCCTCTTCGAGCGATTGCTCGGAGGTGAGCGCCAAGTATCGGGAAGCGCCCATGGAAAAGCCATCAGCTATGAGGTTTGCGATGCCCAGAACAATGACCACGATGGGACCCAGGCCAGCACCGGCGGCAGAGGAAACGACGGCGAAGGTGGTGATGATGCCATCATTGGCGCCGTAAATGATGTCGCCGAGGTAGTATGCAAATCGTGATTTCAGGATATTCAGCATGTTTCGTCAAGTACTGTAGCATGCGCCGCGCCTAAATGGTAGACTCTCGGTCATGAACAAGTCCACACTCTTTTGGGTCGTTATTGGCGTCCTCGTCGTCGGCGGTATCGGTATGAACTGGTACATGAAGACACTTCCCGGCAAGTACGATGATCTCGCTCGCTGCCTAGGAGAAAAGGGCGCCGTCTTCTACGGTGCCTTCTGGTGCCCACATTGCCAAGAGCAGAAGAAGACATTCGGTAATTCTGAGGGGCTGCTTCCGTACGCAGAATGCTCCCAGCCGAACGGCCGCGACCGCACCCAGATTTGTATCGACAAGAACATCGAATCGTACCCAACGTGGGAATTCGCCGATGGTTCGCGCCTGACGGGTGTCCAGACTCCAGAAGCGCTTGCGGAAAAGACACAGTGCGCGTTGCCAGAATAAGGTAGCGTGACTATGTCCGTCGCCGACCTCAATTTCATTCTCGCACTCGGCGTTGTCGCGATGCAGCTCGCGAGCATCGTTCTGTTCGCCATGTGGTGGTTTCCGAAGCTGGTGCCGAACGCTGGCGACGTCTTGCCGCTCGTGCGCCGATACGGTCTCAAGCTTGCGCTCATACTTACGACGTTGAGCGCAGTGATGACGCTCGTCTACTCGGACGTCCTTGGTTTCGAGCCGTGCCCACTGTGTTGGTGGCAGCGCATCTTCCTGTACCCACAGGTCTTCCTCTTCGCGATGGCACTGTGGAACGAAAAGTATCGTGAGACGGTCATCGACTCGTCTATCGTGCTTTCAGTGGTTGGCTTCGGCTTCGCACTGTATCACCATGCACTCCAGATGATGCCGGCAGGCACGTTGCCATGTCCGGCAACAGGACCGAGCTGTGCACAAATAACGTTCATAGAGTTCGGGTACGTGACCTTCCCGATGATGGCCGTTGCGCTCTTTGGATTGCTCATTGTGACAGGACTCATTCTGCGCTCCCGAAGCTAAGCAGCTTCTGCAGCGCGATAGTGTTTCGAGGTGATATTACACGCTCGTCTTTATCATATATTCGCGAATCTCTTTTTCCGTGCCGCCGACACCGGGGACCGGAACTTTCTTGCCCGGATTAAAGATGTTCAAGGGATCAAAAATGCGTTTTGTTTCAGCAAACAAAGCGAGCATGTGTGGACTAAACATCGCATTCAAATACGGAGTGCGCATGAGGCCGTCGTTGTGTTCTCCCGTCGTCGAACCCCCATATTTTCCGACGAGTTTGTAGACCTGTGGGGCAAGTTCAAGAATAGTGTCGCGCGATTTCTGGTCTGCAAGATTCATCAATGGAATGATATGGAAATTACCGTTGCCGATATGTCCCGCAATTGTGTAAATAAGATCGTACTTACCGAGGAGGGCATTCAATTCCGGCAGAAACGCAGCATACGTCTTTGGTTCAACAACGAAGTCGTCAATGAACGGGGAAGCGTGGAAGCCGTGCAGACTCTTACGCAACAGCGCAAAGCTCTCACGGCGAATTTTCCAGTATTTTTTTGTGGACGCTTCTCCAAGTGCAATCTTCGTAGGCAAGTGCAGGTCCGCAAGTGCTGTTTGCGCCTTCTCCGCCTTCACGCGCGCTTGTTCAATAGTGTCTTCTGCAAACTCCGCCATGAGGACTAGTTTTGGTACGCCACCAGTTAGAACCATACCGAGCTCTGGTATGAACGAGAGACCGAGACGCATGGCCTCCACAAGCCCCATCTGCTTCATAAATTGCGGCAGGAACTTCACCGCGAGCTTGAACGTGTGGTCGTCGTAGGATTCGAATGACTCGGGGTCATGCGCGAGCACTTTATCCACTATGGTCGCGAGGTCTTTCAAATCAGAGAGGAAGACGACAAGCATGGCCTTTTCCGTCTTCCTGCGCACGATGCCGAGTTTCGCGTTTGTCACCATGGCAAGCGTGCCTTGCGAGCCGACGATGAGCTTGGTCAAATCGAAGGTGCCGGTGTCATGGTTCATGACATCCCAGAGCGCGTACCCAGCTGAATTCTTGCTGACTTTCGGGCGAGCCGCTTCAATCTCTTCATGATTTTTTTCCAGGAGATCGTGGACGCGACGATATATCTCGCCTTCGAAGGTACTCTCATGCAGCTTCACATTTAGCTCGGCGCCATGCAGCGGATGGAACACAGCATGCGAGCCATCAGAAAGGACCACTTCCAGCTCCTGCACATACTGCGCGGTTTTTCCGTATCGTAGGGTGAGTTCACCGCCAGAATTATTGGAAACAATTCCGCCAATGGCGCAGAGTTCGCGAGATGCTGGATAGGAGGGAAGGAGTTTGCCGTTTTTCTCCATCGTCTGACGCTCGAAATCGCGATAGTACATGCCGGGCTCGGCAATCGCGTAATCGTCACCGATTTCAACCATGCGATTGAGGTACTTGGTGAAGGAGACAACTATTGAGTCCGTGAGCGAGCCGCCGGACATGTCAGTACCGGCGGAGCGACCGGTCAAGGAGAGTTTCTCACCACGTACGCGCGCATCGTGAACGTACCGCACGAGTTTCTCGAGGTCAGCCTCGGAGCGAGGTTCGACAACGAGCGACGGACGTCGCTCGAAGATACTCGTATCACGACTGCATTTTTGTAGCGTTTCTGCATCGTCGTGTACGTCTCCGTCGAGGAGGTGAGAAAGATCATCCTTCAGTCCCATGCGGGAAAGTATACCCCGTGAGATATGCATAGCCGCCTTCTCTAGGGTATAGCAAGCGAGAAGGCCGCACTAGGCGGCCTCCACGTAGGTCTTCAGCATCTCCCGGAACTCAGTGTAGAACGCTATCGGGGAGCGTTCGAGTCGCGCGTGATCGAATGAGAGATCCCATGCCATCACGACGACAGTCCCATACCATGCGAGCTCAGGGAGCGTCGGTCCGGGGCGCATCCGTTCAAATACGATGCGTTGCAACTCATCGTGCAACTGTCCCATGTCTCTGGTGATGCAGCCGCGGTAGTAGAGATGACAGATACGGTCTCGGAGGACCTTGTCCATCACCTCGTCGGGGAAATCTAAGATAGCCCCATTGCTTCCTCCATGCTCCGGTCAAATCCGGCTGGCGTTACTATCAGATTCCTTGATGAGCTTGTCAATTAACTCTACGGTTTCCTGTGGAGATTGCACTTGCCGCGTCTCCACACCAGTTGAGATTACGGGGAAGTCATTGCCACCTTCGTAGAGTGCGTCGCCGACGAAGAGTACATCTGCGGCCCGCAGTTTCCAGTGCTCAAGAAGCCAGCGGACGCCGTGCGCCTTGTTCACGCCTTTGCGCATGATGTCTATGGTGGTCATGCCGCCGAGGAAAATGTCATAGCCGGGGAGCACTTTTTTGAGTGACTTGATGAAATCGCCGCGCTTCAGGCCCGTCGGGTCCCATGCGTCTTTTTCGGCGCGCGGCGCGTCCGTACCGAGGACCGCATACGCGATGAACGCGTTGCGTCGAATGATGCGTTCGCCCTGCGCTGGGCGCGTGAATTCAGGAAATTGCGGCGATACAGATTCTATCGCTGCGGTGATAGTGGCAAATTCCGTATCGTCAATTGACTCTGCAAATCGTTTACGCCAGCTACCTTCCCACACGTAGGCTTCACCGCCATTCTCCGACAGCACTGTAATTGCATCGTAGCGCTCTTCCGGAATGCGCTTGAGTACGGTGCGCTCGATGCGTTCAAACGTGGCGCCAGAGACGATAGCAATGGGCATCAAGCGTGACAGTGTCACCAGATGGTCGCGTGCTACATCGCCGACATCTGCAAACGGCGCAGCGAGTGTGCCGTCGAGATCGAATATCGCGCCGCGGACCTGAAGAGACGCTTCTCGTGTCCGCAGAATTTCGCGCACTAAGGGGATGAGCGTGATGACGATGATACCCAAGACGATGAGTTCGATATGGTCCGCTGTTTGAGGGAACGCGGCGCCCAAGGTGTAGCCGAGTGCGGTAATGCCGCTGCCCCAGAGGATGGCGCCAATCACGTTGTAGAGCATGAACGTGGGGTAGTGCATGCCTGCAACTCCGGCCAAGACCGGCGCGAATGTGCGCACAATCGGGACAAAGCGCGCAAGGAGAACAGTGCGAGAACCGTAGCGTGCATAGAAGCGCCGCGTCTTATCGAGATACGCCTTCTTAAAGAAGCGCGAGTCTGGCCGGTCGAACAGGTGCACGCCGATTTTTGCGCCGAACCAGTAGCCGACATTGTCCCCCAAGGTGGCGGCGAGGGCGACCAGTGGAATGAGTATCCAGATGTTGAGGATGCCTTGGGATGCGAGAAATCCTGTCGTGAAGAGGAGGGAAGCGCCAGGCAAGAAAAAAGCGAAGATGAGACCTGATTCCGCGAATATGATAGCAAAAATGCCGGGGTAGCCGGCGATTGAAACAAGTGTGTCGAGCTCGATTGGCAGCATCGGGGCATTATACCGGCTCTGGCTCGTTACTCACATGCGGCGTCTCCGCCAGGCTCTTTGGTCGGTGCGCACGTTCGAAGCGCTCGAACTGACGCAGGAACTTCTTCTCCAGATTCGCGTCAGACCACAGGTGTGGCTGGAATGGGTAGGAGCGTCTGCCAAGGCGCTTGAAGTCAACCATGACGGGCTTCCATACCTCTGGCGAGATTTTCTGTACCATGATGTTTGAGCCTCCATAAAAGACGCCGAGGAGATACGCTTTGTCTGCGAGGAGTGTTTCTCGGAGCGTGTCCACTTCTTTCCAGAAGTGCTCATTGTCTAGTGTTTCGCCGGCGGCGATGTGTTCGTCTATCGAACGAGAGGGCGTACCGTCGCCGTCGAACACGCGTTCCTCAATGAGAACGCCCTTGATGAGGCGGCACTTTGGCGTATAGACATCGCGCACGGAGTTCGGCAATGCTTTGTAATTTTCGAACTCGACCTTGTTGATGTTCGTATTGCCGAATTTCAGGAGCGTGTAAGCGGGCCCAGGCATGGGCACCGTCCCAAACGGATATTTTTTGTGGATGATGGGACGCGGAAGTTTCGCAATGTGTTTCCCCTCAGGTCCGACAACATAGACTTCGCGGAATCGTCCTCCTTTACTGCCGTGCTTCAGTGGCTCGCGCTCCATGAGGCTAGACCAGTCGTTCTGGAATGGGACGCTTGCCGCACATGCGCTTTATCTCGGCGCGGACTTCTTTTAGTCGTTTTTTGTTCGTACGGTTTTTTAATGTGTCCACCATGAGTTCCGCAACACGCGCGCATTCCTTTTCTCCAAAGCCACGCGTGGTTATTGCAGGGGTGCCGAAGCGAATACCGGAAGGGTCCATCGGCTTACGTGTATCATCCGCTATGGAGTTTTTATTGAGCGTGATGCCGACTTCGTCCAAGACCGTTTCGGCGTCATGACCGGAGACGCCGAGTGAGCCCCAGACGTCGGCAAGGATGAGGTGGTTTGAGGTGCCGCCCGTGAGCATGCGAACGCCCTCCTTCGCAAAGACTTTCTCCATCGCTTTCGCGTTCTTCAGCACCTGCTTCGCGTATGTCCGGAATTTCGGCGAGAGCGCTTCTCCGAAACAGACGGCTTTCGCGGCGATGGTGTTCATGATGGGCCCGCCCTGGAAACCAGGGAAGACCGCCTTATCTATTTTCTTTGCGATGTCTTCGTTGTCGCGCGTGAGTATCATGCCGCCGCGCGGTCCGCGAAGTGTCTTGTGTGTCGTTGTGGTCATGACGTCAAATCCGTAGTCGAATGGGTTTTTGACCGCGCGACCGGCAATAAGACCAGCAATATGCGCGGCATCCATAACCGCAATGGCACCTACCTCGCGTGCGATGGCGCTCATTGTTTTGTAGTCGAGCTCGCGTGGATACGCGCTGTATCCAGCAAGAAGAATCTTTGGCTTCTCGCGCTTCGCCACCGCGCGCATCTCGTCATAATCTATTTCACCCGTTTCTGGATTCTTCATCTTATAGCGGACGAATCTAAAAATCTTTGTGAGATACGTGACGGGATGTCCGTGCGTAAGGTGGCCGCCGTGTGAGAGGTCCATGCCGAGGATAGTGTCGCCGGGCTCAAGTAGCGCCATGTACATCGCTACGTTTGCGGGCGCGCCTGCATGTGGCTGAACGTTGGCGAACTGTGCTTTAAATAGTTTCTTCGCACGCTCGCGCGCGATATTTTCCACGATGTCAGTGAAATGTTGGCCGCCGTAGTAGCGCTTGCCCGGATAGCCTTCGGAGTACTTATTGGTGAGTGACGAGGCGTTCGCTTCTTTGACTGCACGCGAGACGTAGTTTTCCGATGGAATGAGTTCTAAGCCTTCTGCTTGTCGGGTGTCTTCGCCGACGATTGCCTTGAAGACCTGCGCATCTTGTTTCTTGAGATAGGGGTAGTGATTCATAGTGGTGCGTTTACGGATAAAGGAATGTCAGTCTGTCAGATCATGTCTCAAGGGTAACAGACCCGCGGAGAGCGGCAATGCACAGAATGCAGCGCAACACGCCCGTGCCTACATGGTAAGGTGTGAATCGGCACAGGTGCCGGAGTTACGTAGGGGTACACAATGCAGAACGACGTATGCGAGCGCAAGATGACCTGCGTCATCATGGCGCTCGATGAAGACGAGATGGTATCGGTACGGCGATGCGTCCAGATGGGTGGCGGTGGAGACATGATATTCCCCGCAGAACTCGACAAGAGCCTCATTGCCGAATCGCTCCGAGATAAGCTCGAACCGCAAACGCTGCAGCGGCTGTGTGATGCGTGGGAGAAAGTACTCATCCACCTCAAGATGCATGGTGGCGAGGCGTATGTGCACGCAGAGCGCATCGATATATCTGACCCGACGAAGGGAACACTAGTGTTCCCGGTCGCACGGTCAGCAGTCCTCTAGGGGACGTTGGCGGGGCCTGCCATGCGCAGGCCCTTCCTCTTTAGCGGTTATCGCCGGATGATTTTATGACGCCGCGTGCCCGCCTATCTTCCAATTTTTTGAGATTTGCCTCGGCTGCGTCTGCAAAGGAGAACCCAAGCGCGCGAGAGAATTGAGAGAGATACCAGAGTACGTCGCCGACCTCGTGCTTCAGCGCCTCGCGCTGTTCATCGGTTATCACACCATCGTGATTGCGCATAATCTTCTTTACCTTCTCCGCGATTTCACCGCTTTCCCCGGCGATGCCAATCGTCAAATACATGAGCACGTATTCAGCGTTTTTACCGTCATACGTGGCAGTGCTCTTTGCTTTTTCTTCGTACTCGTTGAAATCCATAGTTAGTTGAGCGCCTTACTTACTAATGCGTACAGCTCTTCATGAATGTCTTCGATTGAGCGCAACTCTTTGTCCTTCACGCATTCGATGATGCGCCAGCCTTTCTCCTCTGCCAACTTAAGATACGCCGCACGTGTGCGGTCTTGGTGCGCAATGTTGCGTTCAGCTTGGTCGCGCTTCTCTCCACCCGTGTACGCGCGATCATCCTTCTTCGTAATAAGCTCGCTCGAGATGTCGGTGGGGACCGAAAGGTAGACAACAAGCGCCGGGCGGGGCACGCCGAGATCGTCATACTCAAGGCCTTCGATGAAATCAACGAGCGCGGACTGTTCGTCTTTGGGTAATTTTGCACTCTGATGTGCGAGGTTTGATGACGTGTAGCGGTCGCAAATGACGACGCCTTTCTCCAGCGCTTCACGGAGTGCGTCTTTAGCGGCGGCACGATCCATCGCGTACGGCAGGGCAGAAATGTACGGCGGGATGGTCATGAAATCGCCGTGCTTGCCGGAGAGGAGTTCGCCGATGAGTTTGCCTGGACGTGAATCGTAGTAGCGGGGGAATGAGAACATCGTTACTGTGTGACCGTCTTTCTCGAGGCGTTCGTGCAGGAGTTTAGCCTGCGTTGCTTTCCCTGAGCCATCGCCGCCCTCGATATCCAATAGGACACCTTTCATGGGGACGAGTATACTACGGCGCATGGATTTCATCCCGCTCTCCTACGCCTTCGCGCTTGCGAGCGTGATTTTCGCGGGCCTGTTTTCATTCCTGCTTAAAGTGGGCGCAGAACGCTCCCACGGCAGCGCAGCGCTAAATACGGTCATCTCGCTTGTGTCTCTCGCATGCTCGCTCATCGGCATGCTGTTCATTCATGAACCGTTCGGCTGGGCGCTTCTCGCGCTCGCGTTTGTGAACGGCTTTATGTATATCTTCGGTTCCATCGCGCGCTCCGAGGCGTTGTCGAACATAGACGCGACACTCTTCTTTCCACTCTATAAAGTAACAGGACCGATATTAGTGCTCACACTTGCGGTTGCGTTCCTCGGAGAGCGCCTGACCACTGTGCAATGGCTAGGATTCTTCCTCGCGGTTGCCGTGCCGGTCCTTCTCATAGATAAGCTGGAGAGTTCTCGGCAGAAGAATTTGGGGAAGGGAATTCGTTTCCTTCTTCTGTCGACCGCGATGATTGGCGGCGGGACAATTCTTTCAAAGCTCGCGATGGACAGAGGAGCCGACGTCTTCACCTTCGCGGCAGTAGCCTATTTCATCACCATCCTCGGGACAGGTGCGATGCACGTGCGCGGCAATGGTACCGGCGTGCCCGGTTCATGGAGAGACGTCGTATTCATCGGGACTCTGGCGGGCGTGTTTCAATTTCTCGGATTCATCGCAATACTCTACGCGTATCAAACAGGCCCGATGGGCATTGCATATGCCATCAATTCTACCTACATTCTTATCCCGATAGTGCTTTCAATCTGGTACTACGGCGAGCACTGGAACGTGCGAAAAGCGGCGGCCATCGCACTCTCCGTGTTAGCGGTCGTGCTTTTGAAATAGAAACGAGCCGTACGGTGCGTGGTCACCATTTTCCAAGGATATTGTCAGGGTGTTCGCGATTGAAAAGTCGCTCACTTCCGTGCATCAAATACACGTTTTGGATACCACCGGCAATCACGGCGTTCCAGCATGGTTCACAGCACCACCAGTGTCCGAAGAGATACAAGTCCGCACCAGAGGTGTCGTGTCCCTGTGTTTTCGCATCATTCACCGCGCGCGGCTCACTATGATTTTTCGGATGGCAGCCCTCGCATAATTCGTATCCCTGTCCGGTCGGCATTTTCTGCTTCACCCGCTCACACACGTTTGTTTTATGGTAGTCACTCCCGTTAGCACCGCGCCCGATTATCACACCGTCCTTCACGATGACGGAACCGGTCTTGACAGCGTCGTCCAATGAATGCGCAAGCGCGTACGCACGTCCTTCCTGCATGAAAGCGTTATCCGCGGGGACATAGAGAATGGTGCGACCGTCTGGCAGATACGGGTAATTCATTGTGTGGTGCTACGTTTGTACGTACACACTATATACCACGCGCCCATGGGGGCTATAATCGCGCCAATGGCCCGCTTCGATGAGACATACAAAGAGATGCTAGCGACCATCATGAAGCGTGGGGTGCGCGAGGTGAACAAGCGAACCGGACACGAAGTACGCGCGGTACCGGGACTCCATTTTTCACATGACATTGAACGGCATGGATTTCCCATTCTTTCGCTTCGTAAAATTCCGGTCAAAATGTTTGTCGCAGAACAGATATGGTTTATTTCCGGCGCGAGGAAACCGGCAGACTTTTTGCGCGACTATACAAAGATATGGGACGCGTTTACGAATCCAGCGGATACGGTTACCGTTGCCTACGGCTATCGCTGGCGAAAACATTTTGGTCGTGACCAACTGGGGCACTTGGTAAAGCATCTCCAAGAAGATAAGACATCCCGTCACGGCGTCATTGTTACGTGGGACCCTTCGAGTGACGGTTTAGGAGGTACGACACGAAAAAACGTGCCGTGTCCCTATTCATTTACGGTGAACATCATTGGGGATCGTCTGCACTTGCATAACATCGTGCGTTCGAACGACATGGTGCTCGGTTTTCCTGCCGACGTCGCCGGCTTCGCGCTTTTGCAGACGATACTCGCACAGAAGCTGGGAGTAAAACCCGGAATCTACAGCCATTCAATTTCTAACGCGCATGTCTATGACAATCAGTACAGTGCGGTAAAGGAAATGATAAAGCGCCCGACGAAGCACAAGCCCGTGCACCTCACGTTGCCACGAAAAACATATGACCGAGCGGAGAAGAAAGATAAGAAACTTGTGGAAGCGATTGCTGGCTCGTTCGCGTCACAATACCAACCACACGAGGCCATCAAGGGACTTGCTATAGTACTCTGAATCTATGGCTGTCCTCACTCGTGACGAAATCGTATCGCGCATTAAGAAAGGGAATCTCGCGTTCACCCCAGGGCTCGACATATTCCAGCTGCAGGCGCACGCTATTGATTTGCGCTTGGGGTACACCTTCCTCATTCCGAAGCAGTGGAAGCTCTCTGCGCGGGGCCGCGAAGCGTTCACCATCGACCCGCTGAAGGACCATGGCCCAGAGTATTTCGATATCATCGAATTGGAACAGGGACAGACGTTCGAGCTGTTGCCGCAAGAATACGTGCTCGTTTCTACTTTCGAATCCATCAAGCTACCTGACGATTTGATGGCAGTCCTGTACCCGCGCTCGTCGG
>JAKFXQ010000046.1 GCA_021731295.1 Patescibacteria group bacterium
GGGGTGTGTATAGTGGCGCGCATGGGAGGACACAATAAATGGTCTCAGATCAAGCGACAGAAAGGCGCGAACGATGCCGCAAAGTCGAACCTCTGGGGCAAGCTCTCGCGACGCATCACCGTCGAGAGCAAAAAAGCGAACGGGGACAGCAATGCGGCGAACGTGCGCGCTATCGTAGAGACGGCACGTAAGGAGAATATGCCGAAGGACGCCATAGAGCGCGCGCTCGCGAAGGGCGCCTCGGCGGAGGCAGGGAGCATGGAGGCCATTACCTACGAGACATACGGCCCGGGCGGGTGCGCCATCGTCATTAGTACGCTTACCGACAGCCGCAACCGAACGGCGCAGGAAATTAAACACCTTCTCTCAAAACATGGGCTCTCGCTCGCCACTCCCGGCTCGGCGCTGTGGGCATTTGATGCCACGTTTGAGGGCTACACACCAAAAACAACTGTGGACCTCTCGCCCGAAGACGAAGCAGCGCTCATTTCTATTATGGAGGCGCTTGATGCTCACGACGACGTACAGGAAGCGTACGCAAACGCCTCTTAGTGCTACGATGCCCGCATGAAGGTCTTGGGCGTTGACCCTGGGTTCGGCCGCTGCGGCCTCGCGATACTTGAGAAAGTCGAGGGCCGCGAGCGCGTCATATACTCTACGTGCGTCGAAACCGACGGGGCGCTCTCGTTTCCCGAGCGCCTCGTTCAGGTCGTTTCTGTGTGCGAATCACTTATTGTCGAACACTCCCCCTACGCCATGGCCCTCGAACGCCTCTATTTCAACTCGAACCAGAAAACCGCGATGCAGGTCGCTGAGGCGCGTGGCGCGCTTATTCACTGCGCCGCTGCACGCAAACTCGCGATATTTGAGTACACGCCGGGGCAAGTGAAGTCGGCAACGGCTGGCTGGGGTCGCTCGGACAAACAGGCGGTCGAGCGTATGGTCGGGCTCCTCACGGGCATTGCAACTAAAGATATGCGCGATGACGAAGTGGATGCGATTGCGGTGGGGCTAACTCACTTAGCGCACGCGCGGCTACCGCGTTAGAATGACCGGAAACCTCGATATGAACGCTCAGAGACGTCGCCGCTCCTCTTTAATGCGCCACTCGCTCTTGGGTGTCGTATTCCTCGGCCTCGCCTTTGTCGGGGCGTTTACAGCATGGACGCTCGTGGTTTCGTTCCCGTCCGTCGACGGCTTTGAGTTTCGTCGTGTAGCAGAATCCACAAAAATATTTGACCGCACCGGCGACGTGCTTCTGTTCGACGTCCACGGGACGATGCGTCGCACGGAAGTGCCTCTCTCTGAAATCTCCCCGTTCATTCGAAACGCCTCAATCGCAATTGAAGACACCGAATTTTATTCCCACAACGGCTTCCGGCCAAAGGCGTTCCTTCGTGCTGTCTTGGTGAACCTCGGATTGCGTGAGGGCTTTTCCGGGCAGGGCGGCTCGACCATCACGCAACAGGTCGTGAAGAATACACTTCTTACGCAGGACAAGACCATCATCCGCAAGGCGAAGGAAATCATTCTCGCGCTCAAGCTCGAGCGCCAGCTCACCAAAGACCAGATTATCGAAATCTACCTCAACGAAACGTCGTACGGCGGAACCATTTTTGGCGTTGAAGAAGCGTCGAACTACTTCTTTGGAAAGAAGGCGAGCGAAGTAACGCTCGCGGAGGCGTCGTATCTTGCTGCCCTGCCACAAGCGCCCACGCGCTACTCGCCTTACGGCAACAATAAGCACCTCCTTGAGGAGCGCAAGAATCTCGTGTTGGATCGCATGCTCTCCGCCGGATTTATTTCTCAAGAAGAGCATGACACCGCCCTCGCCGAAGTCGTCGTATTTAAAGAAACGGCATCTTCAGGTATTAAGGCCCCGCACTTTGTCTTCTACGTGCGTGAATACCTCGAATCGAAATACGGTGCCGACGCAGTCTCACAGGGCGGCTTACGCGTCATTACCACTCTCGACTATGATCTACAGAAGAAGGCGGAGGAAATCGTCGCCACACGCGCGCTCGAGAACTCCGAAAACCATGACGCGGAAAACGCAGGTCTCGTTGCGATGGACCCGAAGACCGGCCAGATACTGACCATGGTCGGCTCTCGCGGATACTTCGACGACAACATAGATGGCAAGGTCAACGTTGCGCTTACTCACCGCCAGCCAGGCTCGTCGTTCAAGCCGTTTGTGTACGCTGCGGCATTCGAAAAGGGCTATACACCGGAAACAGTGTTGTTTGATCTCCAGACACAGTTCACGGCCCACTGCGGCCCCGATGATTTACGCACCTACAACGACTGTTACGCGCCCGTTAATTACGACGGCAAATTCCAAGGACCGATGTCCCTGCGAAGCGCGCTCGCGCAGTCAGTAAACGTCGTCGCGGTGAAAACCCTGTATCTTGTCGGCGTTGATTCCGCGCTAGAAATGGCGCGACGCCTCGGCATTACCACGCTACTAAATCGCGACCGCTACGGACTCACGCTCGTGCTTGGTGGCGGTGAGGTGTCCCTTCTTGAAATGACGGGTGCCTATGCGGTCTTTGCAAACGACGGACTGAAGCGTCCACCGGTTGCCATTCTCGAGGTGCGTGATGCGAGCGGCAACGTGCTCGAAGCATACGAAGAGAAAGCCGAGCGCGTCATGGACTCGCAGATTGCGCGCCTCACCGGCGACGTGCTCTCGGATAACGTCGCGCGCGCGCCGAGCTTTGGTTCTGATTCCGCCCTCTACTTCCCCGGCTATCAAGTGGCTGCGAAAACGGGTACCACCAACGACTATCGCGACGCGTGGATTATGGGGTACACGACGGAAATCGTTGCCGGCGCGTGGGCAGGCAACAACGACAATCGACCCATGCAGAAGAAGGTGGCCGGCTTCATCGTTGCCCCAATGTGGAACGAGTTCATGCGCTATGCGTTTGAGAAATACCCACCGCGCCAGTTTCCTAGCCCCGCTCCCGAGCCTGAGCTCGATTCGCTCCCGCCCGTTTTGCGTGGCAACTGGAACACCAACCCATCAGAAGGAGTGCATGAAATTCTCCACTGGGTGAACAAGGGGGCACCGCGCACAGGTCGCCCACTGGATCCATGGAACGATTCACAGTATCGAAACTGGGAGCTTCCCGTTGCGCTCTGGGCAGGCGCCGCGATGGTCTCCACATCAACAACACAGCAGTTTACGGTCTTCGACTTCCTTATTGCGTTTCCGTATCAAGGGCTCGCGCTCACTAAAGGCACAGAGGCGGTTGCATCCATCGAATACCTCGACACGTTCCCCATCGCGTCAGTTACGTACTACGTGAACAGTGAGCAAATTGGTGTCGCAAGCGCGCCGCCCTTCACTCTGCCATTCAAAATTGATACTGCGGGTGCCGCGACCATGAAGGCTGTGGCAGAAGGACCGCTCGGCAAGCGTGAAAGCTCGGTTACGTTCACCGTTCAGTAAGCGGCGCCCGTTCTAACGATTGAGAGGCATCACGAGGTACGTGAAGCTGGAATCCGATGCGCCCCGCATCACCAGTGGCCTCCCGGCCCCCGAAAATCCCAGAACAACGGAGTCAGACTGAATGATAGGCAGTGCATCGGAGAGGTAGCCAACATGGAAGTTGATGTCGATGTCCTCTCCACTGAGCGCAGACTCTACCGAATCTGACATTTCGCCAATAGATGCGCTCTGGGCCGTAATGTCGAAGACTTTCTTCTTAGGATACACATGGAGCCCCACCCGCTGTTCGGTTCCGGAAAATATACGAGCCTTACGCAGCGTCTCGATGAGATCGTTCTTGAGAACCGTCGCCTCAGAGGTGAATTTCTTAGGGATAATCTCGCGATAGTTCGGGAAGGTTGCATCTACGAGGCGTGAGACATACTCCATACCATCACCTTTGACTGTCAGCTGTGAGTCATCCGCAAAGAACGTCACACTCTCGTCGCCCATCTTGTCGAGAATATGTGAAAGTTCCTGAACATGCTTCAGAGGAACGAGGATGTCACACTCGCCGCGCACACCTTGTGGTTGCGTCTTTTCAGCAAGGCGAAACGAATCGGTTGCTACAGAAATAAGTGCACCATCTTCTATTCGCAGCGACACACTTCCTAATTCAGGACGAATCATCGACGGTGAGGCCGCGTAGGAGACAGCCTTGAATGCCTCGATAAGGCGGCTACGTTCAACGACGACACCGTCCCCTGAGGATTTCCCCGTGACGTGCGGAAATTCATCGTGCGGGACCGTTTTAATGAGTGTCTTACTTCCTTTTGTTTCAACAAGTACATTTCCCGACTCTTCCTTGATGGTAATTTTATCTCCACTCACACTCCGGATAGTCTGCACAAATACAGACACCGGAACGGCCAGCGTTCCCTGCTTTGTTATATCCGCCGGCACGCGTATTTCTACAGCAGCCTCAAGATTTGTGGAGCGAATGACACACTCCTTCCCAACCTCAATAAGAATGCATGAGAGTACTGGTAGGGATTCTTTTTTTCCAACAACTCTCTCTGCAATAAGTACTGCGTTTAAAAGTGTTTCTCGTGCGGTCGTGAGCTGCATATCGGTATCTGTATTAATAATTTTTATATACGTACTTACTACTACTATTAGCCCTGTGAATATGTGCACAAACGCACGCGGTGGCTTATTGAGTGGGTTTTGTGCGCCTCATGCGCGGGGATAACTGATGGGAAAGCGAACGATGAAACGAGGGGAAAACTGGTGAGTGGTGTTTTCCCCGCGACTATCCCCAGTGGTGTGACAGCGGTATCCATACGTTATCCACGCGTTATGCGTGCACTAATGTGCGCACATGTTCAACCTCTTGTTCGAGCGACGGACTCCGCTTCATTTCTTCTTTTATTTTTTCGCATGAGTGGATGACAGTCGTATGATCGCGGCCACCCAACTTGTCCCCAATCGACGGATACGAGACATTAAACTCCTCACGCAAGATATACATGATGATCTGCCGAGGCTTCACCACCTCCTTCTTGCGCGTCTTCTCATAGATGCTCTTCTCCGCTACCTCGTAGTACTGCGAGACGCGACGCACTACTTCCTCAACAGAAATGCCCTTATTCGGCCGCACATTGTGCTTGATGAGGGAGCGCACGTCCGCCTGCGTAATGGTCTTCCCCTTGAGTTGGGAGCGACAGACAATCATATTGAGGATACCTTCGAGCTCGCGGATGTTACCGCGCACGTTTTCGGCGAGGAAGCTCACAATGTCGTCGGGGAGATTAAACCCGAGCTGTTCTACTTTCGTTCGAATGATGGCGAGGCGCGATTCAGTATCCGGCTCGGGAATCTCGGCTATCATGCCGGCACTAAAGCGGCCCTTGAGTCTGTCTTCGAAGCCCGCAAGCAGGGACGGATGTTTATCTGACGAAAACACTATCTGTTTGTTGTTGTCATAGAGTGCGTTAAACAGGTGGAACAATTCTTCCTGTGTCTTTTCCCTATCCGCGATGAACTGGATGTCGTCCATCACGAGAACATCGTACTGTCGGTACTGGTCCTTGAAACTATTTGCGCGACCCGCGCGCACGGCATTGATGTAGTCGGTCGTAAAGCGCTCTGACGTAACGTAGAATACCTTCTTGTTCGCGTGATTGCGCTTGAAATAGTTCCCGACCGCCTGAATGAGATGTGTTTTGCCGTGTCCGGTGGAGCCGTAGATGAAGAGGGGGTTGTATGCGAGACCCGGCCTATCCAAGACCGCCTTCGCGGCAGCGTGAGCGAGCTGATTGAAAGGCCCCACAACAAACGTCTCAAATGTATAGCGCGGATTCAGGTTGTCGCGCTTGTCTATATAGAGTGACTGCAAGTCCAGCGAGGCGTTTTGTGGAGCGGGAGATTTGTCGCTTTTGCGCTCAATCGCGGTAGGGGTGCGATGGACCGAGTAGTCAATGCTTCTGATGGAGTTATCAAGTCCGCGGAGAATACCGAGAATGAGCTTGTTGTGCTTGTCGATGAGCCATTCTTTGACGATTTTCGACGGGACGGCGACGTGGACCGTGCCTCCCTCTCGGCTTACGATGTCGGTGCCACGAAACCAGGTGCGAAAACTAGCTTCTGATGTCGCAAGTTCTATCTGTACCAATGCGTTCTGCCATAGTTCTTTGTTAGACATCATAGGCGCACGTGGGGAAAGTATACGCTGTTAGAACTGATTGCAAAATTTCGCGTTCTGCCGAGGGGGGTGTGTACAAATCGGGGATAACCTGTGGACAAGTTCTCGAGGCATCTTGCGTTAAATCCCCTTTCGATGCATACTCGGCGCCATGAAGCGAACCTACCAGCCTAAGAAGCGCAAGCGCGCCCGTACCCACGGGTACCGCGCTCGATTGGCTACTCCCGCAGGACGCCGCGTGATTCAGCGCCGTCGCCGCAAAGGCCGTGCTCGCCTTGCACTGTAATGAAGGACCGGCTCGCCGGTAAGCACTATTTTCTGACGCACGCACAAAGCGGGGCGTGTGTACTCCACGTGAGTGCACCTAAAAAGACGTTTCCTCGGGCGGTAGACCGAAATCGTGAAAAACGGCTCTGTAAAGCCATGTTTAGGGACCTGAAGGTGGGGGGCGGCACGTGGGTTGTGCGCGTAACCAAGTCCACGGTCGGCACACCGTATACGGCCCTGCTCGCCGAGGTCGCCGCCTTCACGAAACGGTTAGGGTACTAGCCTCCCACGCGCTACAATACCCGCCATGATATCCGCCGCATTCAATACCGTTGTGTATACCCCGCTCTATAACGGGCTTATTTTTTTGGTTGACACCATGCCGTGGCACGACGTGGGGCTTGCGGTCATAGCGCT
The DNA here is from genome assembly GCA_021731295.1 of Patescibacteria group bacterium. GTDB lineage: Bacteria > Patescibacteriota > Minisyncoccia > Phycocordibacterales > UBA2100 > UBA10103. The sequence continues at coordinate 6,822 of JAKFXQ010000046.1, forward strand.
CACCCTTATCGTCCGCATTCTCCTCTACCCACTTGCCCGCCAAGCACTGAAGACACAGCTGGCAATGCGCGACATGGCGCCAGAAGTTGAGGTGCTCAAGGAAAAATACAAAGACAATCGAGAGGAACAGGCTCGCGCACTCTTTGCGCTCTATAAGGAGAAAGGGGTGAAGCCATTCTCAAGCTTCCTCATGCTTCTTGTGCAAATTCCCCTCCTTATCGGGTTGTACTGGGTTTTTTGGAAGGGCGGGCTGCCGTCAGTGGACGCGAACTACCTGTATTCCTTTATCGCATCTCCCGAAATAATTCGTATGGAGTTTCTCGGTATCGTGGACATGGGCGGCCGGAGCATCCTGCTCGCCCTTCTCGCCGGAGCAACTCAGCTCCTCTACGCACAAATCTCCATGGGGCCTCGTAAAGAGCGCCCGAAAGAGCCATCCTTTTCGGCTGATCTCGCCTACAACATGGATCTCCAGATGCGCTACGTCCTTCCGGTGCTTCTCGGGTTCTTTGCCTACGTTGCTTCGGCCGCGGTCGCGCTCTATTTCGTAGCGAGCAACCTGTTTATGGTCGTGCAAGACATTCACACGAAGCGTGCAATGGGGCGTGCTGCGACGGATTGATTGATATCGTTGGGTATACGTGGTACATAAAGCGAATGACGCCGATTGAAACGCTCCGCTCCCTCCTCACTTCAATGGGCATTGCGTTTGATGGCATTGAGGAGCAATCTCTCGCAGGGCAGACGATGCTCTCCATCAAGACGGTAAACGGCAAGGAACTCATCGGTACCCACGGTGATGTCTTGCACTCCATAGACCACCTCGTAAAGAAGATGCTCGAGAAGGGCGTGAAGCCTGAAGGCGGGGACACCGAAGGCCCACACTTCACGGTAGATGTGAACGACTACCGCACGAAGCAGATTAAAGACATCCAGACGAAAGCAATGATGATGGCGGAGCGTGCCCGTTCGTTTCAGTATGACGTCGAATTGACGCCCATGAGCGCGTACGAGCGCCTCATCGTGCACACGACACTCCAGAACGAACCAAATGTGAAGACTGAGTCTCAGGGCGAGGGGCGCAGCAGGCGCGTGGTCATTCGATACGCGGCAGATGCTGTCTAACAGGCAGTTGCGTCCACGCAGTTCGATGGTGCCTGGTTGAGGCTTTGCAGCAAGTCCAAATTCAAGAGATTTGGATTTATTTGGTTCAGAATCAGCCAAATCGCAAGCAGGAGGAACAGCCCCATAACCGCATTCTTTAAAATTTCTTTCGCAGAATTTTTCGCGGTGAACAAATCAGTCGTCATGTAAACGAATCCACCGTAGACGATACGCAATACGGCAAGAATAACGCCAATGGCGATAGCCATACGAAACGCGGCGTTAAAGAACTCAACCATGTTGCCGGTGCCCGAGAATGCTTGGGTGAGAAATGGTGCCAGGTTAACGCCGCCTCCCTGTCCGCCTGTCAAAGGAACGAACTGCTGCCACGCAAAACGTGTCTCCTTGCGCTCGTCCATATCTATTCCGTTATCCGCAATGCCCATAAGGTCTCATCGTACTTGTTTTGGAACACGATGTAGGTGCCGGAGGGGTCAACGTGGGGATTGTATACGTCGAACGTAATCTCGACACTGTCCGCTGCGAAGACTGGTTGTGCGCTTCCGTCGGTCGCATCCACGCGCCACCAGCCATCGCGTGTAAGAAGTTCGCCGCGATACCAACTATCAAGAAAGGTGTTCGTTTGGAGTGCCGTGGGCGTCGCGCAGTATGCGAGTGGGTTTTCGGTTTCAATCGGTGACCAGGCACATTTGTCAGCAATAGTTCGCAAGGGGACAACGTTTGTGGTCGTGCCGTGTACCGCAAACAGGCTTACGCTTCCCGCATCCGCGCCGTACAAATACGTATCCGATGACGGGCGCAGTGCGAGCGTAAGCCCCGGCACGTCTTGTATGAACGGCTGCAGAGCGCCGTCTTCCACGACGTACGCAGACGCTGGGATACCGCTCCCTGATTTTTCTATGAGGGCCACGCGTCCGGTTACGGCAGCAATGTCCCAACTGCGTATTGCCGAGCGTGCGCGCAACTGAGGCTCGGTGCTATCAAATGCGCTTTCTATGAGGCTCGCGCCACCAGAGGGCTCTTCGATGAGCGTTAGAAGTGCGGACCCCACGTTTCCAGCGGCGAGCACCGAATTTCCGAGTGAGCGAGTCATGATGGTGGGGAGTGCCCCCGTTGTGGTTGAAGTGTCCAGTGTTCCGGCGAAGGCCGACAGTTCGCCGCCCTCGTCGTACACAAATCCCACGATGCCCGTATCGTCGAGCCAGACTTGTGCGACGCGTGGGATAAGTGTGTTCGTCGTGCGCACGACCATTTCCGTCGCCAAATCCGCTGTATACAGATACCCCGAGCGATCCATGTACTGCACCGTCGTTGAGCTCACGCGGAAGCCCGCAACCGGGGCGGCGTGGATTTGCGAGAGACGAGGGCGCGTGCGCGCATCCGCTGTTTCGCCATCCTGCGCGGGGAGCGCACCTAACAGATTGCCGAACGTGCTCCCGCCTGGGGCCTCAAATGTAGGGATGCCGCCGCCGAAGCCGCGGCCCACGGACACTTCTTCGATGTTTTGCTGTCTGCTCCCGATGTAGACATACCACACGACGAGCCCAACGAGTGCCAAAAGGACGACAGCTATCGTTATACCGCGCGCAATAGGGACGATGCGTTCAGGATTCATGTTCATAGGCCCGGCGGAGTGAAGAATGGGTCACGGATATCGGGGCCGCTCTGGAGCGTGAGGAGCCATTCGCTGCGCGCGCTCAAGAAAATGTTACTCGTATGGCCCAAGGAAAGAATTAGTCGTGCACTGCCACTTGAGTCCTGCGCGTTCAGCGTGAGTGAGTTTGGGAAGTTCGGGTCCGGGGTTATCGAGCTGCCGTTTACGGTCCACGCGTACTCAAGTGCGGTGCTCTGCGGCACATCCGGCGCGTAGTATGGAAGCGCCGTTACCGTCACCTCGATGTCCGGCATGGCCGAAACGCGTAGCGCACGATTGGTGCGCAGACCAAAGATGGGGTGGTTTTCGTAGAGCGATATGACCGGGTCTATGGTGGCTACGCGGACGCTTCCCGTAGCACCAGTGGTGCGGTCGGGGCTGACCACTTCTACGGCGATGGTTTCGGAACCGAACAGAATCGGCGCCGGAAACACCGCTGAAGAGCGACCGCGTCCCGAGGCGCTTGTTTGCACGGCGCCGTTTTTGTACCACGTATAGATGAGCTGGTTTTGGGCAATGCGCGTCGTTCCGCGACGAAGGTCGGGAAGCGCCTCTACGCGCACCGACGTTCCTGGCGAGGGGAGCGGCTTTCCGCGAAAGAGACTCGGCGTGTAACTCGTCGCCTCCCAGACAAGGTCCACTGACGCGGGAACAATGCTTCGCTCAAAGGTGAGGGACTCTCCCCCAATCTCTACGAATACCGCAATGCGTGTCGCGACGCCCGCGCGCCCCATCACGAAGTCGAACTCAATTCCCCCGTCTTGTACGGGTTCTCCGTCGACACTCCAGCTAATATCGGCGTCGGTGAAATCAACGTTCGGGCTCGTTACCGTAGCGCGTGCTGGCTGCCCTGGCGCTGGATAATCCGGCGTAACGGAGATACTAAGCGGCTCGTTGAAGTACGGAGAGAGCCCCTGTGCGTGAATGGGGAGTGCGAAAAACAACGCGATGAAAACGAGGTACCACATGTCACGGAGCGTCGAGGCCTTGCGGCGCCTTAGCTGGCGGCTGTGCGCTCTCTACAGGACGCGCCGGCGCCTCGAGACGAGCGCTCTCCAGTATGGCGCCCGCCTCTTGCGTCGACGTTTGCGCCGGCGCGGACGATTCGCGCGCGGCTTCGCGGGCCGTGTCCTCGGCGTCGTTTGCGCGGTCCAAGTCCTGCTTAGCTTTTTTGATGGCGAGGATTTGTGACGGGTCCGAGGTGATAATCTGGTCTTCCGTGTACGAGGCGATTACCTTTATGGCAACGTGCTTCAGTCCCGCAAAGAATATGCCCTCCCCCACATCGGACTCAAGCAAGAGATATTTCTCTTCATCCGAAAGCTTGAACGTCTTCTGCACCAAGTCCACGGAAGTCGGTGATTGGCGCAACAAGAGCTGAATAGAGGAGTTCGTAATCATCGGCACGCCGTAGGGCGAGTTCAAAAAGTCCGAGACGTCCTGCGTAATTGTGGAAACGCCCAAATAGTATTTACGTCCGCGCTTGATGATGCCGAAGAGGAAGGACGCCGTATCTTCACTGCGCATCATCCACCACGCCTCGTCGATGATGAGTAGGCGTTTGCGCAATTCCTTTCGCACGGTGTTCCAGATGTGGTGCGTGATGATGTACATCGCGACGGGCTTCAAGTCGTCTTCCATGTCGCGCACCGAAAAGACGACGAGCTTTTTATTCATGTCCACGTTCGTCGGACGATTCATGAAGCCGGACCACGTGCCCTTGGTGTATTTGGAGAGGCGCGCAACGAGCGATTCAGAGCCTTCCATGCCCGAGAGCACGAGCTCGAAGTCGGACAACAGCGGGGGTTCGACAGCGGCGAAGTTCACATCAGCACTGATGTCTTTGAGCGCGTACGTCTCGGTTATTGCCTTGTCGATGACCGCGTCCTCTTCTGGGGTGAGACCGCCGAGCATGATGCGGAAGAGACCGACGAGCGTGATGATGTTGTTGCGCAACACATCGCCTGGGTTTTCGTCTTCGCGTGGGATTGGCAGGTCGAACGGATTAATGTGGTGCTCGGAGGAGAGCGAGATATTAAAATAACGTCCGCCAACCGTTTCCGCGAGAAACTCGTACTCGCGCTCTGGGTCGATGACGATGACCTCTGCATCGAACATGAGCGAGCGCAATATTTCGAGCTTGGTGGTGTAGCTTTTTCCGGCGCCGGATTTTGCAAACGTCACAGAGTTGTAGTTTTCAAGCGAGAAGCGGTCAAAGAGCACGAGCGATGAGTTGTGACGGTTGATGCCGTAGAGAATGCCGCGATCCGAGGTGAGGTCGAACGAGATGAACGGGAATATGGACGAGAGCGGTGCAGAATTCAACTTCGTGTGCACGTTGAGCTGGTCTTCAGCCAACGGTAACGCAGAGCGGAAGCCCTGCTCTTGCTGAAAGAGTGCTGGGCGAATATAGACGAGGCGGCTCTCGAGAATGGAGCGCACCTCGCTCTCCGTCTTGTCGAGCTCTTCTTTGGTCGAACCATAAATGGTCATGTAGAGTCCCACCTCGAAGATGCGCTCCTGCGCCTGTTGCAGGGAGTCGCGCAATTGTTCTAGGTCAGCGTAGGCGGTATCCAGCATCGGGTCGCGCACCATTCCCTTCTCTTCACGCATCGTAATCTGGCTCTGCACCTCAGCGACTTTCTTCTGGAACTTGCGGAGCATCTCGTTCGTATCCATCGGATGAATGTGGATGGAAACGTCAATCACCTTGTCCATGTTGATGATGGGCGCGAACCAGCCCGTCGTGAGAAAGCGCGGATACGAAATTACGAAGAATGTGCGCGCAATTTTTTCGCCCAAATCGAGCTCGCGCGGATTGACGCGCAGTGCGTGTGGCGCAATGACGTCCTGTAAATCGAGTACACCGGTCCGGTATATCTCATCAGGCAACACCGGCATCGTTTCCGGCATCGATTGTTTCTTAGCGAAGAGGTCGAAGAGTGCCATGCTCAGTGCATTGTACCGTGCCTATGAAAGCGCCCCCGAGAGCGGCATCGGCTTTCCCTGCTCTCCCGGGTTGAACATTTTGTACAGAAGCTCGATGCCCTCCTCCGTTCCCAGTTGCACCGTGCGTACGCCAGCGCGGATGAGGCCTTGCTGCACGATAGATATGCGCTGTTCCAGCTGGGAGACATGTTCTTCAAACGTGCGATTCACGGTCGGGCCGTCTTTCTTTCCGCCAGTGAGACGCGAGAGCATGCCGCCTTGTGCCGCTGCAGGCAACACGGACGGCGAGTACGGGACAACGACGAAGAAGTTTTTCGTCATGATGTTTGCAGCCTCCGTGAAGCTTTTGATGAACTGAATGTACTCGCGAATCTGTACGCGCATCAAATCATCAAGCTGTTTCTTGTACTCGACTTCAAGCGTTGCGATGTACGGGCGAATATCGAGCATTCGGGACTGTACGAAAATCTGCGTCGAGAAATCGAGCGAGTTTAGGAAGTTCTGGAACTGCACGATGAACGCCGTCTGCTCGTCTTCAGACTTAAGTGCGAAGTTGATGGACGACGCGAGAAGGATGGCGCGCAGGTTGCCGTCTTTCAGGACAATAATGCCGTCGCGTACTTCCTTGACCGGCACGAAGTCCTGAGTCGCCTTGCTTGCTACAGTGGGGGTTCCTTGAGGCATATCAGTGGGAGAGTGCCGTGCGCGCGGTGCGAATTGGGGCAACCAGTGAGGCGGCGCTAGCGGCAGTATCACGTTCCGTATCGCTCACGATGCCGGAGGCAATGCGTTCATTGATGTCGAGGTTCCAGGCGAGCTGAGAGAGACGGTTCTCGGTGAGTTTCGGTACATAGACTTGCGCGGGGCGCGCGGCCTCCTCTGCCTTCCGGGTAACTTCTGTTTTTACGCGGCGTTGATTGTTCCACAAGTACAGTTTAGAGCGGAAGAAGTAGTAGAAGGCGCTCTCTAGTCCCTGAATGAAGGGCCTGCCATTCCACTGGACGAACGCGAGCGCCGCGCCGCTGCCGAGCGACGCAAGCCCCAGCGGCATGCCCACAAACGGCGGCAAAAGCCGCCAGAGGATATAGGCGAGCCCTGCGCCACCGGCCACGTAAATGAACTGCTTGAACGTGAGCGGCCCAAAAATCTTGTCCTCAACCTCGATGAATTGAGGTACTTGGAACTGCATGAGAGAAGTATAGCAAGCACGAGCGCGCTCTCTGGCCGCCATTCACACGTACTTAGCCCAATACTTCTCTATATGGGTCGTCGGTGACAGCCTTGCGCGTGGTACTCGCTTCGCCGGGCTTGTAAGCGCCGGAGGCCGGTCCACGAACGACTTTAGCATCAGGTTTAGGCGGCGGTGGAGTCCCTGGTGCAACCGGCGCAGGCGCAGTTGTTGCAGGCGGCACGACACCTTCTGCCTTGATGGCGTCGCGGCGAATCTGCTCAATATCTGAAATATTCTCCCCTTTCGCTTGTGGGTGTCCGAGCTCACGTTCGAGTGCTTCTCGAATCGGGCGGAAGATAATCTCGTTAATGTCCGTAACAAGTGCCGCTGATTCTTGAGCAAGGATGCCGACGTGCGCCTCAAGGTTCGCCGCAAGGCTCTCCATCGGCTCAATATTCAGCAGCGTAAGGAGCACCTCATTTTCCAGCTTGTCCCACTGGTCTAGGTGCAGGCGGTGCTTTTCGGCCAGCGTGCGCATGCGACTGGAGATGTCTGCTGACGTAATCGCTTTCTGCACGACGGGCGGAAGTGCCGTGAAGTGCTCCTTAATTGCCGCTGTGAATGAATCGAGTTGAGGGTCCATAGGCTAGTGATCAGCTTCTCCTGTTGGCGCGGCTGGAGGCGCGGCTGGAGCCTCACCAGTCTCAACGATTTTCCCCAGAACATTCTTGATTTTTTCATCACTCGCTTTGCCAAGGAGTTTTTTGCGCGCACCATCGGCAATCTCTTTCTTGCTCATGCTGAATGAAACCTGGGTGTGTCGTTCCGCGTCATAGGCACCCGTCTCGACCAAGCGTTTAGTTGCGACTTCCGCGGCCTCATGGTCGCGCCGTGCTTTCACTGCCGCCTCAGTACGACCTACCAATTCCTTTTTAGCCTTCTCAGCCTCGGCATCCGCGGACTGGATGGTTGCGTCGAGCTCCTCTATCTTTGATTCTATCTCTGGACGGGCCGCCTCAAGCGTTTGTGTCAGTGCCGCAATTTCAGTCTGGAGAGGCGCCATGCGATCCGTGTGCTGCTTCGCAAGTACCTCGAGCTCGGCCTGATGCTTATCCTCCGCCATTTTTTGGGCAGCCTCAAGTTGCTTGTGGCGGAGGACGATGGCCGTGTCATCTGGATTCGCCTCAGCGAGCCTCTTTGCTTCTGCAATCTCGACTCCCGCTTTTGCCATCTCAATTTCGTGTCGCCCAGTCGCAGTGTCCTTCTCCTGCTGTCCACGCTGTTCAAGTGTTGCCGCATCCTTTTTCTTCGTTTCAACAACCTGCTCTTGCTGTTGCAAAGATTTTTGGACAGTCGCCTTTTGCTTTTCAGCGGCAGCACGCTTCCGCTCCGCGTTTTCCTGTTCGGCAGCGGTCTGCTGCATTTCTTTTTGCGTTGTCTCCTTCTCTACGCGAGTCTTTTCCGTCTCTTCCTTTACGATACGGTCGATTTCGGCTGGGTCGCGCGATTTCGCCACCGCTTCACCACGCTCGGCCGCCGCCTCGCTCTTCTTCTTAAGTATGCCATCTATGCCACCAAGCTTCGCTCCGGCAACGGTCTTCTGGCTCAAGCCCATTTGCTTAGCAACCGCAGAGCCTATGCCGCCTTGTAGAGCATTGAAATCGCTCTTCCCGAGTTTTCCAAAGCGATTTCCGACGTTACTAAGCACTGAGGCAGCCGCCGCGCTCCTCCCTTCTTTTCCGGCAGCTTTGTTTAGTGCACCACCAATCGCGCGCGCGGGTCTCCCCAAAGCAAAGCGCCCCACCGGTGCGGCCATACGCGCACCAACAGCAAACGGAATGGCACCGGCAAGCGCGGTGAGGCGCCCAGCGCTCGCCATGCCGGCAATCTCATGTGAGAAGCTGCCCGCAATGCGGATGGATGCATAGAGGAGGCCAATCATCAGAAGATAGCCGAGCGCGACAGTCAGACCAGCCGTGCTCGCAGGATTGTTAATAAAATCTGCCAGACTACCATTGGTCCGCGTCAGTTGGTTGCCCACGAGGAGCGTGAACCAGAGCATGAGCATCAGCATTGGCGCAAAGAGGGCGCTCCGCAAAAGCGATTGCAGCCACTTGTTCCACCCCTCTTGGAACTTATCTGCAGGTATAAGTAGAGACGCGAAGGCGAGTGCTGATGTTGCAATGAGCACGATGAGCAAAACCGTTCGTGCGACAAGAAGGAACGTTGCGTACAACAACAGGCCTGCCGCACCAAGAACGAAAACGGCAATCATGATGCCGTAAAGCAATGTTATTAGCCCGCTCTGTGTATTGTCGCTTAATTTCGACAGGGCCCCGAAGGTGTCCCATGCGCCGGAGAGTCCGGTGAGTTTGATGAATTGTCCAGCAATACCAGCATTCGCGAAGCCACTTGTGGGGTTGATGCCATCAATGCCGCTGCCAGCCGATGAGGACGTGCCAGCGACCTGTGACAAGGCGGCGGTGTAGAATTGGTGCGCAATGAAATGAGACGTATCAATGACGAGTTTTGAGAATAAAAGACTGAAGTTGATGAGAACCGCCACGATAAGCACTTTTGCAACCATCTGTTTCGTTCCGAACGTCGTATTGTTCAAAATCATGGATATTGCAACGAACGTGAATATGCCGATGATGACGATGTTGCCGACATCTCGAAACAGCTGCCAGCCAAGCTCCACGCCTGCTTTGACAGGCGTGTACACCTTTGACCCAAATTCGACAATGGTGTAGTCCAGCGTGAAATTAAAAATGAGCCCGGCGGCGGCGAGAAACCATGCAGACAGCGAGATAAATGTCGTACCCAGTGCTGCCATGGCCCCCCTCCAAAGGCACGTAGGATATAGAAAGTGGTACCATGCTGTGCACGTAACTGGCTCGTCAGCCGCTGCGACGATTCCGCCCCGGGAGTTAGTTGCCTGTATCGCAGCCAGATCTGACGGATTGTTACATTCAGGCCAACGTGAAGCGATATTACTCTGAATTGTAGACCATGGCGTATTTCGATTCTGTCGGAGATAGAAATTTAAATCTCGATTTACCGCAACAGCGCATGCCTGAGACACTTGCTGTGCGTGTGCCGTAGCCGGAGGCAGCATGAACATGCTCATCCACGGCGACAACACGGACATTGTCATCAAGAGTACGAAAGACCGAAGTTTGTAAGTCATGCGTTCGTCGCCTAGCGCCAGGCGTCAGTCCAGCGAGTAATGACTGCAGGATTTGTCGTATTGCACCAACCGATTTGTGCATCTGTGTTATCGCCCCAGAGCGTAAGCGTCTCTTGGATGAGTTGTGTAAGCGCGCTCGTCAGCGCTTCGGTCTGTGCGCGCGCTTCCGTCACGTGCTGATCAGTACGTAACACGCCCTGCGCGACCAGCGTGTCGAGGCGCTCTAGTGCTTGCCGCTGGTTTGTTGCGGACGCGCTCCCTGTCACGCTGGCGATAAGCTGGTCCAATTCCTGCAATCCTTGTTCTGCGGCACGCAGGTCAGCCTCTACCTGTAACCCAATTGGTGAAATTTGCGACGCGATAATAGCTTGCGAGAATTGAGTCGAAGTGGCGACACGTAACTGCCCGCCGGCTTGGGCCGTGCAAGTTCGTGTGCTGGTGGCGTAACTTCCCGGCGTACAGACGCTCTGAATAATGAGGTCCCAACACGAATTCTCTGCGTTACGCAGACGTGTAATCGCATTAATGATGACCTGTGCGCTCGCGTCTTTCGCTTGTCGGAATGTTGCTTGAATTTGGCGGCTCCTCGTGAGGATAGCGAGCGCAGCATTCACGGCTTCGTTACGCACTGCCCCTCCCGCCTCGTTCACCATGCGGCTGACGTATGACGCGGCACCGCCCGTAGATTGCGTGATGCCCTGGAGTCCGCGGGAGTCATTGATGAGTTGTGTTGTGAGTCCGGAGAATAGCGGCGCACAAACT
>JAKFXQ010000047.1 GCA_021731295.1 Patescibacteria group bacterium
TCGCGCTACAAAGGCAAAGAAGTCCGAATAACCATATGACACACACAGTACATCCATTTGCACATCGTCTTGGCGTCATCCGCGACTGGAAGTCTCGCTGGTTTGCCGCCACGCCCGCTCAGTACCGCACACAGGTGATGGTTGATGCCGCCATCCGCCGCTTCTTGAAGAAGCGCCTCCGCGGTTCGTACGTCACGTCTGTCGAGATTGAGCGCACACAGAAAGCCATTCGCGTGCTCATCAAGACCTCGCGCCCAGGACTCATCATTGGTCGCGGTGGCGAAGGCTCTGTAAAACTCACCAAAGAGATTCAGGACGTCGTCCGCTCCATCAAGGGCCCAGCAGGACCACCAACTATCAAGGACATGCGCCCGGTGAAGCTCGACATTGAAGAAATCCGCTCGCCTGAATCGCAGTCTCCCGTCGTCGCCTACATGGTCGCCGAAGGCTTGGAGAAGCGTCAGACATTCCGTCGCGTTTTGAAGCAGACTGTCGAGAAGGTCATGGCAAACCGTGACGTGCAGGGTGTTCGCATCGCTGTTTCCGGTCGCTTGGGTGGTGCAGAAATGTCCCGCCAAGAAGAAATCAAGCGCGGCCGCGTGCCATTGCAGACCATCCGTGCAGACATCGATTTCGCCCGCGAACAGGCATACCTCCCGTACGGCGTCATCGGTATCAAGGTCTGGATTTACCGCGGCGAGATATTCGATGATAAGGAGACCACCACCCGTAACTAGCGTATGTTGAGCCCGAAGAAGTCAAAACGCCGCAAGTGGCAGACCGGACGCAAGTCCGCGGCTCGCCTCATGAAGCCGGAAACGCGCGGTATCTCTGTCGCATTCGGTAGCCACGGTCTTAAGGCAACCACACCTGCGCGCATCACCTCTAATCAGCTCGAGGCAGCTCGCCGCGCACTCTCGCGCGCAGCAGGTAAGACCGCAAAGATTTGGATTCGCATCTTCCCAGACAGGCCGGTTACCAAGAAGGCAGCTGAAGTGGGCATGGGTTCGGGGAAGGGCGACGTGGAACACTACGTCTTTGAGGTTCGCCCAGGCCGCGTTATCTTCGAAGTCGACGGTGCCCCAGAAGCGATGGCACGTGAGGCACTCCGCAAGGCAGGAACCAAGCTTCCTATTTCAACTCGTATAGTCGCTCGCAACTAATGTATGGCAGATATCACCAAACAATCCATCGCCGATTTGCAGAAAGACCTCGCCGAGAAGCGCGCTGCTCTGCAGAAATTCCGCTTCGGTGAAGCAGGAAGCCGCACGCGTAACGTGAAGGAAGGTCGCACGGTCCGCCGCGACATCGCCCGTATCATGACGGAGTTGAATGCCCGCAAGCTTGCCGCGCCGGCAAAAACCGCATAAGATGCGCCCCTCGTATGACTACTGACACTAAGACAACCAAAGAGCTCTCCGGCACCGTCGTCGGCACCGCCATGAAGGACACCGCATCCGTCTTGGTCGTCCGCTACGTCAAACACCCGAAATACGACAAGTTCGTGAAGTACGCCAAGAAGTACCTCGTCCACGACGTAGGGAACACGGCTAAGGTGGGCGACAAAGTGACCATCCGCGAGTGCCGCCCAATTTCCAAGCGCAAGCACTTCATGCTCGCTGAAATCACGATGAAGATGCCGGTGGATGCCGAATAAACAGACGTATGATTCACGACCGAACAATTGTAAAGATTGCTGACAACTCTGGTGGCGTCCTTGGGCGTGTCTTCAAGGTGCTCGGTGGTTCCAAGCGTCGCTACGCGCACGTCGGCGATCAGGTCATCATTTCTATCCAGACCGCACAGCCGCGCAAGATGGTGAAGAAGAAGGAAGTGCACAAGGCAGTTGTCGTGCGCACGGTTAACGCCACGCGCCGCGCAGACGGTTCCTACATTCGCTTCGACGAGAACGCCGTTGTCCTCATCACCGGTTCCGGCAAGGAGCCGAAAGACCCAAAGGCAAACCGCGTATTCGGTCCAATCCCGCGCGAAGTCGTTGAACGTGGTTACACCAAGGTTGCATCGCTCGCACCTGAAGTCATCTAGTATGAAAATTAAGAAAGGAGACAAAGTAATAGTGATTGCAGGCAAGGACCGTGGTCAGACGGGCACCATCGCGCAGGTCATTCCCGCAAAGTCCCTCGTCGTCATCGAAGGCATCAACCTCGTGAAGAAGCATCGCCGCGCTACCCAGCGCTCGCGCAAAGGCCAAATCATCGACAAGGCAATGCCGATTCACATCTCGAACGTCCAGCTCATCGACCCAAAGACAGGGAAGGGCACGCGCGTGCGCGTTACCCGCGGCAAGGACGGCGTTCGTACTCGTGTTGCGGCGAAAAGCGGTTCCAACATTTAATACAGCCATATGATTACCGAACAGAAAATTAAGAGCGCATTCACTGCATTGAAGGCAGAGCACGGCTACACCAGCTCGATGCAGTCTCCGCGCATCCAGAAAGTCGTCATCTCGACGGGCGCTAACACCTCGCACGACAAGAAGCGTGCAGAAGTCATCCTCGATCGCCTCAAGCGCATCACCGGCCAGGCTCCGTCCCCACGTTCTGCAAAGAAGTCCGTTGCAACGTTCAAGATTCGCGCAGGCGACGTCGTTGGCTATCAGGTAACCTTGCGTGGCAAGCGCATGCAGTCGTTCCTCGACAAGCTCATACACATCGTCTTCCCACGCGTGCGCGATTTCCGCGGCGTTGATGCAAAGGCGATTGATGAGATGGGGAACATCACCATCGGCTTCAAGGAGCACACGGTCTTCCCAGAAACGGCTGATGAAGACCTGAAGGACGTCTTCGGTCTCGCCATCACCCTGACCACTACCGCAAAGAACAAGAAAGAAGCCGAGGCGTTCCTGCGCCACATCGGCCTCCCCCTCAAGAGCTAACACGAAAGACCGCCGCAAGGCGGTCTTTTGTTTCATCAGTGCGCTAGGAGTTGCTCATGGAGAAAGAACACAAAAAACTACTCGCTTTAATTGAGGAAGTAAGTCAGCTCAAGAATGATGCACCTTGGGGTGGTGCGTATAAAGTTTGGCGCAAACAGCTGGAGAAGGAAATCGAGATGCATTTTGGGCGCGAAGGACTTGAGCTAATTGACGCTCAAAAAGGTGTCGCGCTTGATGATGAGGCATTCGGATACGAACTCGATCAAACATACACAATCGTCCAACGAATGATTGCCAACAAAGACGATTTTTCGAGTAAAAATACTGCCCCACCGCACTTACCTCAGGCGGTGTCGATTTCGAACTCGCAGGTTCATTTTGGAGTAGGTGACAACGCTGGCCCCCTTGTCGTCAATGATCGAATCCAGGACATACCGCTTTGGCTCAAGTGGGTAGCAACATTTGTAACGATTAGCGGTATTGGCGGCGCGGCAATCTGGTCCCAATTTGTAGGAGATGTGTCATTTTTGTCATCCACACCTCCCATCATTGCAGATACAATTGCCACATCGACTCCAAACCTGGAGAACATCCTTGAGAAGAACAACACGTTTAGTACATCACTAGAAAAGCAGAATTTTGTCTCAAAATACAAGGACTTAGTAGTATACGGAGCAGGAACTTTCGAAGACATCGACCAGAGCGGTGGCGGTGACTACTTGGTGTTCATAACTGTTGCAAGAAATAGAATCGGATGCAGCTTCGGTCCGGAATGGGAACGAGATTTACTTACTTTTACAAAGGGGAATCAAGTGACATTCACTGGAGTATTTACTGGCAGTGGCTTAGCTGGTTATGGCGCCATTAACCCTTGGTTAATAACTGACTGCGGCCTGCTCAGGTAAACTTTAATCAAATTATTGACTTCCACCCCCCGCTCCGGTAGTATGCGCCCACCTCGTAGGAGGCCTGATTTCTAGCAAGTCCCTAGGGATACTGCGGAACAGAAGGCCATACGGAGCGCTCGATAACCCCAGCCGAAAGGCAGGGTGCACGGCCTCCCCACCTCTTGGTAACAAACCAATACATATGGCTAAAACGTCAATGATAGTGAAGGCGCAGCGCAAGCCCAAGTTCAAGAGCCGGGTTGTTCGTCGTTGCTTCAAGTGTGGTCGCCCGCGCGGCTTTATGCGTGATTTCAACCTCTGCCGTATCTGCTTCCGCGAAGAGGCGCTCGAAGGCCACATTCCCGGTGTTAAGAAGTCCTCTTGGTAATTTTGTATGATAACTGACCCTATCGGCGACTTGATAATCCGTCTCAAGAACGGAAGCGACGTGAAGAAGACACAGGTCTCAATCCCGTTCTCTATTTTCAAAATGGCTATCGCCGAGAAGCTCAAGGAAGTTGGCTTTGTGAAGGCAGTCGAGAAGAAGGGCAAGAAGGTGAAGAAGACCATCGACGTTACGTTGGTCTACGACGTCGCCGGCGTCCCGAAGATTCAGGGCGTTCGCCGCATCTCAAAGCCGGGTCGCCGTTTGTACCGTTCAGTCAAGGAAATCGTACCGGTACGCTATGGTCATGGAGCAATCATCCTCTCGACCCCGAAAGGTGTCATGACAGGAACCGAAGCGCGGAAAGCCCAGGTGGGCGGGGAAGCGTTGTTCGAAATCTGGTAACCGTATGTCACGAACTGGAAAGCGCCCAATAGCAATCCCCACTGGCACGGAAGTGTCGGTCCAGAATCACGAGCTCATCGTGAAGGGTAAGAATGGTACCTTGAAGCGTGCCATGCACCCGAACGTCGCCATCGACGTCGAAGGTGGCAACGTCACGGTTTCTCCTAAAGGCTCTAGCCGTCTCGCGCGCGCTCTCTGGGGCACCTACGCAGCACACGTGCGCAACATGGTTGCCGGTGTGAACACGCCGTTTACGAAGAAGCTTCAGATTGAAGGTATTGGTTTCAAGGCAGAGCTTGCAGGGAAGACTTTGAAGATGGCGCTCGGCTACTCGCATCCGGTCATCATCAACATTCCGGAAGGCCTCACGGCAGTCGTCGAGAAGAACATGATTACGGTGACGGGCGCAGACAAAGATGCAGTTGGTCAGTTTGCGGCATCGGTTCGCAACTTGAGGAAGCCAGAGCCGTACAAGGGCAAGGGCATCCGTTACGAAGGCGAAGTCATCCGCATGAAGCAGGGTAAGAAGGCCGCTGGCGCATAACATATGAAAGCAACAACCAAAACACAGAAGAGGGACCGTCGTCACCGCCGCGTTCGCGCGAAGGTCGAAGGTTCGGCAGTACGCCCACGCCTCTCGGTCTACAAGTCGAACACGCGTCTCATCGCGCAGCTGATTGATGACTTGGGTGGCGTTACCTTGGCTGCAT
This sequence comes from Patescibacteria group bacterium, assembly GCA_021731295.1. Taxonomy (GTDB): domain Bacteria; phylum Patescibacteriota; class Minisyncoccia; order Phycocordibacterales; family UBA2100; genus UBA10103. The sequence continues at coordinate 5,284 of JAKFXQ010000047.1, forward strand.
CGGATTCAGCAAAGCAGAAGGGTAAGACCGCACTCGAGCGCGCACAAGAAGCGGCAAAGGTACTGGGGAAGGCGGCGGCAGAAAAGAAAATCACCAAGGTCGTTTTTGACCGCGGTGGCTTCCAGTACGTCGGCACCGTAAAGGCATTTGCAGACGCAGCTCGCGCAGCGGGACTCGAATTTTAACCGTATGGACAACACCATGGACGACAAATCACAGACACAGGGAACACCCGCACCGGCAACTCCGGATACTTCGGATCGCCGCCCACGTCGCGACACACGCTCTGCGCGCCCACCGCGCCGTCAGCGTGACGACCGTGCTCGCAGCGAGTTCTCCCAGAAGATGATTGGCATCCGCCGCGTCGCCCGCGTCATGGCAGGTGGTCGCCGCTTCAACTTCTCCGTCTGTATGGTTCTCGGCGACAAGAAGGGTCGCGTGGGTGTAGGCTTGGGTAAGGCCACGGACACCGCGCTCGCTATTGAAAAGGCAACCCGCGCCGCCAAGAAGAACATGATTACGGTGAAATTGACCAAGAACCGCAGCATCCCACACAACGTAACCTCCAAGTTCTGTGCATCAGAAATCGAAATTCGTCCTGCACGTGGTCGCGGGTTGGTCGCTGGTAGCTCGGTTCGTACCGTCCTCGACTTGGGCGGTGTCACCGACGTTACGGCAAAGATTCTCTCTCGTAGCCACAACACCATCAACAACGCCCGCGCTGCTATCGAAGCATTGAAGCAGTTGAGCGGCACCACCAAATAAGCAGCCTATGTCTTCACTTCACACACTCATTCGCAAGACTCTCCGCCCAAAGCGCCGCGTAGGACGTGGCCAGTCTTCTACTCGTGGCAAGACCTCGGGTCGCGGCACGAAGGGCCAGAGCGCACGCGCTGGTAACAAGAAGCGCCCAGAGATGCGCGACATCATTAAGAAAATCCCAAAGCGCCGTGGATTCGGCAAGAACCGCGGGAAGACCAACGTCCCGACGACTCACGTTACTATCAACCTTTCGCGCATCGAAGCATTGTTCGACAAGGGCGAAGACGTAACGATGAAGGCACTCGCAGGGAAGGGCATCCTCAAGGCAGGGTACCTCACTCGCGTGAAGGTTGTCGGCACCGGCTCAATCTCCAAGAATCTCACTGTCCGTGTCCCGGTCACCGGTAGCGCACGCGCTGCTATCGAGAAGGCCGGCGGCACCGTCGCCTAGTATGTTTGACGATTTCGTGCGCAAAATTAAGCTCGTCGCCACTGACCCAGTTCTCCGCAACCGGGTACTCTTCGTGCTCGGTGCATTGGTTATCTTCCGCCTCCTCGCCGCTATCCCAACTCCGGGCGTCAACATCGGCGCACTGCAGTCATTCCTTTCCAATAACCAGTTCTTCGGTCTCTTGAACGTCTTCTCTGGTGGCGGCTTTTCCAACCTTTCCATCGTCATGCTCGGTGTTGGTCCGTACATCACCTCGTCCATCATCATGCAGTTGATGACGGTACTCTCGCCAAAATTGAAGACCTTGTATCAGGAAGAGGGTGATGCAGGCCGCGCACGCTTCATGATGTACTCACGTTATCTTGCGGTGCCGATGGCATTCATGCAGTCGTTCGCGTTCCTCTTGCTCCTCCAGCAGAACGGCATCGTTGCACAGCTTGATGGCATCCACTTGATGGCGAGCATCTTCGTGATTGCGGCTGGTTCTATGATGCTCATGTGGATTGGTGAACTCATCACCGAGTTCGGTGTTGGGAACGGTGTGTCTCTCATCATCTTCGCCGGTATCGTATCCATCATCCCGTCCGCGCTCTCGCAGGCAATCTTTAGCTTCGACGTCACGCTCTTGCCGTCATACATCGCCTTCGCCGCAGCAGCGGTAGCGATTACGGCCGGTGTCGTCTTCATCTCTGAAGCAGAACGCCCGATTCCTGTTACCTACGCACGCCGCGTTCGCGGTATGCGCGTCATGGGCGGCGTCTCCACGTACCTTCCACTGCGCGTGAATCAAGCGGGTGTGATTCCAATCATCTTCGCGCTCTCCATTCTCTTGTTTCCGCAGATGATTGCGACGTTCGTCTCGCGCTCGCCAATCGAATGGCTGGCTTCCGGCGCTAACGCCACCATCGCCTTCCTCAACAACCAAGTGGTCTACGGCGTTATGTACTTCCTCCTGGTCTTCATCTTCACGTACTTCTACACCGCGATTACCTTCGAGCCGAACCAGATTGCAAAGAACCTCCAGAAGAACGGCGCGTTCATCCCAGGCGTTCGCCCAGGACAGACGACTGCAGAATACTTGGGCAACATCATCACGCGCATCACACTCGTCGGTGCCCTCTTCTTGGGCTTCATCGCCGTTGTGCCAATCATTCTGCAGGGTGCGACAGGCATCACCACACTCACCATCGGTGGTACTGCACTCCTTATCGCCGTTTCTGTTGTCCTCGATCTCGTGAAGAAGATTGACGCACAGACGTCCATCCGCGAGTACTAAGCAGCGGGGCGCTTCGCGAACTCACTGCGCAAGTGCGACTTCAGGATTTCTTTGTTTCGCCACGTGTTCCCGTCAACTTCAACTCTGTGTGGGGAAGTCATCGGCGACTGCGTGCCCCCGGATTCGAGCCAAATAGTGTAGATGTGCTTCTGGCTAAGGACCTCTGGCGTTATCCCGAGTTCTGTCGCTATTTCCGCGAACGCCTCTAATAGGTCGTAGCGTTGCGCGAGTCTCGCGGAGTACGGCATGTACAGCGTATTCCCGTACGCCTTCGAGACGATGTCGCTAAGTTCAGGCATTGTACGTGCACGTTCCAAGAGCGATGTGTCTCCACGAAAGACAGGGGAGAGTAATTCCTCGAGCTGGGACGTAACGGTGCTCTTTTGGCGAGTATCGGGGACATAGACAATCGTTCTCCCACTTTCTTTCCCAAGCATCATGACGCCGTGTGTGCTCTGACGAACTGTCGCGTTGGTAAAGAGATTGATTTCATCCGCCATGTTCGCATTCGTGAGCCCACGTCCACGGACCTTGAATTCACCACGTGCGATGGTAGCAACCAATTCATCGTACGCGCGCTTTTGTTCGTCTGTATGGCGCGGGATGTCTACGACGACATCAATAACGTCAGTGCACCAGCGCTCCTGACGTTCACGCACTTCATTTCGGTGGCGTTCCGATTCCGCGCGTCGTTTCTCTTCTTGAGCAGCGCCTTCGCGGCGTCGTACTTCTTCTGCCTGCTGTGCTTCCTCCGTTGCCGCGGCACGCTCTGCATCGGTTCTCGTGTCGCGTGAACGAGCCCAACGGTCATGCGCACTCCAAAATTGTTGTTCGTCGGCTTGTCTCTGGGCGTCGCTCTGTTGTCTATGCAGCGGAGGGAGATTCCGATCGTACGCGGCTCGTTTGCCCGCATCCGACAGAGCCTCGTACGCTTGACCGAGAAGCGTCGCTATTTCGTGTGGGCCGCCCAGATCTGGATGGTGTTTTTTTGACAGTGCGCGAAACGCCGCAGTGATGTCTTTGGTCGTCGCGTCACGGGCGACGCCAAGACGCGTGTAGTAGTCCTGTCGTTCCAACGTTTCTACTGCCGATACTTTCGGGGTTTCGCGCATGAGTGCGCTCATTATCGAGCTGCAGTGCCACATCTGCAACGCGGCAGTGGGTAGAGCTAAGTCGTAATAAGAGAGCGAGCCCGAGGCCGTTAGGCGTCGGGCTCGCTGCATATCAGGCCTGTGTCTTCTTGTACCGCACCTTCTCGTGTTCAAGCTCGATCTTGCCGGCCTGCGTGATAGCAAACCGGTGCTTTGAATCGGGTGCCGTAGGTTCGCACGTCGCAAGACCGCGAACCACCAGCTCATCCAACGCTACATACATAGAGCCAACATTCACCGCCGTTTTCATTTTATTTTCGAGCTGCCGGTGGATGATTGTGCCCGATAGGGGCTCGCCAACATCGAGTGTGCGCAGGCACAAGAACTCGAAGGGGAATAGCGGCATGTCCGCCTCCATCTGAAGTTCGACCGTCGTGGGTATACCATGTTCATCTGATACGTGCCACTGAGTCAGACTCGAGAATACTAAAGTTCTGCGCTATTATGCGCGCATGCAACTTCGGAGTGTTGTCGCCATTGCCGGTCCGGCGGGAAGTGGAAAGGATTCGATAATCCGTGCAATTCTCGCGCGTCATGCGAACACGGCCTATGGCCTTACCACCACGACGCGTGCGCCGCGCCCGGGGGAAGTTGATGGCGTACACTATCGATTTCTCGACAACGCACGCTTTCTCTTGGAAGTGGAGCAGGGCAACATTCCCGAGCATTACTACCGCGCGGCGACTGACACCTACTACGGTCTCTACAAGCCTGATTTAGATGCGGCCATACGAGACGGAAAGATTGTCTTCTACCAGATACAGATTGTGGGCGCGAAGTACCTGAAGTCGGCGTACAACGCGACGACACTCTTTATCATGCCGCCGACATCCGATGCGTTTGAGCAGCGTGTACGCGCTCGTGCACCGATGAGCGATGCTGAATGGCAGGAACGCCTCGCGTTCACGAAGCGCGAAATCGAAGAGGAGTCGCCGTGGTACGACCATCGCATAACCAATGAGGATAATAAACTTGAGGAGAGCGTCCAGCGCGTCATCGACATCCTGAAGCAGGAAGGGTACGATTTGAAATAACGTATGAAAAAGATAGTCGTCCTCGCGGGACCGTCGGGTTCAGGAAAAAACACCATCGTACGGATGATAGAAGAGCAGTACCCTGCGGTGACACATCTGGTTTCGGTAACCACGCGTCCACCGCGCCCTAGTGAAGTAGACGGCTCTGACTACCATTTCATCACGATGGAGCAGTGGGATGAAGAGATAGGTTCCGGGGACATTGTCTGCGAGCGATTCGTCAACATGCTGGGAGGTGTGCACTATGGCCTGCGCCGACGTGAAATAGACCAAGCGCTGACCTCGAAATCGGTCGTCTTTGCGCTCGTGGATCTTTCTGGCGCACAGTGGCTGAAGTCAGAATACGACGCCACCACCATCTTTCTCGAGCCGGAGTCAGTGGATGAGTTCCAGATGCGTCTACGCGCACGCAATCCAGAATGGAGTGACCAAGAACTCCAGATGCGCCTCACCATCGCGCACGAGGAAATGACCGTGCACGCGCCGCTGTATGACTATCGCGTCGTGAGCGCCTACGGGGCACTACCACAGGCAGTCGAAGAGGTGCAGGGAATCCTCGCCAAAGAAGGCTACACCCTCTAAGCGGATGTTTTCGTGACGCTGCGCGGCAAAAACGCTAGAAAAAGCGGCATTTACGGGGCGTTTTTCACGCGGTATAATCTCCCGCGATGAATCCCATAACGGTCCTTTTCTTCGGCTCCCAAGGCGCCGGTAAGGGCACCCAGGTGAAGATGCTCATGGATTACCTGCGCACCAAATCGTCGCAGGCTATCGTGCACATCGACATGGGACAGGAGCTCCGCGACCTGCGCGACAGTGGCCTCTGGGCAGGTGTGCTCACTGGCGAGGTCATAAATGCGGGGCATCGCATGCCAGATTTCATGCCGACATACCTCCAGACGAAGAAGCTTGTCACGGAACTCGTGAAGGGAGATGAACATGTGATTGCCGACGGACTCGCTCGCGGCGAAGACCAGACACGTGCGTTCGATGATGCAATGACTTTTTTCCGTCGCAGCGAATTGCAGATAATCTCTATTGAACTTTCCGAAACATCCGTCGTGAAGCGACTCATGGCACGTGGACGCAACGATGATACTGAAGAAGGTATCCGCAACCGCTTGAGTTGGTACAAGACCGACGTGTTGCCCCAGCTCGAGATGTTGAAGAGTCGTGGACGGTCTGTCCATGTCGTGGACGGAGAGCCAGACGTCGAGACCATCCACCAGGACATCCTGAAGAAACTCACACTCATATGATTGCGCGCACCGATGAGGAACGGGCGATACTCCGCGAAGGAGGTCGTCGCCTCGCGACATACCTTAAAGAACTTGCGAGCATGGTAGCGCCGGGCGTCACCTCGGCGGACCTTGAGGCGCATGCTTTGAAACTCGTAAAGGATGGCGGCGACATCCCTGCGTTCCTTAACTTCGCCGAGCGTAAATCACCCCCGTATCCGTCCGCACTGTGTTTGTCGGTTAACGATGTCATCGTGCACTGTCCCGCAGCTACGAACGGCGTCACCATTCAGGATGGCGATATTGTCTGTCTTGATTTCGGCATCTGGCACAACGGTTTGTGTACAGACCATGCCGTAACGGTACTAGCGGGGACGAAGCGTGATGCTGAAGACGTGCGCATGCTGAACGCTGCGCAGGAAGCACTAGCCGCGGGAATCGCACAGGCGCGGGTGGGGAACACGACAGGGGACATTGGCTACGCCGTTGAAAAAATTGCTCGTCGCGAACGGCTGGGGTATCCAAAAAATCTCTCCGGTCACGGCGTCGGCAAAGAAGTGCACGAGGAACCGCATGTTCCGAACTACGGTGCGCCCGGTAGTGGTGAGCCGCTCGTCGAAGGTCTGGTTATTGCGATAGAGCCCATGTTCACGCTCGGCTCGGGCGATTTGAAAGTGGATAAGGATGGTTTTTCTTACAAAACAAAAGATGGTTCGCGTACCGCACACGTGGAGCACACCGTGCTGATCACGAAAGATGGTGCGGAGATTCTGACCGTTGTATGAACATTACGGTTTTCTGCTCGCAATACGACGTAGCAGAGAAGTACATGCAGGATGCCGAATCATTTGCTCGGCTGTTAGGTGAGCATGGCCACGCAATTGTGTGGGGCGGGGCGCGCACCGGCATGATGGGACTGGTCGCAAAGACGACGCAGAGAGCGGGGGGACGAGCCATCGGCGTCATACGTGAGGAGATTGGCGATGAGATATATGCAGATGCTGATGAGATGCACGTTGTCGCCGATGTTGCCGCGATGAATCAGGGTCTCATCGCGCGCGGGGATACGTTTGTCGTATTGCCGGGCGGTATCGGTACGCTGCATGAGCTCACCGAGCTGTTGCGTATGAGGAAGAACAAGCGACACACCAAAGACGTCATCGTGCTGAATACAGATGGATTTTATGACGGCATACGAATGCAGCTTGAACGCATGGGCCGCGAAGAATTCATCGTGAAGGATGTGGTGAATTCCGTGCATTTCGCGGATACGCCTAATGCGGCGCTCGCGTTGTTGTCGGATAGGTAGTGCTCTCGGGCAATCTGTTGACCTGATATATAGGCGGCATACAATCCACCAAGACGTGAACCCTAGTGGAGGCTCGAGTCATGGGCAAGAAAATCGTAGTCGGTGATGAAGTCGAGTGGTACTGCTTTTGGTCCCGGAGGTGGAAGAGTGGGACAGTCGCCCGCATCAACTACCTGCCCGGCTACATGGACATCAAACTGCCTCAATATCCGAACGGATTCCGCCACGCCCGTTTCCGTAACCGGCGATGGTACGCGTACCGCGACACCGCAGACTATCAAGACAAACTGCGTCGCAAGAAACGCTAGCGTGTCGTTTCTCAGGCCTCGGGGATACCGAGGCCTGAGCCATTTGCGTACGCGGTATACTTCTCTCATGCCTCCGCGCTCGGGAGAAGCGCTTGTACAGCATGCGCCTATAGAGAAATTTCGCTCGCCCCAGGAAGAGCTAGCCTATTTGCGTGCGCGCGTAGCGGAAAAAGAACGCGAACTTGAGACCACCGGGAACGACACTGAGCACGCGCGCATCGCGAAGCGCGAGATTATTGAATACGCGAACTTGCCCGCGCCCGTGGTCATCCATGAGGCGACCGTGATGCCGGAACATGACCTCCTTCACACGGTACTCAAACTGGAGCCGGAAGCACATGACGTGCAGATAGATAACCTACTGAAGATGGTTTCGACGCACGGCATTAAAAATGCACTCTCCATCGTGCAGCGGATGAAGAACATCCACCTCGAAGATGACCTCCATCGTGCGCTCGTTCGCTACATTGCACAGGGATTGCCGGATAACGGCAGGCCCGCGGAAAAGCTCAATAAAGCGCTTCACATGGTCCTTTTCGAGATTCAGCCGCAGGCACACAGCGAAGGGAAGCCGGAACAGGAGGCGCAGCAGAAGCTCGAACACGTGCTTTCCTCGTCGGAGCAGCTCTATGCGGGTCTGGTGTCGCTAGTCTCCGGTGACGAAGGGTGCTCGCTTGAGATTGCGGTGAGCGAGGGAACCGAAGAGGCGACGCTCTATTTGGCCGTACCGCGCACAAAGCAGGCCCTAGCCGAACGCCTCATTTCATCCGTCTTCCCGAATGCGCGCATCAGTGAATGTCGTGGCGACTACAACATCTTTAATGCGGAAGGCGCGAATACTGCTGCCTACGGGCTCCTCGCGGAGCACCCGGCGTATCCTCTCAAGACGCCGGAGATGTTCGAGCACGACCCGATGAACATCATTCTTGCCGCCTTTGCGCAGATTGCGAAGCACGGCGAGGGCGCCGCACTTCAAATCATGATTGGGAACGAGGGCGATCGGTACAATACACACTACAAGAAAATCATTCGTGCATTGGAGAAGGGTAAATCTGTATACAAGGCACTAAAGACGCCAGAGACGGCGCTCGGCGATGTGTTCCGCGATCTTGGTGAACAACTCTTCACGAGCGACAAGCAGAAGGAAGAAGAGAAGATGCGCATGGGTAAGGCGAACGACCAGGTCGCGACCGAGGCGTTCACGCGCAAAGTCAAAGCGCGTATCGTACCGACCTTGATTCGTCTCGTGACGTCCGCGCCATCGGGGGACCGCGCGCTCGAGATGCTGCAGAATTTAATCGTTCCGTTTAATCAGTTCGACGACGCGAAAGGCAATCGACTGCAGTTCAAGCAAGTCTCCTCGTGGGGTATGCAGCAGTTCCTGCGCGATTTCACGTACCGCACCTTCGACGCGTCCATTGTGTTGCCGCTCTCCCTTTCTGAATTGACCGCAATGTTCCACTTTACGGCGCAGAGAGTAACGACGTCACGCGAGCTAAAGAAGTCATATGTGAAGCAGGCACCAGCGCCCGTGGACATGCCGCATGATGGCATTACCATCGGTCTCAACAGCTACGGCGCGACGGAGACGCCGGTCAAATTTGGCTCGCAAGATCGCCTGCGCCATTGCTACGTCATCGGGCAGACGGGTACCGGTAAATCCGGCTTTCTGAAGACGATGATTATGCAGGACATCAAAAACGGCGACGGTGTAGCCTACATTGACCCGCATGGCGTCGATATTGAAGACATTCTCGCCTCGGTACCGCCAGAGCGAGCGAAAGACGTCATCTACTTTGACCCGTCCTACACAGACCGACCAATGGGGCTCAATATGCTCGAGTACGACGAGTCGAAACCAGAGATGAAGACGTTCGTTGTGGATGAGGTCTACGGCATTTTCCGCAAGCTCTACTCCGATGTTCCCGAGGCGTTCGGCCCGATGTTCGAGCAATACTACCGAAACGCGACCCAGCTTGTCGTTGAGGACCCTGCGAGTGGTTCGACGTTCGTTGAAATCCCACGCGTATTCGCGGACAAGGCATTCCGCGACCTCAAGATTTCCCGCTGCAAGAATCCCATCATTGTGCAGTTCTGGCGCAAGATTGCAGAGGCAGCCGGTGGGGAAGCGTCGCTCGAGAATATCGTCCCCTACATCACCTCCAAATTCGACGTCTTTCTCACGAACGACATCATGCGTCCCATTGTTGCGCAGGAAAAATCATCCTTCGATTTCCGCGAGATTATGGACGGCAAGAAAATTTTCTTGGCAAATCTCTCGAAGGGTCGGCTGGGAGATAGAAACGCATCTTTGCTCGGCCTTGTCATCGTCTCCAAGTTCCTGCAAGCGGCATTCTCGCGCGTGGATACGCGTGCGGTCTTGCCGCCGTTTTATCTCTACATCGACGAGTTCCAAAACTTTGCGACGCCGTCTATCGGCACCATTCTCTCCGAAGCGCGTAAGTACAAACTGTCGCTCACGATAGCGCACCAATACATTTCGCAGGTGGATGAGAAGATTCGCGATGCCGTGGTCGGTAACGTTGGTACGAAAGTGTCGTTCCGTATCGGCGCGCAGGACGCCGAGTTCTTGGAGAAGCAGTACACACCGGTCTTCTCCGCGCACGACCTCGAAAATCAGAAAATGAGAGCGGCCGCCGTGGCGCTCCTCGTGAACGGTGTCCCTGCGCGACCGTTCACCATCACCACTCTGGAGCTTCCGAAGCTCGATTTCGGACACGTTGACGCGCTACGCGAACTCTCGTATCGTACCTACGGCCGCGATCGTGAGGAGGTGGAGGCGGAGATACGACGCAAGTATTCGTACGCCGCGGAGCCCTCATTTGACTCAGGATTTCCCGCCTACTAATTAACCGTTACCTATAGCTATGGATAACCATCCCAAGAAGGAGAGGACGTTCGTCATTATTAAGCCAGATGGCGTACAGCGCTCACTTATGGGCGAGATTCTGGGGCGCTACGAGCGCACGGGACTCAAGCTCGTGGGTCTGCGCTTCGGCATGGCTGACGAAAAGAAGCTTTGGGAACACTACAACAAGGACGACGCATGGTTCCTCAAAAAGGGAACAAAGATTGCCGAAGACAAGAAGGCCGCAGGACTTCCCGCCGACAAAGAGCCTATTGAGTACGGTAAGGACATCATTCGCCAGCTCGTGAAATTCATGACTTCAGGACCCGTCATGATGATGGCATGGGAAGGCAATCAAGCGGTTGCTGTCGTTAAGAAGCTGACTGGCTCGACCGAACCAGCGACGTCTGATGTCGGCACCATTCGCGGTGACTTTACCGTGGACTCCTACGGCATCGCCGCTGTGGATGATAGGGCAGTCCGAAATCTCGTGCACAGCTCGGACAACACGGAAGACGCTGCGCGCGAAGTTGCGCTCTGGTTCATCGAAGCCGATTTGGTCAAGTACCGCCACCTCGAAGAGCAGATGCTGTACGACATCAATCTTGACGGCATCCTCGAGTAGTCTTGATACAATAGACAGACGGCCGGTACATAAAACCTGCTTGGCATCTATACGGGAGCCTTATATCCTCGGAAACACTGCGTTTCCGTATGCGGGCACCCACCTGGTCCAAACACCCAGGCTTTGCCGTACCGACCGTACGCTGACACCCGCCTCTGGCGGGTTTCTGCGTACACAGGCGGGTGCTAGGATGGGGCATGCCGCAGAGACTCTTTCTCATGCAGGCGGTCGTCCTCATTACGACCGCGATTCTGCATGCCGTAGGGCTCTTCCTCTATCTCCAATGGTATTTCTGGTGGTACGACATCATGCTGCATGTGCTCGGAGGGCTCTGGGTCGCATTGGCATTACACTGGCTCGCGGCACGACAAGCACGCGTTCTAAGAATCGTTCCGACGCTCTTGGTGGTCATCGTCGTGGGTAGTGCGTGGGAGGTGTTCGAGTTCCTTATCGGCACGCCACGTGAAGCGAACTACGGTTTTGATACCTCGCTCGACATTCTTATGGACGTTTTTGGTGGCATCGCGGGCTACTTGTCCGCAACGTTTCTTGCGCGAGCACCTCACAAGTAATGCTACAATGTCGGCTGTGCAACGCAGGCTGAAGACTATACATCCTAATCACATCAAGCCGCCACAGAATTTCTGCCGGCTTCCCAACGGGTATGGCGTCGTGAAGATTTGTGTTTCTGGCGCAGCGGAGACTGGCCATTGCGGACTGGACGCGTACGAGAAAGCAAAAGAGGCCGGACGCGAAATCGCTAAACAAGGCGGCATCATTGTAACGGGCGCCACAACGGGATTCCCGATGTATGCATCAATGGGCGCAAAGGATGAGTGCGGTTTTTCCGTCGGATTCTCTCCCGCAGCAACCGAAAAGGAGCATGTGGAAACGTACAAGCTTCCGGTTGATTACATGGACATCATTGTGTACACGGGCTTCGGCTACAGTGGCCGTGACATCCTTTTAATTCGTGCGTACGACGCAGTAATCATAGGCTGCGGTCGTATTGGAACCATCAACGAATTCGCTGTGGCGTTCGAAGACAGGAAACCCATCGGCATTCTCGAAGGAACGTGGGAGACTGACAATGAAATACGCAATAT
>JAKFXQ010000037.1 GCA_021731295.1 Patescibacteria group bacterium
ACATATGAAAGGCATCATCACTCAAATCATCGGTCCAGTCGTAGACGTCCGTTTTGACGACGGCGTTCCGGCAATCCGAAACGCACTCCACGTTGAACACCAAGGGAAGACACTGACCTTGGAAGTTGCCCAGCACGTAGGACTCAACCGCGTGCGCTGTATAGCGATGCAGGACACCTCTGGTCTTGCACGCGAAACGGCAGTTACGGACACGGGCGCGCCAATTTCTGTGCCAGTGGGTGATGCCGCACTCGGTCGCATGTTCTCCGTGGTAGGAGACCCGATTGATGGCATGGAAGCACCGAAGAACCCGAAGCGTCTCCCAATCCATCAAGACGCACCTCCTTTCACCAAGCAGTCTACGAAAGCAGAAGTGTTCGAGACCGGTATCAAAGCTGTTGACCTCCTCTGTCCGTTCATCAAGGGCGGTAAGGTCGGCCTTTTCGGTGGTGCAGGTGTCGGCAAGACCGTCCTCATTCAGGAACTCATTCACAACGTCGCTTCGGAGCATGGTGGCTATTCTGTGTTTGCCGGTGTAGGGGAGCGCGTTCGCGAAGGTAACGACCTCTATCACGAAATGAAGGACTCGGGCGTCTTGGAAAAGACGGCACTCGTCTTCGGCCAGATGAACGAAGTGCCGGGTGCTCGTGCTCGCGTCGCACTCTCGGGCCTCACCATGGCAGAAGCGTTCCGCGACGAAGGCGGTAAGGACGTATTGTTCTTCATGGACAACGTCTTCCGTTTCGTCCAAGCAGGCTCTGAAGTTTCCTCTCTCCTCGGCCGCATCCCGTCCGCCGTCGGCTACCAGCCGACATTGGCCGAAGAGATGGGTCAGTTGCAGGAGCGCATCACCTCGACGACCAACGGCTCCATCACATCCGTACAGGCGATTTATGTACCGGCAGACGACATCACGGACCCAGCGCCTGCGACATCCTTCGCGCACCTCGACTCGACCGTCGTTCTCTCGCGTCAGCTCGCATCTCTTGGAATTTACCCGTCCATTGACCCGATTACGTCTGGTTCCACTGCACTTCAGCCAGACATTGTTGGAGAAGAGCACTACCGTGTCGCAAACGAAACAAAGCGCGTGTTGCAGCGCTATCAAGACCTTCAGGACATCATCGCGATTCTCGGTATCGAAGAGCTGTCTGACGAAGACAAGAAGCTCGTCTATCGTGCGCGCAAAATCCAGCGCTACCTCTCACAGCCATTCAACGTTGCCTCCGTGTTCACCGGAAAGCCAGGAAAGTACGTCTCACTGCAGGACACGATTCGCAGCTTCGGCGAGATTCTCGACGGCAAGCACGACGACCGCGACGAAGGCGCCTTCTATATGAAGGGCGGCATCGACGAAGTAACGTCCGCGTAACGGTATGGCGGGAGACCACACATTTCATCTCGTTATCACCGGGGTAACGGGCGCGCTCTTCGATGGCGAAGCGACGTCCCTCACTGTCCCTGCAACGCTCGGCATAATGACCGTGCTCGCCAATCACGAGCCGTTGATATCGAATCTTAAGGCAGGTGCTGTTCGCTTCACGAACGTTGAAGGTGCTGAGACTTCGTACCCAGTTGAAGGAGGCGTCATCGAATGCGCGGGGAACCGCGTCACTGTTTTGCTGTGATGTCCTTCGTTCGCAATGTTGAAGATTTTGTCTGCGGCAACTGCGGTACGGCCGTCAAGGGTAATGGCTACACCAACCATTGTCCGAACTGTCTCTTTTCTAAACATGTTGATATTGAGCCAGGCGATCGCGCCCAGGAATGTGGCGGCCTGATGGAACCCATTCGCGTTGAAGGTTCAACGGGTAAAGGATATCAAATTCGACAGCGGTGCACGCGCTGTCGCCATGAGTTTCGTGTCCGTGCCGCCGAAAATGACAATGTTGACGTTTTGGTGTCTCTAGCGGGGAAGGACGCATAGGACTGGCGTGCGCCGAAACGGATGATATGCTGGCGATATGGAAGACGAGTTCGACAGAATGCGTCGCCACGATGCCCAGCCGGACATCGGCTCTGACCTAGAACTCTACATGCCGTCGATGTTGCGCCTTAATCCGCGTATCCCGCACTACTACGGGGATGCCGTTCGCAAATGCTTCCTCCTTATCGCCTGCGGGCTGATTTTCTTGGCGCCCGTTTCCGGGGGGTACTTGCCGGGCCTCTTGCCGTTTACCATTGCTGGCGCAGTCATTCTCGTCTGTCTCGCTGCTCTCACCAATCCGAAGAAGCAGTGGGTAATGGTTGCTAATTCGCTCGTCGCAGCCGCGGGGCTCATTTTCTCTGAGATGATTGCGCTCTTGGCCTACGCGTCTGACGAGGTCGTGCTCTTCCTCGCGCATCAGTTTATGGCGCTCGTGTTTCTCTTCGCGCTCTATTTCAGTATGAAGACGGTGCGCGCCATGATGCTTGGCACCATAGGGAGACGTGGACGTCCATCGGAAGTGATGGATCAGGACAAGCAGGCTCGACTGCGTCACATTCGTTCCTTCACCGACTCGGGAGATTGAGTGATACACAGGGGACGCTAGACGCTCGTCGATGATGCCGTACACTTCACTGTGTGAACGGACGCTACGCCCTCGCGGTTCCACTACTTCTCGCGCTTGTCAGCATCGTACCTGCTGAACCTTCTTCTGCATCAAGTCACACCGGCTCCGGTGGATGCATCATCGCGAAGTTGCCACCGGGCACCGCCACTACGTATAACCCGGGAGTTTCTGGTTGGAAGACCGGTGGCATGTCTCTAGCGACGGGAGGAACGTACAATGCAAATGGATATGAGGCTGCGCTCCAGCTCGACTTCGCGAAGAGATGGGGCTGTGGGTATGGTTCGCGCAAAGTGTGTCATGCCGCTGTCGAAGGTAACGGTAAGTCCATGATTGTGCTTATCAACGACAATGGGCCGATGTGTGCGGACCCCCAGACTGCCGCAAAAGCAAAAGACTGCAAAGAGCGCACCTCGCGCGTCATCGATTTGAATGAGAAAGCCATGCGCTACATGAGCGATGGAAAGTACGGGAACAATAGCGGCACTATTCCAAACGTGACAGTGACGTTGTTGTGCAACTTTGATGGAAAACTCGGGCCCCTGGAGGAGCAAGAGCGTGGTCTGTGGGCAAACAAGACCTTTCCTACTGACCAGCACATACCGTTTACTCCTGGTATGGCGGGCGCCCCAGGCGGCCAGCCGGGCCTCTTGGGCTCCCCGAGTCCGTATGGACAGCCAACGCAGGGCTACCAGCAGCCGCAATTTGGAAACTATCAGCAGAGCCCTGGGACGACACAGCCTGGCTCCTATTTCTCACAAAGTCCTACGGGCGGCGTCGGTTCTGTAGGCGGGGTAACTCCAATTCCTCCGATTCCTGTGTATCAAAGCAGTTCGACCGCTGACTACCTGTTGTCCATTCTTTCCGGAAAGCCTGTGGGCTCAAGTGCACCTTCGACCGCCCCCTCGCCATTTCGCATAACTCTCGGTGGAGGCACTCAAGGAATACAACAGGCGCCACGGCAGCCAGATACCGTTATCGTTACACCGTTGGGTCAGGGGGGCAGACCTGCCGAGACGTTCACGGGCACGATGCAGGGCACCGGTCCGTCACAAACTGACTCTGTATTGACGCAAACGCTTGCATCGCTGTATGCGCAACTGCAGTACGCATTCTCGCTATTGCGCGCACTACTCGGACTATCGAGCTAGCTTGCCTGGCCAACGGTAGTACAGAATCGGAAGCAAGACCAACGTGAGAATCGTCGCGAAGGCGAGACCAAACATAATGGCGAAAGCCAGTGGTCCCCAGAGTGGCGATACGTTCGCGAGTGGAATCATACCGACGACGGTCGTAACCGTGGTGAGAAAGATGGGGCGCAGGCGCGAGGCGGACGCATCAATGACGACGTCCCGATGCGGCAGTGTGTGATGCTCCTCGTGAATGCGCTGCATAGAATCTAGGAGAATAATCGCGTGGTTAATGATGACGCCGGAGAGCGCGATGATACCGAGGAGCGACGAGAACGAGAGTGGCTGACCGGTCACGAACAATCCTAGGAAGACGCCAATGAGCGCTAGCGGAATGACGGAGAGCAAGTAGAAAGTGCGACGGAAGGAGTTGAACTCGAGGACGAGAATCGCGAGCATGCCAATCACACCTGCCAGAAACGCGATACCCATTTCGCGGAAGGAGCGTTCGATTTCCTCTGTTTCGCCACCAATTTTCATAGACACACTCTGCGGCATATTGAGTTCGCTCATGCGCTCCTCGAACGCTCGGGTAATCTCAACAGGAGTGGCGCCTTCGGCGAAGGAGGAAATGGTCTCGATGCGACGCTGGTTCTCGTGGCGAATAACTGGCGTGTTTTTCTCGAGGGAAACCGTGAGTATGGAGCCAAGAATGACAGGGCCCTGCGGCGTCTCGATAGAGAGTGTGCGAATGGAATCCGGCGTCGCCACATTCGTTGTTCCCGCATCGGTGTAGCCTGGATCGAGTGCGAGCTTGACCGTAACGTCGATGTCGTCACCCGGGTTGCGTATGGTCGTAGCGGTCACGCCTTGAATTGAAGTACGCAAAGTCTGCGCAATCGAGACTGGCGTGAGGCCGAGTGCCGTTGCTTTTGCCTTATCAACCTCAAGCGCGAATTGCAGTCCGACATCTCCGGTCGAGGTCGTGATGTCGGTTGCTCCGGAAATGGAACCCAGCAAGACTTCAGCATCATCGACAACCTTCTGCAATTCGTTTAGGTCATCGCCAGAGAAGGTAATTACCACTGGGGCGCCTGAGGGTGGGCCGCCTTCTGGTGCGTAGACACGAACATTTGCGGAACTGATTTGTGCGAACGACTCACGTAAATCGCTCATGACGTCATCCGAACTGGCGTCGTCCTTGAGCTGGATGGTGATGTTAGCGACATGCGCGCCGCTCTGTGGGTTCTGGTTGAACATGGATCCGGCGCCGACGGTCGTCACAAATGACTCGATGCCTGGCTGCGCGTACAGCACCTCCTCCGCCATGCGCGTAGCGATGTCGGTCGCACCAAGCGTGGAGCCGCGGGCGATGTCGATTTCAGCATAGATGAACTCGGCGTTCTCCCCTGGGAAGAAGACCGACTTCACGAGTCCCGTAACCGGCAGTGCAATGGCAGCAATGAGACTGAGTGTTATGGAAATGAGAAACACGTTCTGCGCGCGACGCGAGTCCAAGAGTCGGCCGAGAAAGCGGCGGTACCACGCCTGCACTTCTTCGTTCCAGTGCTCCTGCATTTTTTCAAGGGCACTTTGATTCCGGGAGGTGAACAGCACCGCAATCAAAGGAACAATGCCGAGCGCTACGAATATCGACGCCAGAAGCACGAAGATGAGTGTGAAGGGAATGGAAGAGATGAACTCACCGATGATGCCGGAGAGAAAGAACAGTGGAAAGAAGACCGCGATGGTGGTCATCGTGCCGGCAATAAGGGGCCATGCGTACTCTTCGAGTGCCTGTCGCGCGGCTTTGTGCGCATCGCCGAGTTGGCGCGTGCGCGTGTGTATCGCTTCCGTTATGACGATGCCGGAGTCAACGAGGATGCCGATTGCAAGAATGAGTGAGAATAGGGAAATAAAGTTAATCGTGTTGCCGGAGGCCAAGAGTCCAATGAAGGCAATCAAGAAGGACAACGGAATGGAAGCGCTCGCAATGAGCGATTCTCGCCAGCCGATGGTGATGAGGAGCACGGCGCCGACGAGGAGCATTGTCTCGAATCCAACGCGCGTCAGTTCGGTGAGATCTTTCTTGACCTGGTCGCCTGCGTCGTAGGAGACGACCACATCTCCCGAGATGACCGTTCCCTCGAGAGCCTCAAGCTCCGTTTTTACGCGATCGGCGACCGTAACAATGTTGCCGCCGGAATTCTTATACACATAGAGCGTGAGTGCGCTCGTCGACGGTTCACCGCCTTCGGAGAGACGACTTAACGTTGCGGGGCGAGCGAGGCCATCGGAAACGAAGGCGACGTCGCGCACATAGATGGGGCCCTGCGCCGTCTGAATCGCGATATTGCCAACCTCCGCGGCCTCTTCAATACTGCCTTTAAGTTGGAGTGCGTACTCAACGTCGTTCATGGCAATCGAGCCGACAGGGAGCGACGCGTTCGCGCTCTGTAGTGCCATCACCACATCGCTGATGCGAAGCCCGTACTGACTCAATCGTTCTGCGTTCACCACTACCTGCACTTCGCGTTCGCGTGTGCCCGAGACATCAATGCGCGAAACACCCGGCAGTCGCGTCAGTCGTGATTCGAGGTCGTCGCCGAGACGCGTCAACTCCGATGGGAGATAGTCTCCTGAAATGGCGACGATGAGTATCGGCTGGTCTGCGAAATTCACTTCAGAAACAACAGGATCCTCGGCTTCAGCGGGGAGGCCCGGACGGACGCGGTCCACTGCGTCTTTGAGATTGCGGATGGAGCGATCGAGGTCCGCGCGGGCGTCAAATTCGACGACGACGGATGACACGCTCTCGCGCGAGGACGACGTGAGTTTGGAGAGATTCTCGAGACCAGAAAACTCGTCTTCCAGCTCGTTTGTTATGAGCGACTCAACATCGGCCGCTGATGCTCCTGGGAATACGGTTGTAACAATGCCGATGGGGACTTTCACTTCCGGTGCGGATTCTTTCGGAATTGCGACAGCCGCGTACCCGCCGGCCACGACGAGCGCAATCACCACGAGAATGGTGAACTGGCGCCGTTCCAGGAAGAATGTCCAGAGACCGATCATATAGTTACTCGGCTATGACAGCTTGGCCTTCTTTAAGTCCGCGCGCGTCGAGTACGATCGACCATGTTGGGTCGAGGCCTTCCAAAATCTCCACACGATCACCGAGAAGCGGACCGAGGATGATTGGGTGGCCGACAAGTATGCCGTTCTCAAGCGTAAAGACCACAGCGCGTTCTGCCTCGAGTTTCACCGCTGACACGGGGATAGACAAGGTGCCTGCGGCGGTCGCACTGCTCGAAGAGCGGGCGATTTCAAGTTTTACGGTGGAGCCACTCGAGAGCGAGTGCTCGCCCGTGAGGCCGACGCGTACTTCAACGCGACGAGTGACTGGGTCAATGACGGGCGCCACGCGCGTGACCACGCCCTCAAACTGGCGATCAACAAGGACGACGGCGCCAGGAGTGATTTGTGTACGTTCAAGTTCTGAGACGTAGGTAATTATTTCTAGTGCGCCGTTGTTCGAGACAATGGCGACTTGCGATTGTGCGCCAACGAAATCGCCCTCGGAGACGGTAAGATTCGTGACCGTGCCCGCGATGGGCGTACGCACACGTGTCTTCTCAAGTGCGGCAAGCGTCGCGTTGTATGAACCCTGGACCTGCTTCACCGTAGCCTCTGCGGCCGCAATGTCCTCAGCCTGCGCGCCAACAACGCCTTGTTCGAGATTGTTGCTCGCGATGTCGATAGCATTCTGCGCGCCAAGGACAGCGGAGAGAGATGCCGTAATAGCGGTACGGGCCGCGGTCGCTGCTGCGCGGAAAGTCGCGATATCCGTCTCATCCGCGGCGTCCGTGACAATCGCGTCTGACAGCGCTGAAAGGAGTGTGTCGAGGAACTGGCGAACATCTCGTAGCTCCGCCTCTGTAGTCTTGAGTTCAACAACTAGATTTGGGCCCTTCGCGAGAGAGGGGGACACCGCGTCGTGCCTCGCGAGTACAGTTGCGAGTCGACCGCGATGCTGTTCAAGTGAAAGTTCCGTTTGCTGGTTCGCGGTCGCGATAGTGAAATTGATTTGGCCGAGTTCGACGCCGGTAAACATGTCGTCAGCCGTGTCGCGCACCGCACTGTCAACAGCGGCGTATGCAGCAAGTAGTGTCGTTAAGGCGGAACCTTGCGCAGAATCTAGTGTGGAACCAAGGTTCGCCAGCTGTTCACTGCGTGTACCGCTCTGCACCTTGGCGAGCGATGCGCGAGCTGCATCGAGCGCACCTTCAGCCTGCAGGAGTGCGGCTCGTTGAGAACTGTTCTCGGTTTCTATGAGAATGTTGCCCGCTCCGACGCGATCGCCAAGCTCAACATTTACACTCGTAACGCGGCCACCTGCTTCTGCGCGCAAATCCGCTTCGGTCGAAGCTACCACTTCACCAACCGTGGGCAGGGGAGTGATGTCAGAGGAGAGTGCGGAGACCAGCGCCAACGACACCGAGCGTGTGTGCTCTGGTGATTCGACAATCTCCTCGGCACCACCGGCGCGTAAGAAGAGCAAGACGGCTATTCCAAGCACGATTGCGGCAGAAAGAAACTTATGAGCGCTAATCCAATTCAGCGCAGTACGAAATACACGCATAATAGTTACAGGTGTGGGCATGGGCGCTGAGGCCCCGAATAATCATGATATGCTCTAAAAATACCATATTTTTAGCCATCTACGCAACTACCATGACGTCTAAGAAAATACTGCTCCTCCTGGGGCATCCCGACAAATCTGGTCTCTGCGGAGCACTCACCGATGCGTACGAGGCTGGAGCAAAGGAGGCAGGGCACGACGTTCGTCGCATGAACCTGGGCGACATGCAGTTTGACCCCATTTTGCATCAAGGGTACCGAGCACGGCAGGAACTCGAGCCCGATTTAGCTGCGTTTCAAGAGAACATCCAGTGGTGCCAACATTTCGTCATCGTGCATCCGGTCTGGTGGGTGGGCATGCCCGCGCTTCTCAAGGGGCTTTTTGACCGCGCGTGGCTTCCGGGCACGGCATTTCGCTATATAAAGACGGCAAGCGGACAGCGCACGCAGTTCTGGAGCAGGCTCCTCAAGGGTAGGACGGCGCGCATCATCATGACGAGTGGCACGGTGCCGTGGCTGGTTCGATTTCTGCCTGGAAACGTCCAAGCTCAGTTGCGCTGGGGCATTCTCTGGTTTGCTGGATTTTCAGTCTACAACACGAAATGGTTTGGCCCTTCGGAGAATCCAACTCCGGAACGAAAAGCTCGATGGGAAGGTATTGTCCGGGCACTCGGCGTCCGCGGGAAGTAAATGCGTAGTGAAGGCCAGCATGCGCTGGCCTTCAGAGGTGTGAGCCTGTACGGCTCGTGAGAGGGCTAGAAGAGGAAGTATCCGACTGTGAGCCCCGCGAGGACTATGGCGCCGAAGCCGATGATGCCCTTCTGTGGGCCCTCGACCCCGAGATAGCCGAAGTTCTTGCGCTCTGGGTCGTCTTTCGCCATGAGCTTCAATTCTTTGTTGGTCCAGTCCGCTCCTTTGCGCTGGCCCCAGGTCTTCCGCGCATCTCGTGACATTGCTGTCTCCTCCTTTTGAAACGGCTGGTTCCCGACCGAGCCGTTGAGAAACACTACGCCTCTTGGCCCTGCTAGGCAACTGTTTGCCATGGGGACAGGGCTCGACGCCGAAACTGATTCGAGGAGTACAATGCGCCCATGAAGAGCGATTCACTATCGCTGGTTTTATCTGTACGCAAACGTACACTCGTTGTAGGTGTGCTCCTCATACTCCTCATTGTTGCGTACACCTTCCGCACGACGTTCATTGGCGCCGACACTGTAACCTATGCACCAAGCTCGTGCAGTGGCGATTGGACGTCACCCGAACTCGCGCTCGAGGCACACAGCGGTTCACTGTTCGATTTTAGCGACGCACAAGCAGCAAGCTCTGCAACATCGGGGCAAAAGATTTTTTGTTCGTTTTCCGATGCGCATACCGGAGATCCGCAAGACATTGAGTCTGCTGAACTGGTCCTACTATTCGTGCCAGCGACATATTTCGATAGAGCAGTTCCGGAAACAATTGAACAGTCAACAACGACGGAGCAAATCTCTGATGCAGCAACCTCCTCGGAATCACTCAGTGAACAGGCAACGTCAACGGACGCTATCGAGACCGCATCATCAACGCCTGATAGTGGTTCTCCTGTAGGCGTTCCCGAAGAGAGCGCGCCAGATTTGGACGAGGCGTCTACAGAGCTGCCCAGCGAAAGCCTAGAGGGCAGTGAAGAGACCACCGGCACTGATGACGGTGCACCTACTATGCTCCCCGATGAAGTTCCTGTACCGAGCGCTGAACCAACCGCACCTGAATCGACCGAACCGGTGAGCTGGTGGCAGGTGTTCGTTCCAACCGTGTTCGCCCAAGAGGACGACTCCAGCTCGTCTACGGGAGAAGCCGCTCTTGGAGAAAGTGCAGCCACGAGTACTTCGGACAGCGTTCCTGAACAAGAGAGTAGCGTTACGTTGTCATATTCCTTTGACGGAGTTACGTGGCGCGATGCCGGAGAGCTGACTGGGGAACAGCTGTCGGATGCGGTGCGCGTTCCCATTACGCTTTCAGGTACGACTGAGATAGAAACATTGGTTGTTAGGCTCGAAAGTGTTTCGCTCGCGCGCCCGGTGTATTTGGATGCTGTCGCACTGGATGTTGTATATGTTGCCCTTGAAGACGTACTCGATTCGGCATCTGAAAGGGAAGAGTTGGCAGAGACGGTGGACACTGACGAGCATGTGCATCTCTCGCTCGCGCTCAACGACGCGACGGTCTTCGCAATCATCGAGAGAAATAACGAGATGGGCCTGTATCGCATTGCTGAAGAAGATTCCGAGCGGGTCATCGCTCGCATTGGGAATGCGGATGAAGTGGCGCCGATGTTTCTCTCAATTAAACAGGGCTGGGTATTCTGGGCACCAGATAATGAAACGCTCTTCGCGTACGATGCGTATGCCGACAAACGATACAGCGCACCGGTTGAATTTGACGAGAATGAGCTCGAACTCGTCGCGCGGATTCCTGCGTTTCCATACACCATCGTATACAGACCGACGCGCCTCCTCTTCCGTGACGCGACACTTGGAGAAATGCGTGCTGATGCTGAAGTTACGGTAAGTGAACGACAAGATACGCTAAAATAGCGCAATGGTCTCGCTGTTGTCCCGAGGGCTTTTCGTGCTGGCGGTTCTTCTGTGCGCAACGCCGACGTTTGCTGCGGAAGTAACTATTGACGGAACGATACTGGACGCTATCGACGAGTATTCTGCGAGTCCCGGAACTGTCTTCACGGATGCGAACACGGGCTATGCCTTTTTTGTGGACAGCACAGGTGATGTCTCTGTCGCTTCGACAACGGACGGCGGTGCGAGTTGGACCGTCGCGTTTCCACTGCACGGGGTTTCCCCTGCGGTTACCTGGAACAACGTAGCCGTGTGGTACGACCAATGGACACCCGGGGATGACACCGGAACCACGATACATATCGCGGCGATTAACGAAACCGACGACGATCTCTATTACACGTCGTACGACGTTGCGACGAATGCCGCTACATCGAGTGGCTGGACGGTAATTATTGCCGGTACGAACTTCGGACCAGCGTCAGACGGTGCACCGTCCATAACGAAATCGACGGACGGCTTCCTGTTCGCCAGCGGCCACGGAAACTTTGGGGCAAACTCGACGCGTGTCTATAAGTCGATTAATGGCGGCCTCGCATGGAGCAACACATCGCTCACGATGACTGGCGGCGTCGCAGACACGGACTTCAGCCAATTGCTCCCGCTTCCTGGCGGAGACGTCCTCCTGATTCATCAAGACATTTCTGAGGATGATATTGATTCTAAAGAGTATGACGAAGCAACCGATGCGTGGACTAATGAGCAGGAGATCGATACGTTCACAGAAGTTGCTACCTACGACGTCACCTGGGCTGCGACGCTGTATCGGGCGGACAACACTATTTATCTCGCGGGTTCACAGGAAGTCGGCACGGATAGAAATGATATACAGTTTTACTCGTTCGACCCCGGATCCCGCACGTGGACCACTCGGCAGAATGTCTCCACTGATTCCTACTATGCCTTGCAGGCGATACCTATCGTGGATCAGACGACCGGGTACGTGTATGTGCCGTACCTCTACGGACTCATCAACTCCGATACTTATGTGTACTACAAGATGACGACGAATGGTGGTGTGAACTGGTCGTATCGCTCGACCGCGGTGAGTACGACACTGGATGATATGAAGAACATCCGCAGTAATCTGATGAGCCCGAGTGGTACGTCAAAAATGTACGTGCTCTGGTACAACGACGATACGAACATCGTCTATGGAAACACAATTGATGCGAGCATCACGACGCAACAGGTACCGAACCAGACCGTCATTGACCCGGTAATTTTCGATGCGACCGACGAATACAATGCCTCACCGGCCGCCGTCTATACATCGACGACCACGCTCTACGTATTTTATGTGGACTCTATTGCTTCAACGGGGGATTTACGCTACATCAAATCCAGCGACGGTGGAGATACATTCGCCGCCCCCGTTGACATTGAGACGACCGTCACGAGCTGGGCAAATGTCGCGGTGTGGTATGACCAATGGACCGCGGGGGACACGGGTACGCGAATACATATTGCAGCCACAGCTGATACGGCAGTCGACGATACAACCCACTACACGTATCTAGATACGGCGTCAGATACTCTGCGTGGCGGTGGCGTGGTTACGATTGGAGGCGCTGGCGCACGTAGCATAAACGCAGACACGGGACCGTCGATTACGAAGGCGACTGACGGCACCGTGTTTGTTTCGTTCGTTGACGGCACCAGTGCACTGACCATTGTCTCCACGTCGACAGATAGCGGGGCCACCTGGGGGAATACGACTCTTTCGACCGATACGACGGTCGACGCCCAAGACGTAGATTTCAGTCAGCTGTTTGCCTTGACCGGCGGCGACGTACTGCTCGTCTTCCATGACATTTCGGGCACGGATTTACGCTCAGTAGAGTTCGATTCTGGCACGTACACATGGGGAAACGAACTAATAGCAACGACGACGTTCACTGCGAACGCCACCTACGATACGCAGTTCGGCGGAGCGACGAATCCGCTCACGGATGACATCTATGTCGTCGGCTCAACCAACGTCACCAACGCGGCCAACGACCTCGCCGCATTTAAATTCGATGAAAGTAGTCGTACTTGGTCAGCGCTCACAGACGTCGTTACCAATGATGCGGGGATGACGCAAGGCACGGTAGTCATTGATAGTGCAACCGGTCATCTCTACGCGCTATACACGGACGGTACACTCGCCACGACGATGGATGTGTTTGCAAAGATATCGACAGACGACGGGTCTACCTGGAGCAATCCCATACAACTCAGCTCATGGAGCGATGACATTAAGAATGTTCGTGGCACGTTTCGCTCGAACCAGCGTCTTGCGGCCATTTGGTACAACGATGATGCGAACGACATGGTCATGAATCAGGTTGGTATGACGCGCTTCGACCAGGCGAGCTATCGATGGTTTGAGAACTTGGACGCGGTTTCTCCAGGTATGCCACTCGCCGCGCAGAGCACATCGGCAACGCTTGCGTCTGATGGTGCACAGTTTCGGCTCCGCATGTTGCTGAGTGTGGATTATGCGCCGACTCCCGCGAGCTTGTGGACGTTCAAGCTGCAGTATGCCGAGAGAAGTGGCACGTGTGATGCTGCATTTTCTGGGGAGACGTATGCCGATGTCGAGACGGGCTCCGGCGACATACGTTTCTATAACAACACCACGCCGGCCGATGGGGCAACGCTGGCGGCAACAACTACCGACCCGCTGAACGGGGGAGAAACCATTTCCTACCAGACGTACGAGGAATCAAACAACTTTACGAATTCAGTCGAATCCGTTTTCAGCAATCGTAGCGCGCTGTTTGATTTTTCTTTGGCGGAACACGCAAATAGTCAGAAAATATTCTGCTTCCGTGTTGTGCGTTCGAACGGCAGTCAGATATGGACATACACAGTCGTTCCGGAAATTACGACGGCGGTGCCGCCAAACTCTCTGCCGGTAGCATCAGCAGTGTCGCTCGATTCGGGCGCCGCATCAGTAACGCTTACCGAAGGGACAACGCGGAACACAGTGTGTGCCGGAACAATTACAGATACCGATGGATTCGCTGATATCCAGGCGGTCGGCTCGTGGTTCTTTCGCACGTCTACGGGCACGTCTTCGCCCCCAGATGCCAACGAACGTTACTATGCCTATGGTGACTCGCAGTGTGTACCCAGTGGAGGCTCGGGTAGTACGGAAACCTATACCTGCACATTTGCCGTTCAATACTATGCTGATCCGACCGACGCAGGGTCTCCGCACTCTTCGGATAATTGGACGTGCGAGCTGTGGCCAGAAGATGATATAGCGACGGGCACTCCAGCAACGGATACCATCGAGATGGCGTCCCTGATTGCTCTTGATGTAACCTCAACCATCAACTACGGTACCGTGAACGCAAACGCTGACACTGGCGTCACAAATCAGACGACGACAATTACGAACACGGGCAATCGCGACATGGACCCAGAACTCTCCGGCATTGCGATGACCGATGGGGGCAGCGGCTCCATAGCTGCAGCGCAACAAAAATACTCGGCAACCGGCTTTACATACTCGTCAGGCGGAACGGCACTCTCCACATCACCGACGGCGTTTGACCTCACACTGCCGCAGAGAACAGGAAGTGAGGTGACGGACGACGTGCTTTGGGGGCTAGGAGTACCAAACGCCACGCCGCAAGGAAGTTATACGGGCACAAACACATTTACGGCCACGACGGGGATATAGCGGTGGACTTCGTGGGGATAAACATGTGGATTGCAGCCAGTCTGGCACTATACTGTGCGCATACAGGGAACAGACCATGCATACCTTCACTCGCGAAAGTCTTATATCAGCCGGAATCGTCGGCATCTCTGCACTCGTGTCTGTCACGATGGTGCTTGCTGACACATCCTCTACGTCAGTTACTGTCGGGAACTCGAATCCGACCGTTACGAACGTGTCGATGAACTATGGCAACAACGTCACGCTCGTGGAAAATACATTTGTTCACGCGACGGCGACGATGACCGTTTCAGATGGAAATGGATGTAGCTCTATTTCGACCGTTCAGGCGACGTTTGCGTTTGCGACGGCGACGGCAGACATGTGGGGAACAACCTGTTCCTACGACGCTAACACCTGCTACCGAGCGCATAGCTGTGTTGCGACAACGACGGGCAACTCGTGCTCCGGCGGGGGAGATACGACGGCGGAGTACGACTGCAAGTTTGAGATTTGGTATCCCGCGCGCCCAACAGATGGCTCATCTCCTGGGCTTTCTGCGTCGTCGTGGTTCCTCTCCGCTACAGCAACCGACTCTGGAGCTGGCACGGGGCATGCGACGAACACGGGACAAACAATAGAGGTGAACACGTTGAATGCGCTCGATGTCACCGGCTCTATTTCCTACGGAACTGTTTCAGCAAACTCAAACACCGGCGCAACGAATCAACCAGTGACGCATACAAATACGGGGAATGCCGCGCTGGATAACCAAATATCGGGCGACGTGATGTGTACTGATTATCCGACGTGTACTGGCGGCGTGATGCAGCCGGGACAGCAGAAGTTTGACCTTGTAGACCAGACGTACGCGTCGCTTGCGAGCACGCTCGCGGCAACCACGTCTCCGGCAACGGTCGAGGTCGTCCTTGCTACGTCTACTGCAACGACAACACCCATCACCGACCTTTCTTACTGGGGTATCGCCATTCCTGTAGCTCAGAACACCGGTGCGTATACTGGCCAGAACACGTTCACCGCGGTTGCGGACTAGTGAGCCTCCGAGCGGGGGTGTAGACTGTACGCCATGAATGAAGCTCTCAGAGCTTTGGCCATTACGACTGTCTTTGCGCTGTGCGTGCCTCTTGTGGCGCAGGCAGGATTCGGCGTCTCACCACCTCTCGTTGAGGAGGATAAGTTGGTGCGCGGAATTAAACTCGATCGCATTGTGTATCTGGTGCAAGGCGCACCGGAGCGTGAGTTGCAGGTAGAGCTGTTTGTGGACTCGCCGGCAAAGGATTGGATACGCTTTCCGCAAGGAAATCCGGTTACCATACCTGCGGGCGTTCAGCAGTATCCGCTTGCTGTTGAAATCACCGTACCTAATGACGCAGAACTGGGTGAATATAAAGGCGTCATTCGCGTTACCACTGTCCCTATTGCCGCAGACGAGGCGGGTGAAGTCGCCATCGCTATAGGCGGCGTCATCGACCTTGATCTTACCGTCGGTGATGACGTTATTGTTGATGTCGATGTACGCACCATCAAGATTCTCAACATAAAGGAGGGCGATGACCCGGAAGTAGATGTCACTATCATCAACAACGGCAATGTCAGCTCGGCGCCGGATGCCGCCACCTTCGAGCTATTCAATAAGTTCGGGGAGATTCGTCTTGCCTACGCAGAGTCGCAGGCGTTTACGAATATTGCCGCGTTTACCGAACGAGTTGAGCATCTAACATTTCCTATAGACATCCATCTCGCACCGGGCGAGTACTGGGGGCACGTAAAGGTCTACAAAGACGGTGAACTACTCAATGAACTACGCACCGTATTTAATGTAACGGAGAAGACGCTGGTAGAAGAGTACGCACCGTATGCGCCTTACGCAGGCGGCGCCGCAGTGATTCTTGTCCTTGGCTACTTTGCCGTACGTCGTCGGCGCTAGTATGCGCGCGTGCGCACTTGTCGCGCTCTCGGCGCTCCTCTTCGCGTCGTACGCGCATGCTGACTCGTCCAATATCTCGGTAACTGTTTTTGTTGCCCAGTGTACGGATGGCTCCGACAACGACGGGGACAGTCTTATAGACTATCCCTCGGATTCTGGGTGCGACTCAGCAGGCGATGACGACGAAACTGATGGAACGCCGGCGCAGTGTGATGACGGCAGTGATAATGATAGTGACGGACTTACGGACTATCCCAGCGACCCAGGGTGTGACTCTGACTCGGATGATAG
>JAKFXQ010000030.1 GCA_021731295.1 Patescibacteria group bacterium
AACTCACCAATGTTGCCGGTACCGTGAAGAGTCCTAACCTCACTGAAGACACCACCTTCGTTGTCTTGTGTACCACCAGTGTTGGGAACGAGATGCCACCGTACATGGTGGTGGTGAAGCCGAAGAGCTCCTAATCCGTTCGGCTAGAAGCCGAAGAATTCGAGAATGCGATGCGAGAGCGGTTCGTGCATCTCGCGCTCCTCGACGTGTTCTAAGAGATATGCGCGCACGGCATCAGGGTCTGTGTCATTCAAAGGGATGATGATGTTCGGCGAAAGGACTTTTGTTGTGTCTACGAGTAGGTGGGGCCCGTCGCGATGATCTGGTTCAACCCAGAAGGCGATAATCTCTCGATACTTATGCATCGTGTCCCCAATACGTATACCGCGCTCGCCAAGTTCAATGTCATGCAACTCGGGAGGCGTGCGTGCAATCATCGCGATGACAACGGCGGCGAGGAGAATGAGGATTGCAAAAAGAACATTGCTGAAAAGAACAGAGGTTAGAGCGGCACAGATGGCGATGACACCAAGTGCCCAGTACCAATCAGCCTCGCGCTCGACGTGCTCGTGTTCGTAGGCCTGCCAGTGAATGCGGGCGGGCGTATCAGGCATGGCGGTATTGTATCGCGTTTTAACAGACGGCATGCTACAACATCGGATAAGGGAGGGGTGGCGGAGTGGTCTAACGCGCTTGTCTTGAAAACAAGAGTGTCGCAAGGCACCGTGAGTTCGAATCTCACCCCCTCCGCCTGTGTCTACACGCGTGATGATATTTGGAACGTTCGACATGATTCACGGAGGTCATGAGGCCTTGTTTCGTGCCGCCCGCGCACTCGCGGAAGATACGTATTTGATTGTCTCGGTGGCGCGCGACGTGAACGTCGCGCGCATCAAAGGCCGTATGCCGCGCAATGTAGAGACAGTGCGACGGGAACAACTACACGCGCACCCTCTAGTGGATGAAGTAGTTTTGAGCGACATTGACGAATACATTCCGCACATCGTGAACGCGCAACCTGACATCATCGCGCTTGGGTACGACCAAGAAGGTGAGTACGTTACCAGACTAGCCGCTGACCTTGCTCTGCGCGGCCTCTCGCCACATATTGTGCGCCTCGAACCGCATGAACCGCACATCTACAAAACATCCAAACTCATTGACCGTGCTTGATACGCAGTCGCTCGCACCTGATACTTACCTGCATGCGTTACCTCGGTATAGACTACGGCACGACGATTGGCCTCGCGATTTCAGATGAGTCGGGGCAGTTCGCATTTCCGCTCGAAAGCATGTCGGCAGATGGCACAGAGCTCGCGCACATCGTCGCGCTGTGTAAAGAGCGCCATATCGGCGCGATAGTGATTGGGGATACGCGCGCATTGAACGGCGCACCGAATCGCATCACTGGGAAAAGTGATTCTTTTGCCGAGGCGCTGGAGCGCGCGACGAGCATTCCGGTACACCGTCAGCAGGAAGCGTGGAGTTCCGTAGAGGCGGCACGCTTCGCGCCGAAGAACGACATGCACAATGATGCAGCGGCAGCAGCAATCATCCTCCAACGCTTTCTCGAGACAGCGCACACATGATGTTCTTCACGGCGCTGGCGATGCCGTATCTTGTGGGCGCCTTGGCCCTCCTTTCGCTCTTGGAGCAGCCGTTCATGGGTCCCGTGCCAAGCGAGGGCATTGTTGCAACGCACTATGCAGATAGCGTGGCATGCGACACGGCAGAGTGCTGGATTGGTTTTTATCGTGGTATCGCTGATGTTGCCGGTGTTTCTGCGGCACTCGCTGATTTGAAAGCGCGAACAGACGACGGCACTGCTGCCCCGTACTGTCACGAACTCTTGCACGAGATAGGGGAGCGGGCGTTCATGGAAACGGGAGACTTGTCGTTAGCGTACTCGCTTGGCGATCCGTTTTGCCGCGCTGGGTTTTATCATGGCGTGCTTGAAGGCGCCTTCGGCGTTGATGGCGCGAGCCTCATGTCGCATTTGGATGAGCTGTGCGCACGTGTGCCGGGCAAAGAGCGGTACTCATATCAATACTTTAGTTGCGTGCACGGCATTGGGCATGGCCTTATGGCGTACGAGAATCATGACCTTTTCGTATCGCTCGACGGTTGCGCGAAACTCGCGGGTGCCTGGGAGCAGACGTCGTGTGCGGGAGGTGTGTTTATGGAAAACGTCATGGCGCACACTGACGAAACACCGTCGCGCTACTTTCGCGATGACGACTTGCTGTATCCATGCACGGTCGTACCTGGCACGTTCAAGGAGCAGTGCTACCTCATGCAAACGTCGCACATGTTGCGCGAACTCGACGGCGACTTTGCGGCGACGTTCGCTCTGTGTCGCGACGCTGCTGCTCCATTTCGTCCCACGTGTTTCGAGAGTCTGGGCCGAGATGCTTCGGGTTATTCTGGCGGCGACATTTCGCTCGCGCACGGATTCTGTCTCTATGGAACGGGCACATACGAACAAGAGCACTGTGTCATCGGTGCGGCGATAGATGTCATCCAGACGTCTGGAGCGCCACAAGCGTATGCACTGTGTGAGAAAGCGGCCTCTGAAATGTGCCGACGACGGGTCGCAGAGCACGTCGCGATGCAATAGCTGTACACATGAATACGACTTCGCGGCGAAGTGCACAGTACAATACACGTACCATGCAGCGCAGTGCATCTCTCCCGCTCCTCGCTCTCATGCTTCTCATTGGTGCACTTTCCTTTAGTGCCACCGTCTCTGAAGCGCAGAACCTTGATCCCTCATGCATTCTGCAGGCAAAGAAAGCGGGGCCGTGTGTGAACAAGGTGTTCGGTCCGAAATACAACGCGAAGTGCACGACGAATCCGAAGGACGG
Organism: Patescibacteria group bacterium; assembly: GCA_021731295.1. Classification (GTDB taxonomy): domain Bacteria; phylum Patescibacteriota; class Minisyncoccia; order Phycocordibacterales; family UBA2100; genus UBA10103. Next base: position 2,865 of record JAKFXQ010000030.1, read on the forward strand.
GCCTCTGCAGTACGAAGGCTATCTCGGGGCGCCGTGCAAAGAGAAGGACGGTACCGCGTTCACTGTTCCAGGAAAATGTATTCCTGGAAACATGTGTTTCTGCATCGACTGCAAGGCAGAAGGAGACAAGGGCGGCATGATGCCGATGATGCCAATGCTTCCGATGTCGATGCCGATGCCAGGGATGGAGATGCCACAACAGCCGTGTACCCCCAGCTCCACGCTCGGCACGACAACAGCGCGCGATGATTGTCTCTGTCAGCAGAATCCATATGCGACCGGGTGCCAAAGCAGTGCCATTTCCGATTTCCTTAACAGTTTTTCATCAGATGGTGATGCCTTCGACGTGTCCGATTATCTTGGAGGCGCCGATGAGTCTGGGGATTGGGGCGGCACGGGCAGTGCGTTGCAGAATGCGGCGTTCGGGGCGTTGGATGCGCTTGGAGGCATTGCAAACTCTGTGAGTGGCTCCGTGCTCGACACCGCCGCAACAGCTATTGAAAAAGCGACTGGCGTACAATTCAAAACGGATTTTTCCACGAGCGGGGTTGGGGACTCCGAGTCAGACACGATTATCGTGGAATCTATTCCTGATGGGAGTGTGCCGGGAGGCACGAACACCGCGTATGCCCAAGCGGCGTATACGGACGAGAATGGTTCCAAGGCGATTCCACTGCCACAGTACGCGTACGATAGCGACACTACACAATACGGCGCATTTGGTGGGGAAGAGGAGGATCTTTCATTTCTCGCCGCCTTGCTGAAAGCGCTTGCCGGCGCGCTTTCGCAGCTTTCTGCTGCAATCGGGACGTTATTTGGTATTCTCTGACCATGGATACCATTCAGTATGAAGATTTTGCGAAGCTCGAGATACGTATCGGGACGGTTCGTGCGGCCGAACTTATTCCGGAAACGGACAAGCTTCTCAAGTGCACCGTGGATTTCGGTGAGTTTGGTGAGCGCACCATCGTCTCGGGCATCGCGCAGTTCCGAACCCCCGAGGCGATAATCGGCAAACAATTGCCATACATCGTGAACTTGGAGCCGAGAATGCTTCGTGGCATTGAGAGTCAGGGCATGCTCCTTGCGGCCTCTGTCGGGGAGGAGCTCGCACTCCTACATCCGGACATCGAAGTGCCACCAGGAACTAAGCTGAAATAACCAAACTAAAAGCGGGCAGTGATGCCCGCTTTTCCGACGAGCGTGTACTCGTCTATTTCTTGTCTGTCTCATGCAGACGGAATGTGTCAACAATCCAGTCTCGTGTCTTGAGCCAGGTCGTTTTTGCTTTCTCGCTACCGCGCTCGGCAACTTCGCGACTCGTCTCGACGAGTGTCTTAGGACGTGCCGCATAGTAGTCGACAGCCCAGACGCCGCTTACTGCAACGCACAGAGCGACAATTGCCGTCGCAAGACGGAGACGCCAGTCCCTAAACACATGAGTGAAATCCACGGGCGCGAGCGCGAGGATGACGAGGATTGCCGCCATCGTAGCGACAATGATAGAGAGTATCTGACCGACGGTCATGAGCATCTCCACTCCGGTTGATGTTGACGCTGACGCGAGTCTATCTAGCCACAGGGGAAACGCAATGCATCCACGCTGTGTGGAGAATGGTGCCCGATAGGGCGAACGAGCCGGTATACTTGGGTGATGATGCTTTCGCGCACGATTGCGCGGCTTTTCCCGGTGCCGCGCTACTTGTCGCCCCATGGCGCGGGCATAGACATCACTGATGCCTCTATAAAATGGGTCGTTCTGCGTCCGTACGGGGAGCACCTGCGTGTTACTTCGTGGGGCGAAGTGAAGTTGGAGCAGGGCATAGTCGAGAGCGGAACTGTCAAAAACGTGCAAGCGCTTTCGGAGGCCCTTGTGTCTGTTAGAAAGCAGCTCGGTACCGTACGCAGTGCTCACGCGGCCCTTCCTGAAGAAGGAGCGTTCGTGTTCAGCATGCACACACCCACCGACACGAAGTCGGAAATAGAGAGCATGATTGAATTTGAGCTTGTCGGTCGCGTTCCCGTTCCTGTCCAACAAATGGTCTACGACTACGACATTATCGGCGATCATCCGGCGGGCGGTGTAGAAATCGGCGTCGTCGCATTCCCACGAGAGATTGTTGAGGACTATGTGCAGGCGTTTGCCATGGCCGGCATCGAACTCATGTCTATGGAAGTCGAGGCGCGCTCAATTGCGCGCGCCGTTTCCGACAAAGACGGCTCGAGTCCGGTTTCGCTTCTCGTAGACTCCGGAAAATCTCGCACCGGATTCGCTATTGTGAAGCGCGGCTTTCCCATTTTCACATCCACTGTGGACGTTGGCGGCAAAGACCTCACCCGCGTGGTCGTGGAGACGCTGAATGTTTCCGAAGACGCCGCACAGGTGTTTAAGAATGAGGAAGGGTTAGTGCCGAAAGACCCGGCGAAGAAAAAAACAACGGAGGCGGTTGCGAAGGTAGCCGAATCCCTCGCGGCCGAGGTTGAGAGGCACTACCGATTTTGGGACACGCGACGGAACGAGCACGGCGAACGCGCAACGCCCGTTGAACAGGTCATACTGGTTGGTGGCAGTGCAAATCTTATGGGACTCGACGATTTCATAGCAGGGAAGGTACATGCACGCACGGATAGGCCGAACGTATGGCGACACGTCGCATCGTTCGATGATTACATTCCGCCAATAAACTATCGCTCTTCGCTTCAGTACGTTACCGCTATCGGACTCGCGCTGCGCGGCATGCTATGAGCAACGTCCTCCCACAAGAAACCCGTGCACGCATCGAGACTTTCGTGCGCTACAAGTTTGTCGTCATTCTCGCGCTCATACTCATAGGCTCTGCGTTCATCGCGCTGCTTTCTATTTTGCCCGCGTACGTTTCTATCTATGTGCCCAAGCTCGCGCTTGAAGAGACATCGCGCGAACTGCGTGAAGCGGAAGCACAGGCGAATGATGATAGGACGACCGTCGCGCGCACGAAAGCACTCACCGCAGAATTAGGAGCGGTGCGTTCCGAGCCGGTGATAGCGCCCCTGATTGAGACAGTGCTCGCGGAGAAGCCCCGTACCATCACGATAAGTAACATCGTCTTTAGGCCAGGCTCGCCGGGGAGCTTGGTGCTCACGGGGACATCCGAAGATCGGCGTGACCTTGAGGCATATCGTGAACGATTAACCGCGCTCGGCAGGTTCGATACGGTGTCTGTGCCAGTCGCGGCTCTCGTTGGTGCACTCTCCGGTTCCTTCACCATCACCATCTCCGGGACATTTTGATATGCGACGCACCATCATTTTTTCGATACTGCTGATGACGCTCGCGCTTGCGCTCTGGGGCGCGTATGGCTATATCGTATTGTCATTCGGGAGTGAGCGAGATGCCTATGCGACATTGCTGTCCGACAACGAGATGAAAGACGCGCGCGAACGCGCCGTGTCGCGTCTGCGGGGAAGCGTGCGCGACACACGCGAAGAGCGTGAGACACTCGAATCGCTTGTCGCGGTTGATGTCATACAAGCTGTCTCCACGATTGAAGCAGTCGGGGAGGCGACTGGCGCGACAGTGCGTATCGATGGTGCAACCTCCGGTGCCGCGAGCGAACACGTGCGGACCATTGTTGTTGCCGTCACTCTTGAAGGCAGTCAAGCGTCCATTCTGCGCGCGCTCACGGTTCTTGAGACACTGCCATTTCCTGCAGTCGTTGAGAATGTTGATTTGACCGGCACACAGGAAGGAGAGTGGTCTGCTCGCCTACGTGTTCGCTTTATTACCACGTCTAATATTGGCGCATGATTACCACACACGCGATTTCAAAGGCGTATGAACGTATCGCAGAGCCGGAGAATCAGGGACATCTCGCGCATTCGTTCTGGCATGTTGCCATCACCATTGGCGTTCTTGCGTCGCTGGCGAGCACGGGTTACGGCGCGTATGCGTTCCTAACGCCGGTCGCGCCGTCAGCAGAATCGGCGGTCGTACCATCTGCGCAAGCACTGAATGCGGAAGAGCTACGCGCCGTTATCGAGAAACTAGATGGACGCACCGAGAGATTCCAGTTGCTGGTCGGAAATTGACCCCCATCCTGCCGCTGTTACGATGGCGGGACTGCCCCTGTAGTTAAATGGATATAACTGCGGACTTCTAAGCCGCTATTGTTGGTTCGATTCCAACCGGGGGCACAAGGCCAAAAAACGCAAACTGCTTTGCGTTTTTTGTGCACTTGTGCCAAGCGGAGCCATGTTTTCGCAGCAGCGAAAACCGGCGAGCTAGGGTCGTGGAATTTTGCGAGCGGCGGCGAGCAAAATATCCCTGACCACAAGGCTCAAAACAGTGTCTGCACACTGTTTTTCGATACATGTGCCGGCCGGAGCGATGTTTCGCCAACAGGCGAAACCGCGAGGCGGGGCCTGCGACCAAAACGTCGTGACGACGAAGTTTTGAGTTGTGGGCCACAAGGCCATTAGCTTTGCGTATTTGCGTCGAGTATGTTCGGAGGGCTCTGTTACTGTGCAGTGTGCCGAGTGCGCGGTGAGGGACTCGAACCCCCGACCTTTCCGGTGTAAACGGATTGCTCTACCAACTGAGCTAACCGCGCATTTCCCAAGGGCAGGGGGTAGGCCCCGAATCCCTTGTGGCCGTACTATAGCTGTGGTAAAGTGCGCCCGCAACGTTATGGCAATCACAATTTCACCAGTAGACATGACCGCACGCCGCGAACTCGACATTCGTTCGGGGGATACGGTGCGCGTGGTCGTGAAAATAAAGGAGAAAGGCAAGTTCCGTCTGCAGACGTTCGAAGGCCTCGTCCTCGCTCGAAAGCATGGGCGCGAAGCAGGTGCCACGATTACCGTCCGCAAAGTATCTTCGGGTGTTGGCGTCGAGCGCATCTTCCCGTTGTACTCCCCAATGATTGAAAAGTTCGAAGTCGTGAAGCGCGCACGTGTCCGTCGCGCCAAGCTGTACTTCATCCGTGAGAAGGTCGCCCGTGAGGCTCGTCGCCAGCTGCGCCGCGCACGCGTCGTCCGCACGGGAAGTGCGGAATCTACAGAAACCGTTGACGCGGAATCTGGTACTGCAGAAAAAAGCGAGTAAGATACACCTACGCGCAGGTGGCGAAATTGGTAGACGTACTACCTTGAGGTGGTAGCGCCCGCAAGGGCATGGGAGTTCGAGTCTCCCCCTGCGCACCCTCATAGCAAAACAGCATCCGCACGGGTGCTGTTTTGCTATCATGACGCAATGCGGCGGTTCATTCCTCGTTCGACCGAAGAACTCATCCTCTGGTACGAGCGATTCATTTCGCCGATATCGCTTCTCGTCGGTTTCGCCATAGATGTCACCGCATCCCAAGTACTGGAACTACGCACGTATGGATTGCTTCTCCTCGGGTATCTCGGTATCGCAGCGCTCGCGATTTTTGTCTTGCACCTCGTTGAGCGCGGGAAGATGTCCTGGCTTCGTTCTGTCGCACAATTTCTTCCGGTCATCGCACAGTTCGGCTTCGGCGGCCTCTTCAGTGGGTTCGTAATCTTGTATTCAAAGAGCGCATCGTTTGCAACGAGCTGGGTATTTGTTGTCATTCTCGCCGCGCTTCTCCTCGGCAACGAACGCTTCCGCAGGTTCTACGTAACACTTCCGGTGCAGGTCGTCATGCTGTTCGTCGGCCTCTACTCATTTGCCATCTTTTACTTACCCATCGTCTTCTCGTCAGTGGGGGATCAGTTTTTTGTCCTGGGCGGCGCTGTCGCGTTCGCAGGCGCTGCAGCGTTTCTCTTCGGCATCGCGACACTTCTGCCGGATTTGTGGAAAGAGTCGCGGCTTGCGAGCGTGCGCGGAATCGTGGGTGTGTACGCGTTCATCACCTTCTTGTATGTGATAAACGCGATTCCTCCGTTGCCGCTCGCGCTCAAAGACGCAGGCGTTTTTCACACCATTACCCGTGAAGGGCAGGACTATGCTGTCTCGTATGAGCCACGCGAATGGTACGAAGTGTATTTGCGTTATGCGACCGACTTTCATCGCTCGGCGGGCGAACCTATCTATGTCTATACCGCAGTCTTTGCGCCGACAGGTATTTCAACGGGCCTCGTGCATGAATGGGAATGGTTTGACCCGTTGCGCGATACATGGACAACGTACGACAGCGTCGCGTTTCCGATTTCCGGCGGCCGTATTGGAGGGTATCGCGGATACTCGGTACTGCGCTCTATTCCTGATGGTGAATGGCGCGTAAACGTGAAGACTGACTTTGGTCGCGTCGTCGGTCGCGTGCGCTTTAGCGTCTCAACCGTTGGCGAGCCAGCAGTTCTCGAGACGAGTACCCGTTAAGCGCTGTATACTGTCGGCATGCGCAGATACAACCGTACGAGCGTTTTCACAGCATGACCGAACGGAGTCTCGTCATCTATTTCAGTGCTGGTGCTATGTCTGGCGTGTTTAGTGCCGGATTCTCAAAGGTGATTGCGGATGCAGGACTGAAACCGTATGTGCACAGTGTCTACGGAAACTCTGCGGGCTCCCTCACAGGGCTCTACTTTCTTTCGGGCCAAGAAGAGTTGGGCGCGAAGCTCTATTGGGAGGACCTCGACGGAGACAAATACATCCGCTGGTCGCGCTTGCCAGGCTATGTCCTTACGGCACTCTGCAACAAATTGTTCCGCACGTCGTTCAAGTTGCAGCCGGTGTTCGACATTGACTACATCGAGCCGATTATCCGCGGAAAACGCAAGCCCGATTTTGGTGCACTCAAAGCGAGTGGCATCGACTTGTACATGATTGCGTACAATCTTGGCACCTCGAGTCATGACTACCTGAAGCTGGAAAAGGAAGAAGACGTCGTGCCGTATCTGCGTGCAACGGGGGGAGGGCACCCCGCATATCCGCACGCCTCCGCCATTCACGGCAACATGTATGTTGATGGTGGCACGATTGACGACCAGAGACGCATTGCACGCATCATCGAACGACATCCCGACAAGGAGATTATCTGCGTCCTCAATAATCCGAAGTGGGTTGGTACGCGCATGCGGAACTTCCTGAACAAAGTGGCGATGGCGAGCGTGATGTTCCCGTTCTTTGGCGTGAAAGAAGCGTATCGCACGACACAGTCCGACTTCAGTAACATTGATGTCGTTTCTATGCAGCAGGACTATCCGTTCCTTCATTTCATCGCGAACGACCTCGTTGGATACCAGATGTCTACTAACCCGAAGCATCACAAAATGCTGTACCAGCGCGGTGCGCAATTGGGCCGCGAGTTTCTCCTCTCTGGTGCATTGCGCACGGTCGCTGTGGATACGTCGAACCTGCAGAGCGTGGACATCTAGGGCACTCACGCAGTACACGTCCTACGCGCACATGGACGCAGTGCGTCGAGGATTGTATAGTCTCGCGTACGGTGGTCGTAGCTCAATTGGTGGAGCTCCGGTTTGTGGTACCGGCGGTTGCGCGTTCGAGTCGCGTCGATCACCCACGTTAGTTATTCCATACGTGCGTCGCTGCGCCTTCTAGGCGCGCGAAGCCTACGCCATCATCCGGCACCCCCTCGGCAACTTTGAGTATTGGTGTTGGGCAAATGTCGCCCGCTTTACACATGCCGCACCCACAGCCGGCATACATATGCTTGTGGCAGAGTTCGGCGAAGGTCTGACCTCCCATACGGCAATTGTAGCGGGCGAGATAGTGCGCTCGAGGGTTATGCACACGTGAAAGAAAGGCTTGTCTCGTACGTCTGAATCGGCGACGCGGTATACTAACTCCACGTCTTAATCGCTTACTAGTTTTCATATGGATGAGTCAGGAAAGGAGATTCGTATTAGTCCGCCGGATATGGTCGTGAAGGCGGGAGCGGCAGCACTCGCCATGCTCGCTGTCTTTTTGATAGTGCTGACAATCTCCGCACTCAAGGAGTACCGCTTTATAGGTACTGGCGTTCCTGCGTCGAACACTATTTCTATCTCGGGGCAGGGCGAAGTGTTCGCCGTACCGGATATGGGCGAGTTTTCAGTAACCGTTCGCGAGGATGCGGACACGGTCGCCGAGGCGCAAGAGGCTGCGACGGAGAAAATTAACGCTGTCTTAGCGTATCTCGACGAGGCAGGGGTTGAGGAGAAAGACATCAAAACCGTCTCCTACAACGTGAATCCGAAGTACGAGTGGATTCAGGAACGCTGCGTCGAGGGCATCTGCCCGGGAGGCAAACAGAATCTTGTTGGCTTCGAGGTCTACCAGATGGTGAGCGTAAAGGTGAGAGACACGAAGAAGGCAGGGGAACTGCTCTCCGGTGTGGGGAGTCGTGGCGCGTCTGAAGTGAGCGGCCTCTCGTTTACGATTGATGACGAAGACGAACTGCGTGCAGAGGCTCGCGAGATGGCAATTGCAGAAGCTCAGGAAAAAGCAGAGATGCTCGCGAGTGAGCTCGGAGTCACTCTGGTACGCGTTGTTGGATTCTACGAAGAGTCCGGTGGGTACCCACCGCCGATGTATGCCTACGGGCGCGGGGGCGAGACCATGGCTCTCATGAACGATGCAAAGGTTGAGTCTGCGCCAGAGTTGCCGGCCGGCGAAAACAAAATTACGTCGAGCGTGCAGATAACATTCGAGATTCGCTAACGTCAGAATAGTCAGTCTTTGAGCGGCGTCCGGGCGACCGGACGCCGCTCTTGACGTGGCGCCTGAATGCGATACACTCCCCAGTAAGAAAGCCCCGGAAGGGGTTTTTAAAATGGCAAAAAAGTAACGTATCACTTTATGGCACTCATGCAGTATCTCAGGGACACGAAGAGCGAGCTGAACCACGTCTCGTGGCCGACCCGCACGCAGACGGCAATCTTCACCGCGCTCGTTATGATTATTTCGGTCATCGTTTCGCTCTATCTCGGCGTCTTTGACTACCTCTTCACGAACGCACTGGGCAAGGTCATCGAATTTATTCCGGTATCGGAGCCAACGCTGGACCTCTCTGAATTCAACGCCATCTCGCCGACATCCACTGAATTCTTGATGGAGACCCCGACCGCGGAAGACCTCATCCCAGGCCTCGAGGTTGAAGTAGAATAAAGACCATATGAAGCAGACCTACGGAACAGATAGGCAGTGGTATGCCGTGCATACCTACTCGGGATATGAAGACGCAGTCGCGCGTAATCTAAAACAGCGCGTCGAGTCTTTTGGGATGGGCGACAAGATTTTTGACGTCGTTGTGCCTGTTGAAAAGAAGATTAAGGTCAAAGGTGGAAGGAAGACCGAGGTTCGCGAGAAGACGTTCCCTGGCTACGTACTCGTCGACATGATTGCAACGGACGAGGCATGGAGCGTCGTACGCAACACGCCGCAGGTCACCGGATTCGTCGGTACCGCAAACCAAGCCGTCCCGCTTTCTCCCGAAGAAGTGAACCAAATTCTTCGCCGCACCGCAGGGGAGACCGTCCGTCACGCCATCGACTTGTCAGAGGGCGACGCGGTCATCATCATCGACGGGCCGTTCAAGGATCTCGAAGGTAAAGTCGGCGAGATTGACGAAGAGCGTGGAAAGGTTAAAGTGCTCGTGCCTATGTTCGGCAGGGAAACCCCCGTCGAGCTCGAAGCAGATCAGGTCCAGCGTCTCTAAACATCTATGGCAAAAGAAATCACCAAAATCATCAAGTTGCAGATTGAGGCCGGCAAGGCCACGCCTGCGCCACCAGTCGGTACTGTCTTGGGTCCGGCAGGCGTCAACATCGGCGAGTTCGTAAACCAGTTCAACACGCAGACACGTGACCGCATGGGCTCCATTTTGCCTGTGCTTTTGACCGTCTATAAGGACCGCAGCTTCACCTTCATCATCAAGCAACCACCTGCATCCCGTGCAATCCTCAAGATTCTTGGTAAGGATAAGGGATCGCAAAAGCCACAGAACAAGATTGCAAAGCTGACCAAGGCACAGCTCGAAGAGCTCGCTAAGGCAAAGATGGAGGACTTGAATGCCGCTGACCTTGAGGGCGCAAAGCGACTCATCGCCGGAACAGCACGTTCCATGGGTGTTGACGTCGAATAAGACTTCACACTGACTAAAGAAAAGAGCCGCGAATGCGGCTTTTTTCTTTGCGTGCGCCGTACGCACGCCGGTGCTAGTATCGCCCTGGAGATGTTCTCCGCCCAACTGGCCCAACTGATGGAGGCAGGCGTGAAGCTAACCCACCACATACTCTTGAGCATGGCCCAGGTTATCCAGCTTGATGACCTGGTCCTTCTGCCGCGCGAAGAAGCACTGCCCTACGAATCATCGCGCGCGATGCAAATCGCCGGGCAAGTGCCCGTCGAGACCGAGCAGTCATTCAACACGTTTGTTGAAGTCATTGCTCTCTACGAGCGGTACGCCCGCGAGCGATACGAGGCTCGAGGTACCGAGCCCGCATGGATGCGGGATGTGCCAATGTCGGCGCAGAAAATGCTTCGTACGCGCTATGCGACGGAACACGAGGACGTGCTTGCGATTATGTACGCGCTTCCGTACTCCGGAATTTCGTATGTCGTGCACGAAGGCGGGCTGTGCGAAGACTTCTGTCAGCGCTTCAAGCTCTTCCGGCTACAGTCCATTAAGCAGCTCGGGTTCTTACAGGCGCCGTGGTCACGGGAGACGAGTGCGATACGCATGTCGCTTTCTGAAGGTTCTCGCTACTCGCATTCGCTCGACGTGATGACTGTCGCGACTACGATGGGCCACAACGTCGGCCTCTCAAAGACGCGACTGAATACGCTGCGTCTTGCCGCCCTGTCTCATGACATGGGAACACCGGCAGGAGGAGATTCGGTGAAGCTTGTTGACCCACACGGACTCGACGAAGATGAGAACTATCCAGCGCTCATCGACGCGATTGAGTGGGAAGACTTGCGCAAGAAGTATCGTATCGACCGCACACTGCTGGTTGATACGGTTCGCAATGAAGGTGTGTTGGGGCAGCTCCTCGATATCGCGGATAAAATCGCGTACATCGGGAGGGACCTGCATGACACTAAGCATCACATCGAACGGGCGACCGCTCGCTATGACCAGCTTGGTATGCGGACCTTGAAGTCGCTCTTGGAATACCATCCGTACGTGTGCAGTCTGTGGGATTCGGTAGTGGTACGCAACGGACAGGTGGCCTTCACGGACGCGGCGCGTCTCTACGCGTTTCTTTCCGTGCGGGTCGTCATGTTCCGCGAGCTCTACTATCACCCGTACTCGCGCTTCGGCGAGTTCCTCTTGTCGCGACTCTTGGTGAAAGTGCTGTATCAGCGCGGCGATTTAACGAAAGAGGATTTGCTGCGGATGACCGACGGCGAGCTTGAGCGGAAGCTCGGCGAAGCCTTTGGTCTGCCGAACATCATGCACACGTGCTCGACCGAGCATGCGCGCGTGAAGACGTTCAGGTCAATCGAAGAGGCGAGCGCATTCACCGAGCGTCTTGCGCTCGCAGGGAATGCATTCTTTCTCCTCGATGATAATCGTCGCGCCATCAAGCCGGGTACGGACCTGCTGGTTACGACGAAAAACGGCGTTGCGCCGTTCGAGGAAGCGTACCCGGCTGACGCCAAGGGCGTACACGAGATGGCGTCACGGTTGCCGCTCATCCATGTGTACTACCTGGCGGCGGACCCGGAGTTACCGAGAGACGTGCTCGCGCGCCTCAAGGAGGAACTCCGGGGATAGAAGAACAGGGCGGTGCTTCGGCACCGCTCTTCGTTTTGTGTCTCGGCGATTTCGGGATTTTCCCGTAGAATGCCCGCATGCAGGCAATACGCGACGCCGTCGCAAAAGCACTCTCCGAGCTCGGCACACAGGCGGAGGCGACGTTGGAGCTTACCAGTGATTTATCACATGGTGATTACACCTCGAATGCGGCGATGCGATACGCAAAGCAGTTGGGCAAGAGCCCACGCGAACTCGCGGAAACCCTAATTGCGAGCATGGGAGCGATTGAGGGTGTTGCGAAAATCGATATCGCTGGCCCTGGCTTCATTAACTTCACGCTCGGGCCGTCCGTTGTTCGAGACGTGCTCGCGCAGGCGGGAGATATGTGGGGGCAGGGAGATGAGCACACGGGCAAGAAAATCCTCCTCGAGTACACCGACCCAAATCCGTTTAAGGAATTTCACATCGGGCACTTGGTGCCGAACGCGCTCGGCGAGAGTTTGTCGCGCTTGTGTCAGTTTGCGGGAGCGGAAGTGAAGCGTGCGAACTATCAGGG
>JAKFXQ010000045.1 GCA_021731295.1 Patescibacteria group bacterium
GGCGAGAGCCGTGTGCCCACCCCGACGTATGCCAGTGCGGCATGTGTCGTCCCGTCGACTGACGAATCGGAGACGAGCCTGCGCACCGGCTCGCCTCCACCCTCAAGCACTCATACCCCAGCACGGTCCTTCCCCGTGAGATATCGCAATTAAGTACAGCATCGATTTACGATGCTTGATCCACAGCAGAGTACACAGTTCAGCAATTCCTGACATGACAGACTCGGTAGCAACGGAACACTTCGGTATCTCACGGGGGATGATTGGCTTCGACAGGGGGATCGGTCCATAGACATGCATGGCGGAAGCGGACGACCTTCCAAAAAATCGTCTAACTCCAAGTGCAAACAAAACTGCACGGGGGGTCATTTCACCGATTCAGGTGAAGGACCTCGGCCTCGTCTTCGCGTAAGCTGGACGACCGTTCGCTCAATCGGTATCTGATACATTGAGTTGAGCGTCATAACCATCAGGTTCGATTACTGCTTCACTCCGAGTAGTACTCTAAAGAAAGAGAGTCAAGCACGGCGCGATTTCGTTCAACTTCTACGCGCCGCGACCAAAACCCCAAGCTGACCTACGCCTTGTAGATGTGTCTATGTTCTTCCCACTGCACGGGGGTTCGATTCCCCCCATCTCCACTGCTTCGTAAAAAGCCCGCATATATGCGGGCTTTTTACTTCGCAGTGCAAGCACACTGCGATATGAGCGAAGCGAGTTGAAGCAGTGTCCTTCGAAGCTCCGCAGGAGCGTAGTAGGACGTATAATTTTCTTTATGTATTTCGTCTACATCTTGCAAAGCAAGAAGGACGAAAGTTTCTACGTGGGCTCGACCGAGGATGTGAGAAAACGTCTCGCCGAACACAACGCGGGCAAAGCTAAATATTCATCCACAAAGCGGCCGTATGCACTCAAATGGTTTTGTGCGTTCCCCGACAAGGCGCGAGCATTAGCATTCGAGAAGTATCTAAAACAGGGCTCAGGGTTTGCGTTCGCGCGAAAGCATCTGTTGTAGTTTCCGAAGAATGTATATAGAAAAACCGCCGATGAGTCGGCGGTTTTTCTTTTTGCTACCGAAGACGTTTGTTAGTTCGTTGTTCGGAACGTTGCTGGCCACGTCATCTGAACGTTGCCGGAGGCGTCTCTCGAGTAAACGACGAAGTAGTACGTCGTGTTCGGAGCGAGGTCTGCCATGTTCACGCTTTGCATGGTGCGAGGCACTGTGTCGTTTCGAGCGACCATGCCAGAAACGGTGACATCCTCTCTCGTGTCCACCAGGGACAATGGAGCGGTGCTGTAATACACGATTCCCGTTGCTGGCTCGTTCGTGCTCCACTCAATGGACGCCCCGGTAGTCCCCGGAATCGATTTCACCGTGTTGATAATCGGAGCGCGTACATCGCCGCCAACGCTGCCATTCATTTGTGCATTGATTGCAACCATGGTCACTGGTCCGACGCGACCAACTGTTGCAATACCATTGCGCGATTGGAAGTTGGAGACAGCGGATTTCGTAAGCGAGCCGAAGTATCCGGTGACAAGTCCTTGCGGGTAGATAGTCCGGTCCTTCGCGAGAAACGTTTGGAGCAATGAGACGTCTGCGCCCGAGTTCCCTTCTTCCAATTGGCGGTAGAGCGAGTCGGCGTGCGCTGCACCCACTCCGATGAATGCCGCGAGAGTGAATGCTACTAACAGTGTGCCTACTTGTGCGAGTGCTTTGAGACTAAATTTTGTTGTTGTCATATGTAATGCTAGAGGGAGGATAAGTGCGTGTGGTGCCTGTGTGTACTATCCGACCAACCAAGCGTCTCCGCGTTATTGGCCGGGAAGTGAGACCCTTTGAGTGTGCCTGCGTATTGAGGTTATTACATTCTTCGGGTCGAGTGACCCTCGGAAGCAAATCTGATTTCCTAAGCGCGCCAACTAGATACTTTTCCACCGCCATCCTAGTACGTGAAGGCAGTCGACTCATGGATATGAACGAGTCTAAATATGCGCTTTGATGAGATACTTGCGACTTTTTGAGTATGTTCCTTTCTTGACAGAAAGCAAGCGATATTGCGTTATGACACACTTTGAGACATAGACCTAATTGTGATTTTTCGTGAAATCTGCGTGAAGTATTTTGACGATATTCGCGATGCTACACTGCTCCCATGGACAGCGGGTTCCATCACCTCCACACGCGTAAGCGCATCTATCAAAAACTCGAGTCATACCCGAGCAATTCCGGCATGCGCCGCGTGTTCGACAAACTGATGTACGCCGTTGCACTCGCCGCGCCATTAGCGCTAGTGCCACAGGTCTACCACATCTACTCGCAACAGACGGCTGCAGGACTCATTCCGCATACGTGGATTATTTTTATTGGCGGACACGTTCTCTGGATTATCTACGGAACGCTGCATCGCGAAGTTCCCGTTGTGCTCTCGCATGGACTGGTCATGTGCCTCAATATCGCCATTCTCGTGGGTATCTATATCTACTAACGGTGACCATGGACTCATATGCGAAACCTCTGGTGGAAGGACGCCACAATCTACGAACTCTACGTAGATAGATTTGCAGGCACGTTTCGCGGACTCGTTGACCGGTTGGGCTATTTGGAAGACTTGGGAGTGAACACGTTGCACATACTTCCACACTTCCCTTCGCCCATGCGCGACGGCGGGTACGACGTGATGGATTACCTGAACGTGCGCCCGGAGCTCGGAACGCTCGATGATTTCGATGCACTCGTTACTGCGGCGCGCGCACGGGGTATGCGCATCATGATTGATTTCGTGCTGAATCACGTCTCGGAACACCACCCGTGGTTTCTCGAGGCGCGCACCTCGCGTGATACTCGTCGCCGCGACTTCTTTCACTGGAGCGACACCGGGCTCGAATGGGCAGGAGAATGGAATGCGATTCCGGAATCGAAATCGTCAAACTGGATTCGTAATGAGGCGACCCAGGATTTTTACTACGCGACCTTCTATCCCGAGCAACCGGATTTGAACTGGGCAAATCCGGCGGTCTTCGACGCCATGATTACCAACATGGAGTTCTGGGCTGACCGTGGTGTCTCCGCATTTCGCTTAGACGCCGTGCGTGCACTCGTGAAGCACGAGGACGAGCGTCAGGATGAGTACGAGACGCATGACATCGTCCGGCGCATACGCGCGCACCTCGATCACAAGTACGACGGAGAGATTGCACTCCTCGCGGAGGCGCATTTACCCCTGCATCAACTCATCTCATTCTTCGGTAACGATGACGAATGTCAGCTCGTGTACAACTTTCCGCTCGCAGAAGCCCTCGTGGAAAGTATGGTGATGGGAACGGATGAACATCTGGAAGATATCGCGAAGCGCTCGCAGAACATTCCGCGAGGCTGCGCCTGGGCAACGTTTATTCGCAATCATGACGAACTATCACTTGCCACGTTACCTCACGAACGCCGCGAAGCGCTCATGAATCGCGTAGACGCGAAACGGCGCTATGTTTTCGGAAGCGGCGGCGGCCCCGCACTGCGCCTTGCAGACCTTGTCGGCGATGAGCGGATAGACGAAGCATACGCACGGCTCATTCAGATTCCCGGTGCGCCCATCATCTACTACGGCGACGAGATTGGTATGCACAATATGCCTCACGTTGATTCGTCCGACGCCCGAGAATACGTACGCGGTATGTTTGACTGGGATGCAGCAGAACGTTTGCAGCACGATTCGGACTCCCTTTTGAAACGGATGCAGACCTTGATGCGTTCGCGCCCCCGCTCACTCCAGCGTGCGGTCGCACGCATGTTTGGCGCTGAACTGTAACTCACGTAACCTCACCGAGCATTGGAATACCTAGGCGTCGGCGTCGCGTCTCCCCTTTGAAGAGTTGCCGTGTTCGCTCCGGCGCGTCCCCGCGCTCTCCTCGGTGCGCACCAAAACGCATCGCGTTCATACTCGAACCCAAGAACACTGCGTGTTTGCCGTAGCGCAGAGACACTGTGTCGATACTGTCGAAGATGAGTTTGAGTCCTTGCGACGTACGCACCGTGCCAAACAAATCGAGCTGTACATCCTCCCCTTTTGAAAGCTTGAGAAGCGTAACGCCAGTGGCACGATACTGCTCGCCCTTCTTGAACACTCCTGGGAAATGCCGCGCAACTTCGCGAATGATGTCGTGCGGCACATCCGTCGGGTTTGGAAGCGTGATTTCACACCCGTGATACTTGAAGTCCTGCGTCTTCAGGAAGAAGAACGCCTGCGGAGAGACCAGTCCCCAGCGCCGCGCTTTGATGCACGCATTTTCGATGTTCTTCGAGAGCTGGGAGAAGACAAATCCTTCGTCGGAAGATGGCGGAGTGAACGTTTTAGTTTTTGAAATGCTCTGGTATCCGGTTCGTTTTTCCGTCTGAAGCGGGAGCACTATGTCGCCGCGCAGCTCTTGCCACGTTTCCTGAATAGGTTTTGAAACGTGCGTACGCACCCACGCTTCATCGCGTTCGACGAACTGTTGTGCACTCTGAATGCCGTACTTATTAAGATACGCAGCGGTATTGGGTCCAATGCCCCACACAGCGCCTACCGGCACCTTCGACAAAAAATTGGGTGCTTCGATAAGCGGTATCGCGGTCAGGCCGTCAGGTTTCTGCCACTTCGAACCAATCTTTGCCAGCGTCTTCGTTGCTGATAGCCCGACGCTAAAGGTAATGCCAAGCTCTGTTTGTAAATCACGCTTGATGGCTACCGCCATGTCGCGATACCCCATTCGATTAACGCGTCGCATGCCGGTCAAATCAGCAAAGCATTCGTCTATTGAGTACTCGTCCACTTCGGGCGTGTATCGCCGAACCACCGCATACATCCGTTCCGCAAACAAACAGTACGCTTCGTAATCGGACGGCAGAATGACGGCATCTGGTGCAATCTTTTTCACTTCATGCAATTGCATCCCCCGCGTTACGCCGCGCGCCTTTAAATCGTACGTGCACGCAGAAACAATGCCGCGCTCCTTCCCTGTCACGACTGGCTTGCCTTGCAGCTTCGGATTCTTAGAAATCTCGACAGCCGCGAAGAATGAATCGCCGTCTATGTGGAGGATGGCGCGCGGGAACGAATATGATCGGCCCCATGCCATAGTGAGTGTGATTACCTCCTAATATTTCCGCACGACGCCAGTAACAACTGCTTCTACTTTGAATGATTCGGTGGGGTGGATGTCTGGATACTTATCGTTTGCTGCTTCGAGATAGTAGTCGCCGTTCTTCTCTTGGCGCAGGTACTTCATGGTGTACTCACCATCAACCATCGCGACCACGATTGCTCCGGTCTTATAGGACGAGCGACGCTCGACGATAACCATGTCCCCTTCGCGAATGCCGGCGTTTATCATCGAATCGCCTTTCACTTTGAGTATGTAGCTCGCCTCTTTATTCGGCGTGAGGTACTCGTCGAAACTCAAGACATCGAGGGTCTCTTCTTCGGCGGGTGATGGAAATCCTGCCTCAATGAGGCCTAGGAGCCGTACGCCACCATCGAGGAATCCGGGAGACAGTCTTCCGCGAGCGTCTTTCCGTACCACACCGTCTTCGACGAGCCTGCCGATAAGCTTGAAGACAGCGTTCTTGGATCGAAAACCCGTGAGTGCCATGAGCTCCTTGTAGCCCGGCATCCGGCGATGCTTCGTATAAAACGCAACCAGTTTCTCTTTATATGCTTCATACGACATACCTCGCGGTCTAGTTGATATGTCTGTAGTGTAGTGAACTATGGTTCACCTGTCAAAGACTGCTCCTGTGGATAACGTCCCCTCTCATGAGCGGGTGGCATCTGTCGAATACAGGAACTCGCGCGTCATCGGGTAACTCTTTGTGCGACCTTTGGAGAAGGTTATCTGGAACAGGCCAATGCTGGATCTTTCCTGCACAAAAACAGCTGCGCATGAGTAGAGATAGAAGCGCCATTGCCGGCGAAACTTCTCGTCGTAGAGATGAGAGTCCAGCGCTTTAATCTGCTCCCAATTGCGGTCGAAGTTCTGTGCCCATGCGTGCAATGTTTTATTGTAGTGGCGACGCAGATTCTCGATGTCGAGTATTTCCAAATCGTACTTGTCCATAATTTCTATCGTCTCAGCGAGGCCCGGAAGGTACCCGCCCGGGAAGACGTACTTGCGGATGAAGATGCCAGTGCCTTCAAGATCGCGGCGAATGTTGCCGATGAAATGCAAGAGACCAATGCCACCCGGCTTTAGAGATTGCGCCATCACGCGTATCCAGTCTTCCAGCTGGTTGTACCCTGCGTGCTCGTATACGCCGAGGGACACATACCGGTCATAGACTTCGGTGTCCTCGCGAAAATCGATTTCCTTAATGTGAACCTTCCCCGTAAGACCTCGGCGTTCAATGTCTTCTTGCATCGCACGATTCTGGTCGGGAGTTGGACTCACGTTCGTACCAATAACGCCGTACTTTTCGTATGCACGAAACAACACTGAGCCCCAGCCGGAGCCCACGTCCACCATCGTCATACCTGGTTCGAGGCGTAGCTTCGCGAGCGAGTGCTCAACTTTGTCCCATTCCGCCGTATCAACATCGGTCGTCCCCTCTTTCCAGTACGCACACGTGTAGGTCATTGTTTTATCGAGATACAGACGAAACATTTCGGTGCCGCGGTTGTAGTGAAACTTTGCATTCTCTTTTGCCTGCTCGATGCTTTTGTTGCTGAAGCGCCACTCGTGCCAGATGTTGCGTATGCGATTCAGCGTGAACGCAAGGCCGCCACCAGAAAAATCGTCGCGCATCAGGACGAGCGCTTCGAGATCGCCGTCTATGTCCACGTCTCCCAGAATGTACGATTCTGCAAGACCGACACCACCGAAGATAATGCAGCGCCAATAGCCACGACGTGTGCGGTGGGTAATGCGGAACGCAGGCTCCTTCTCCGTATTGCGATACGTGGTTTTATCAATGAATGTTACTTCGAACGGAATCTTTGTTTGTGTTCCTGCGTATGACCAGACGTACTTAACGATGCGGGATAGCATGCGGGACAGATTTAGAGACTAATCTTCGCATTCTATCCTCTCGCTGCTGGGGCACATGGCTACGCTGTGGGTAGCAGTTAGGACTCAAACAGGAGGTCGTCCGGGAGACGAAAGAGGCCTTCGTCATTCTTTTTCTGTTCCATGAAATGCGCGATGAATCCGACAGTGCGCGGAATAACAAACAGGGCGTTGAAGAATTCAGTATCAATGAGTGTCTGCAAATCAGCGGCGGTGTATTTCTCACATTCGGCAAGGATGTCGAGGAAGAGTGCCGCCATGATGCCGTCCACATTCAGAATGAGTTTGCCGTTCTTTCCTGTCGTAATACCTTCGATGGCGCGGGCGAAATCGTAGTGAGGATGTTTCTTCAAGAGTGTGGCGAATTGCGATAGGGCGGCGACGCGCGGGTCTGGTATGCCGACGCGGTATTTCCTGTGTCCGATGCCCGAGAGTAGCGCGCCACCTTTTGTCCGCTCGGAGATGAACACAGATGGCTCGACACTGGATTGCACACCCGAGAGCCACTGCTCTGCGGCCGCGTTTACGGCGCCGCCGAAACGCGGTCCCACGGTGAGGATGCCGGAAGCGAGCGAGGCGACCAAATCTTTGCCTGCGCGCGCGGTAATCATGGTGTTCACTGCGCCAGAAACGTGCCCGCCGTGATCAATGAGAAGAGTGAACACAGCGTCTGCAAACGACACAGTGATGGATGAGTGTGGCTCACGAGCGAGGAGCGCCATGAGAATACCGCGCGTGAATGCGCCTTCCTTGTGCACCAGCTTTTTTCCCTTCACAAACGTCTGCTCCTCGGAGACATCCAAGACGTGTCGTGTCGAGAGAATGCTCGCGCGGCGATTGGAAAGCTTTGTGTCATCTATCACGCGGTCAGTATACACAGACGTTTGCACGTCTCGAAGGGCGGCTAGAAACTCGGGGAACGTCTCGGGCGCGATGGCACCGGCGGCGCGAAGCGCTTCGCGCTTCGCGCGCGCGCTCTCATCCTTCCGCTGCACCAGAGCTTTCGCGTGTCCGAACTGCATGCGCTCGTCGAATGCCTCATCTATCACGCCGGCGACATAGGCAATAACTGGTTTCGTCAGCTCCCCTCTCCGTCGCATCTCGACAATTTCATACTCGTCTACACCTCCGAGCTCACCGAAATACACGACGGCTTCGGTTGCGACATCTTCTTCAGCGAGCGCCAACACCTGTCCCAGCGACGTGACGGGAAATCGGTCCCCACCTATGGAGATGCCGAACGAAACGCGCTTCCCCGCGTGCGCGACCGCGGTGATGAGTTCATTCGTCATGCCGCCCGATGTAGAGACGACCGCAATGGAGCCTGGTGTAGCTAGGTGACCGTCCATCAGCTGTGCCAAACCCGTGCCACCAATAGCGCCGAGTTTCAGGGCGCCTGGAACAAGCAAGCCGACGCCGGAGGGGCCGGCAATAATCTTTGTCTTCCCAAATCGTTCGATGAGCGCGGTCGCGTGCTTCTCTGGAACGTTCTCCGCAAAAATGTGCGCGCCGTGGACCTGTGGAAGCGCCTCGAAGGCGGCGACAAGAGATTCGTACGAGCGTCTACCGGACTGCATGTTGAGTATCCAGCGCACGCGTTTGGCGAGCACCTCGGGAAGCGCGGACACCGACGAGACGCACGGAACCAATACTTCCGTATTACCGAAGAAAAATTTCTGCGCCGACCGATTCCCTGTTACGCACGCAATGATAGAGGGCGCTTTCTTTCCGCATGCATAATCAAAATCGAGAATCGATTGCATGATGGCAGGATGATTCCCGATGACAAGAATGCCTGGCTCGCTCGCACGAATGTTGCGTAGAGAAATCATACGGTGGTTATGTACTCGATGGCATCGTCTATCGCCGCGGTGATAACAGCGGCAGAACCGTGCACAGAGCCGAGCAGCCCTTCTTTTTCAAGAAACGCACGCATCATGGAGAGGCCGACGGCTTCATTCGGGCCACCTCGTCGCACGAACACTTTCACCTGCTGCGCGCGCAACTGGGCCGCCTGCTCACGCAGCGCATCAATGATGCCTGCGAATGTCTTTTGGACGTCCGTGAAATTTGCGACGCCTCCCGCTATGACCAGTGCCTTCTTTGGCTTCGCTGAGCCGAGCATGAGCGCGATGACTTCTTTTGCATACAAATAGGTCTCCTCGCGCGTAGGTCCTCCACTGTACTCGCCGTAGTTTCCGAGTTCGTGACCCACACCTTTGAGCTGTGCCTCATCCGCAATCACGATGGAACCGCCACCCCCAGAGAGGAGAAGAAAGAGCGCGCCTTCTGGATTAATGACCGAGAGCTTTAAGGATGCCGGTGTTGTTGAGGCAAGTTCGTTCACTCTATCTTCCGACTCATGCTTCACCGCTTCGCGAATGACGTCGTCCTCACTCCACGCACGCGTGAATACCGCACCTGCGCTATCCACAAGAACGGCGGCATCCAACGGTACACAGCGCCCATCTGTAACGACGAGCGGATTGAGTTCCATGAACGCGAGGAAGTGTTGGTCGAACACGCGTACGGTCTCGCGCAAGAATGTTTCAGGTAATCCTGTTTCCTGTGCGGCGTGCGCAATGTCAGCATCGCTCGCTATCACGGTGGTAAATACTTTTTCCGGATGCGACTCAATTTCGATACCGCCCTCTCGGGCATGGAGGAGACGTACGCCATCACGCACGCGCTCCAGCGAGAAATACTGTTCGATCTCGGGGGCATGTGGAAATACCGGCTCCACAATAAATCGAGTGAAGCCCTGTGCACGCCACTGTGCCATACATGACTTCGCCTCTGCGGCTGAAACGCCAATCTTAACCAAGCCGCGCTTCATGCGCTTCTTCACCCCTTGGTCTACTTTGACGACAAGCTTACCTGCAGGCAGCTTCTCTTTGCCCGTGCGCACGTGCACGCCTGCATACGAATCGCCGAGCAGTATCCGCTTCCCGCGATATTCTGTTATTTTGACGCGTGCCATGGTTAGAGTTCCATTCTATAGGGATTCGTCTTCTTGATGGAAAATCCGAGCGAGTGATAGAGCTTGTTCGCCACGCTATGCACGGGCCGGCTGTCTACCCGTAGCGCTTGTATCTTCCGCGCACGTGCGATGGCAATTATTTTTTCCATCATCGTTCTCCCCAGTCCCCGTCCGCGGTAGGCGCTGTCCACGACAACATCTTCCACTCTCCCAATGCGTTTGCCGAACTTCTGAAGCAGGTAGAGTGTCGCCATACCGACGATGCGCGTTCCGTCTTTCGCGATGACGACAACGATATTCTTGTCCGCAACGATTGCGTTAAGTTCTGCCATTGTCGTTACATGCGATTCTCCCGCACTCCGTATCTGCGACAGCAAGTTATTGATGTCCGTACGCATTTTCGCGTCTGCTTTAGAAAGTGTGCCGATAGTCATAGTTATTCACGAACCATCGCCACCCATTGTTTTTCCGCGTCAAACGAATCTTCACGGCGAATAAATCCGAGTTTTGACGCGAGCACGATACTCGACACATTCTTAGTGCTCACGCCCACCCACAGTTTCGCCTCTGGATGGAGATGCAGGTACTCGTCAACACATGCCCGAACGAACGGCGTCATCAGTCCCTTTCCTCGATACGGCACATAGGAACGATACACGAGCGTGTGCCACACATCTTCTTTTTGCAGTAATTCCTCCGCGCGCTCGGCATCCGTCAGATACTTGAGTGATTTTCTTCCGAGCGGTTTTGGGCCAAACCACACGATGGCGGCCAGTGCGCCGGAATCATCAACGAGCGCGAATGGAAGTCTATTCTTGGAGTACCACTCTTCGTACGAACCCGTACCAAAGCGTTCTCGATCTGACGTGCTGTCTTGAATATCTCTATCACGCTCATCAAGCGAGTACGCGCGCAGCTGCGCGACCAGTGCCTCATCAAGTCCGACTACGAGACGAAATGTGCCGAGTTCCTGACTTTCGAGGCGCCCAACGGACTGCGTCGCGTAGAGAGGTAGCGGCAGTTCAACGTGCCGATCCATCGTCACGGACGCTCGTGTCATACGCGGCATCATACGTGCCAGAGAGAAGCGGCACAAGAAACCGCTACACTGTATGGATGCAGGTCATACTTGGCGTCATTTTCGGAGCACTGCTGATGTTCTGGTGGACTGATGCGCCGGAGAACGTCCCTCTCCAAGCACCGTCCGTACCGGCGACCGAGGTGGAAGCTGTAGAGACGCAGGCCCCATCAGAGCGAACGTACTATCCTGTCATTAAAGTCGTTGACGGCGATACGCTCACTATTGAACGAGACGGCAAACCTGTAACCGTTCGCCTCATTGGCGTGGACACTCCAGAGAGCACGACAACGCGCACCGGTTCTATCGAGTGCTTCGGCACTGAAGCCACAACGTATGCGCGCACTATCGTGAGCGCTCGCGTCGCGCTTGAGGCAGACGATACGCAAGATACCTATGACCGGTACGGGCGCACGCTTGCGTACGTCTACCTCGAAGACGGAACGTTGCTTAACCTGAAAATGATTGCAGATGGATACGGGCACGAATACACCTATCGCACGCCGTACGTGCTCCAGTCCGAGTTCAAAGCGGCGGAAGCGGCCGCGCGCGCTGGCGGTCGCGGTCTATGGAGCACAGGCGCCTGCCCCACAGCGCCTGCCGTCACACAATCGGCCTCTGCCGCAATACCAACCTCCAGTAACTACACATGCAGCAGCAATGTATACAACTGCTCATCGTTCCAAACCCAAGTCGAGGCACAGGCAGCGTTCCTTGCCTGTGGCGGCTCGGCAAACGACGTACACAAACTAGACGCGGATGGGAACGGTGATGCCTGCGAAAGTCTGCCCTAACGTATCCCCACAGACCCCGCCTCTTTGAGCACGCAGGCTCTATACTTCACCCATGCGAACCATCGTCGTTGCGGCAATGCTTGCCCTCATCGCAGGTCTTGCTTCTTTCGAGCACGTTCCCGTGTTTGCCGCGACACAAGCAGAAGATTTCGCTGCCTCATTGGCGAAGGAAAAGGCAGCGGCCGACAAATCACTTCTTGGGGGATGTGAATACGATCCGTACCAGAAACTCACAGAGATGCGTGCCATCAACGGTGGCGCACGAGTTGTTCCCGTACGCGAAGGCCAGACACTGAAAGATGGTTTAGACCCTGCGCTCGCCTGCCGCTTGAGTAAATTCATCGAACATGTGCGCAAGAACGGTTGCAATGCCAGTATAAATTCAGCGTATCGAAGTGAGGCCGACCAGAGACGCGCATGCTCGCAAGTGTGTGGCAATCCGGCAGGGTGCTCGTCAGGCTGCGCCTCGTTCGGTAGCTCATGCCATAACTACGGACTCGCCGTGGACCTTTCTCCGTCAAGCTGTATGACTCGTTTCGCGCCGATTGCGCGTGATTTTGGACTTTCCACGAAACATCCTGGCTACGGCAACCCAATTCACTACCAGTGCGCGGAGCACGCAGGCGGTGCTAGCCGGCGCTTTTGTTCTGCTCCCTGTAACGGTGGTGCCGCAATAAGCTTCTCGCCTTCCGGACCATTGTCGCCACTCAATAATGGCATCGGTGACCAATTCAGAAACATGCTCGGCCAACCACAAATGCCGCCACAGCCACCGCCACAACAGCAACCCCCACCACCACAACAACCGCCGACACCACAGCAACCAGGGACGACTCAGCCTGGGCAGTATTTCGATTCAGGCTCTACAGGTAGTGGTGGTACAACCGGTGGCGGCACTACAGGCGGGGGCGCACTCACGCCAGCACCATCGAGCACATCGCTCGGTGATTTTGATACTCCAAACCAAGCGTCGTATCACTCGTCGGTCGCAGACCAGCTTCTCCAGCTCGCGTATGACACCCCACTCGCGACCTCAACACAGACAGGGACATCTACGGCAATTGATATTGATGGGAACGACGTAACCACCCTCACTGACACTGCGTACGGCGATGAGCCGTACGATGATTACACCGTGCAAGGACAAACAACGCTGAGTCCGACCAACACGTTTGCCTCGTCAGACCTCTCGGACGGTGGACAGGGCTACGAGGTCGTCGCCACGTATCGTGGCGAATCAACTGGGCTCATTGCCCTTCTTATCCAATTACGCGATGCCTTTGCCGCCATTCTCGAAATCATGCGTCCTATGGGCATCCGAACCGCCATCGCGCCCACCGACGGGGACGAACACTTTGAATAGCCGTACGCATTGAAGCGTGCTACACTCCTCGAACAAATGGGGTTCACTAAATACACGTCGCAGAAAGAAAAGGAGCAGGTCCGAATGAACGAGGCCATCCGCGTCAAAGAAATCAGGTGCATCGGGCCTGAAGGCGAAAACTACGGCGTTATAGAGACGAAAGACGCTCTCGCCAAGGCCCGCGAACTCGGGCTCGATTTGATAGAGGTTACCGCAAACGCTAACCCCCCAGTCTGCCGCATCACCGACTACGGCAAGTTCATGTATGAACAGAAGAAGAAGGACAAGCAGGTCAAGTCCAAAGCCAAGGTTACGGAGACCAAGGAGACCCAGGTAAAGATTGGGACCTCCTCCCGAGACATGGAGATTAAGGCCATGAAGTCCGCTGCCTGGCTTAAGGAGGGCCATAGGGTCAAAGTGGACCTTTTCCTCTGGGGCCGGTACAAATACATGGAGTTTAACTTCCTCAAGGAGCGCCTAGAGCGCTTCCTTGCAATCATCCCGGAATCGTATAAAATCGCGGACGAGATCAAGAAGAGCCCGAAAGGCCTCTCGGTCGTCATCGAGAAGGACCCCTCCAAGAAGCCGGCCGTGCGCCCAGCGCCTAAGCCAAGCCTCCCTGAGGCCAGTGTCCCTGAAGAAGTCGTATGAAAACCAACAAATCCTACCAGAAGCGTATCAAGATAACCCGTGGGGGTAAGCTTGTCTCACGCGCCCCCGGCCAGAACCATTTCAATGCCCGCCAGAACGGTGACGCCCGTATGCGCCGCGCTCGTGCTGGCAAATTCCACGCAACCATGACCCGCACCGACAAGAGCCGTTTTCTCGGCATATAACCTATGGCACGCGTTAAACGAGGCACCATATCCCTGAAGCGTCGCCGCAACGTCCTTAAACAGGTCAAGGGCTACCGTTTCGGCCGCTCCACCAAGGAGCGCATGGCTCGCGAGGCTATCGCGCACGCCGGTACCCACGCCTTCCGCGACCGTCGCAACAAAAAGCGCACGTTCCGCCAGCTCTGGATGATTCGCATCAACGCAGCACTTCGCGAGAACTCCCTCCCTTCCTACAGCAAATTCATCGGCATCCTAAAGACAAAGAAGAGCACGCTGGATAGAAAGTCTCTCGCCGCTCTGGCAAAAGACCATCCTGAAGCATTCGTGCGGATGGCGAAGCACATCACCGGTTAGAAAAAGGCCCCTCTCGGGGCCTTTTTCATTTAGTGGACAACGATGTCATCCTTCCCTGTTCCGCTCCAGCCGTCGTGGTTGTTGTACACGTGATTGATGAGCTTTTCCTTGTCAGCCATGACGCGCTCAATGAGGCGCTCCACCAGCGCCTTCGGGTCTGAGTCGAAATAAATCTTGTCATTTGGTCTGTGGGCCGCGTCCAAAATATTGCGTATTTCATTGTCAGTCTCCCACGTTCCTTCGAGAATGCCGATGGGTTTCCTGTCTTCGAACGCCACAGCGAATTCGTTGATGGTTCCAATACGACCGCAGCCTATGATTACTGCGTCGGACGCACGAATTAAAAGGAGGTCACGGCCACTGTAGCCG
>JAKFXQ010000029.1 GCA_021731295.1 Patescibacteria group bacterium
GACGATGGTGACGGAAAGTACTAACCGCCGTCTGAGAAAGCGATATTTGGTACGTCCACGCA
The DNA here is from genome assembly GCA_021731295.1 of Patescibacteria group bacterium. Classification (GTDB taxonomy): domain Bacteria; phylum Patescibacteriota; class Minisyncoccia; order Phycocordibacterales; family UBA2100; genus UBA10103. Next base: position 63 of record JAKFXQ010000029.1, read on the forward strand.
AGCGGCTTCGTACGTGCTTGCTTCAACCACGTATGCGATAGCCGATGCGCGCGGCGGTATGGCATGCCGACAAGATACAAAGCGATACGTCGGCATGTGTTGGTGTGCGGGTAACCTCACGGTGAATCCTTCCACAGGGAAAATGACTTGCGACGCAACGGCGCTCGGGAACGAGGCACAGACGGATTCCTTCACTGTGGACGTGCGCATGCGCGCCGCAGATGCCAAGAGTCAGCCGAACTTCTCGTGTGGTGGCTACCCGCCTGTTGCGCCGCCGTGCACGAATTGTTCTTCCCCTATCAAGATAGACATCAAGAACATTGGCTTCATTCATTCGACGACGACATCGAGCTCCAATACTGGTGGCAATACAACCGGCAGCGGCGGCACCATCACCACTGGAAGCGCGAGTTCGACCAGCTCCACCACAAACATCCTCAACCGCATTCTTCTGCGCCTGCGATAACGTATGACTATTCTTAGTAAAATTCTCTACGGAATCTTCATCGCACTCCTCGTCAGTGTGACGGGACTATTTTTGGCGACACTACTCCCCATTCCGGGCAATATTGAAGTAAAGATTGTGAAAAGCGGTTCTATGGAGCCGACCATCCTGACCGGCTCCATCGTCGTCGTGAAGCCCGCTGCCACGTATGCCATTAACGACGTCGTTACATTCGGCGAGGACACAGCGCGCCAGATACCCACAACGCACCGTATCATCAGTGCTTCCGGCGATTTCTCTTCCCAGACGTTCACGACGAAGGGTGATGCAAACGAAGAAGCAGACCCACAACCAGTGATGCAACGAGACATCATCGGCAAAGTCGTACTCGCTGTTCCCTACGCTGGTTATGTGTTGGACTTTGCGCGGCAACCACTTGGCTTCACGCTGATGATTGGCATTCCGGCAGGCATTATCGTTCTCGACGAGCTGATGAAGATTTTTTCCGAAGTGCGCCGCATCAAAGGTGGCCGTCGTCGCGACTCCGTCGCCGGCGATGAACAGATGCACAACATCCACCTCATGACTTCTCACACGACCAGCCGCGTGCTGGATCTGCGCGTATGAAAAAGAACCCCGACATTTCATTTCTTTTGATTCCAAGTCACGATGGGGTTACGACTGCGTTCCCGATTTCAAAACACGTATTAGATACGTCAGGTGCTAAACCCGGCGCCGACTCGGGCACAGGGTTCATCGCGGGCAAGGTACGTCGCTTTATCCCGACTGTGGCGCGACCAGCAACAACGCTCGCCATCTTACTGTGTGTATGGACGATGAGTATAGGTAGTTCGTATGCCGGCTCTTCCACGATGGCGTACTTCCGTGACGCGGAATCATCCTCGGCGAATGCATTCGCTGCCGGTTCGTTGAGTTTCGATTTGAATCCGGGTGAAGTTGTTGTGCCGATTGAAGCTGGTGACACGGTAACATTGAACCCGCGCTTCATGCCGCACGACGGCTTCCCTATTGCGTATCGCGTACAAGCGCATCTGGCGGGCGATCCATCGACGTTCTGCTCACGCTTGCACGCATCCGGCACGACGACACCATTTGAATACGCAGGACAACTGACCTCTTTGGTTACCGCACCTTCGAGCGCCGAGGGTCACGGGCATTTGGAAGTTACTCTGACGGACGCGACTGATTTGATTTCGGGCATGCAGTGCACGGTTGATTTGGTGTACACCGGCTGGCACGCAGACATGCCGGAAGGCGCCGGATATACGGATGAGAAGTTTGATCGCTTCGTATTTGAGTTTGTGAGTGAAGAAGCGGAGATGCAGATGGCCGCACCCGCGACTGATGAGGTCCCAGAAGAAGTTGTTGACGATGGCGCGCCGGAAGACGTCGTGGAAGAAATTGCTGAAGAGCCTGTGGAAGAGCCAACGCCGATTGAGGAAGTCGTTGAGGAGACTGCGCCCGAGGAAGTGCCACAGGAGCTCGTAGAAACGCCCGAGACGAACGAAGAGGTTGTTGAGGAGGAACCAATCGTTGAGCCGATGCCAGAGCCTGAGCCGACGCCCGAGCCTACGCCAGAACCAGAACCAATTCTTGAACCTGAGCCTGCACCGGAACCAGCACCGACCGAGTAGTTTGACGAATATCGTTTCTGTTGTATTGTGCACGCGGCACAGTTTCGTGTCGATTCTATAGAAGGAATGTCACGTGAATCATCGCGCAATTATCCGCGTGCTCGATAAGGCACTCGAACTTCTCGCTCCGGGCTGGAGCAACGAGTACACGGCGACCAAAAACGGCGTGCTCTGCCAGTTCACTGACCCCGATGCCGACCGATTCAGCGTCGCCGGCGCCGTGATGCGCGCGGAGCGGGACCTCAAGATTCCGATGGGCGACATGGGCGACACGCAGGACTACCTGTCGCTGAAAGTTCCCAACGGCATCGTCGTCCTGAGCGAGAACGCGAAGTCCATCACGGAGATTCTCACGACTCTTCGTCGCGTGCGCGATCAGGCCATCAAAGACCTGAAGGCGCCGCCACCCAAAGAACCCGAGGACGCGTAGTCCTCGCCGACTCGCGTCGGACGCCCCGCAACTACTGCGGGGCGTTTGCTTTTGATAGCAAACACCCGCCTCGATTGCTCGTGGCGGGTGCTGTAGGTGGAGGCGTCTGGGCCGCGCGTTACTTCGCGGCTTGCTGCCTCATGAAGGGTAGGTAGTCGTACGCTTTTCGCATCTCCCGGTCAGGGAACCGCAGTGCCTTGAGGGTCTGGACGGCTTCCACCGCCCACTTGATTTCGTTCGCCGAGCCGTAGGTGCCCGGGAAGCCCTCGAGGCGATAGCCGCCGCGGTCGTCCGTGCACAGAAAGTGCACAGGCATCTCGTTGATGATAGTCGGCATGCCAGCGGCATTACGACTGAACACGAGAACACCAATGTAGTTCTGGCCCGGAGAGCACTCCCTCGGTGACGACACCTTCGTCTGCGCCGAAGCCGGAGCGGCGAAAGCGGCGACCGTAGCGAGAGCGATAAGAACTGACTTCATAGTCTTCGTCCCCTTCGTTGTTCGCGTCATCCCAAACGGACGACGGACGGCCATATAATGCCACGAAATCGCCTGTTTGGCAATACGTAGAACACCCGCGCTTGTGGCGCGGGTGCTGGGCAGCAAGACTGCTTAGTGAATTAGTGCTGGCGAGCTTGCTTCTGCTGACAGCAGAAACATCTCCCCTGTCTGTCTCGATTCCAAATGCTCAGCCTCGTGCCGCAGTTCGGCGTAACACAGTACGCTTTCTTGCGACGCACAGGGCCATGGGCCTTGTGGTCCTCCGCTCGGAACAATTGGTCCAGAGGGACGACGGATGCCAGAACGGTAACGTGGCTCGAGAAACTGTTACGCATGGTAACCCCCATTCATATTCAAGGGTGAACGAAGCTGCCCGCCGATTTAATACCACGTTCTCGCTGTTCGGTCAAGCATTCTAGTCGGCCCACGGCCACGGAATGTCTATGGTTGCGAGCACGTTTGCATATTCATCTGTCCAGAGTGGCGCCACGCCACCTTCTGGCTCGCTCGCAGCAGACGCGAACGTTTCGTTCTGAAGAATCGTCGGGTCTCTCGTTACCACGACCCACTGAGAGAGAGTACCGTTTTCATGTTCGATTGCCTCGTCCACGATAACCATGAACGACAGCCCAAGTTCTACAGAAATGCGTGCGACTATCGGCGAGAGTTCGAGATACCTGTTCGACGTGTGAATGGCGAGGATGCCGTCGTCTTTCAAACGACTCATGTACAACTCGACGGCTTCTTTCGTCAGAAGGTGCACGGGGATGGAGTCATCGCTGAAGGCGTCGATGGCGAGGACATCGAATCGCTGCTCGCTTCCCTCTCGCGCTTCTTTGGCAAGCACGAGGCGGCCATCGCCAATGCGCACGTCTGAACCCTCGCAGTTTGAGAGGAACGTAAAGTACTCGTTCGCAACGTCGGCAACGCGCTGATCAATCTCGTAGAAAATAAACTCGTCCCCTTCGCGGCAGTATCCGGCCATGGTGCCAACACCGAGTCCCAAGACGCCAACCGTTACCGGTGTACCTGTGGCTTGTTTCAAGACAACCGCTCGGCCGGCACCGGAAGTTGGAACGTAATACGTGGTCAGAGAAAGTGAATCGTCGCCAGTGAGCTGAAGTCCATGGAGTGTCGTGCCGTGATACAGGTAGCGCATCTCGTCCGTTTCGTAGACCTGCACGATGCCGTAAAAGTTGCGCGACTGATATATCACGCCGTCTTCAAGTGGCTGCCGCACCAAGCCGGAGGCAATGATAACGATGGCGATAACGAATGCGCCTTTCATGAGTTTCGTGTGGCGCATGAATTGGTCGCGGACGTACGTCATGGCTGGGAACTCCAATGTGGCGAGAAGCGCGAGTGCGGAGGCACCGTAGATGTATTCGGTAAAGTCCGCGAACGCGACGGGTGCTATGAGTGCGACCGCGAGCGAGCCGACAGCGCCACCAAGCGCCACCCACACATAGAAGAACGGTGCGTCCTCGCCTTTCGGCCGACGTTCATACAAAAGCGCGTGGCAGAATAGCGAGCCGAAGAAGAAGAGTGAAATGTTTGCTATCGCTTGGCGCGCGAAGTCGTAGAAACTCCATTCAATATAGAGGTATGAAAAGACGGCGCTCATGACAACGAGCGACGCGGTAAGTCCGCCTCTTCCCCATCCGCGGAACGCGAGCACAAATGACAGGAGATACAGCGCGAGCGGCATTACCCAGATAAACGGAATTGGCGCGATGACCTGCGTGATGCGAGCGGTTGTCGCGACGAGCATGGCCGATGGAATCGCCGCCAACAGAAGCCATTCGACGAGTGTAAGCATCGGGAATGTAACGACCGCAGACGAGCGAACTTTCACCGCGCGTGTGCTCTTCATTGTGCGGAAGAAGAGTGCGAGTGCGAACAGGAAGAAGAGAGTCGCCCACGAGTAACGCTGTGCCGTGAGTCCCATCAACGGCTCGACGAGAAACGGATAGATGCCGAGACCGATGAAAGAGCCGACGTTTGAGAGTGCGTAGAGATGATATGGCTCGGCCTTGAATTCAGTGTGGAACCAGCCCTGAAGGAGTGGCCCTGTCGTCGAGAGCAAGAAGAACGCCGGGCCTGCGACGAGGAAGAGCGAAACGATAACGCCGACGGACGGTGCGAGTGAGAGTTCAGAGACAGCGAGCATGACTGGCTCGGCATTGAATGCCAAGACCGCGGCAGAGAGTGCCGCGAGCGAGAGCACAAAAGAATGAATGGCGAGTTGTGTTCGGCCGGAGCGTTCACTGACGAGATACGAATATAAATACCCGAAAAAGAGCATTGTCGTGAAGAACACGAGGCTCGCGCCCCAGACAGCCACTGCCCCGCCGAAATACGGCAACAGCAGTTTTCCGAGAATCGGCTGGACGTTGAAAATGAGGAACGCGGAGGAGAAAATGACGGTCCCGTATGCGACAAGCTTCTCGCGCCAGCTCAACATTGCAGGAGGATACCACGTAGGCGCCTACAGTCTCTGCCTCGACATTTAGCACCCTGGGGAGGGTCAGGCGTCAAGATTTTCGGGTTTCTTGGGTGACAGAACTACCCCTTTGATGTCGGGCGAAATTCCAAGGTCTTAATCATGTTCTCTAATATTGATTGAAACGTTCCGAATGAGGAAAAACTCGGATCATTCCTATCCCCTGCGGTGCCGAACTGAACAATGAGTGGCTCGTAGTTATCCGTTGATTGATAGTCTCTCAACATAACGAAATAGTTCCGAAAGAACATTCCCACATCGCCATCGCTCGCAGAATATATTGGGTACTTTCCGTCATCAGTTGTCCCGCGTGGGTTCGGCGTGCACTGCGTGAATCTTGCGGTGTTCCATGTACGCGCTTCTGGCCACCACGTATTGGAATATGGTTCATACAACACCGAAGGCGCATGCATGTATGTCGCGCGATACGTGTCCTTTTGCAATCGAAATACCAAGATGCGCGCTTTGTGAGGACTCGTTAAGGAGGTGATTTCGAAACCAAATTCACCAGGTTCATCAGTATTATTGCTCTTAGGATTGCCGAATGACGTTATGGCAATAGATTCTGCCGGATACTTGATGGCAAATCCGAAGCCTTCAAAATTAGTCCACGTCGACTTGTTGACGCTTGGCGCCAACGCGTCCACGTTGTTAAAACACAGTGGTAGATTCGTCGGGGCCGGAGTAGGCGTCGCAGGAATCGGTTGCGCCGCGACAGTAGGTGTCGGGACGGGTGCATTGTTCGTTGTCGCTAACGGTGTCGGGAGAGCGTCCGTGAATCTGTTTGATGGTGCTTGTTCTGTTGCAGCGGGCGTCTTCTGCACGATGACATACCCTAATGCGCTCGCTAACACGACGACTGCGATGCTGAGCACGATGTTCGAAACACCTGGTTGATTCTCCATGATACGAATAGTGTACCAAGAAGATTTCGTCCACACGCTCTTGTGCACGTGGTGGCGCATTCCACTCTGTGATTTTGTGGACTGGTAGGGTCGGTCAAGCGCTCGTAAAGTCCTCGTCAGGACTTTACTCCGCCTGACCACGCTCGCGCGTTTCCGTCTGCTGACGGAACCTTGCGCGCTCGCCTTCGACTCCCCGTAGCTCCTACAAAAATATAGTCGGCCAACGCTGTGCGTTGTCCTCGTTATTTTTGTGGACCTACGGGGAGTCGAACCCCGCACTCCTCCATGCCATGGAGGCGTCTTACCGATAGACTATAGGCCCGTTATCCGAGCGACATGAATATACCATGTTCATTTCCGAGGGGCGATGGGGCTATATCACCTCCAGGCGCTCTTCTGGGAAAAAGCGTGCTGGGTCGGACACGCATGAGAGAAAATCCTGCGTCACGGTCCAGCCACATTGTCCGTCTATCAAATCGCACGACGCGTACTCGCCGTAACAGGCATTCCTCGGATCATACTGGCACGTCGTCATTATGTTGCCCGCCTCATCTGCTGGGACACACAATTCGCCCCCACAACCGGCAATCACGCACTCTCCCGCGTACTGATTGAACGAGACATCCTCCATGTATGTGACACCGCCGGATGCGCACTGTCGCGGATACGATTCCATGACTGGATTTCCTGCTGCTTCACACTCGGCAAACGAACTCACCGCGGGCGTTTCGGCAACACTGTGCGTGGAAACGGCGCTCGCAATAATCCACGCGAGAGCGAAGAGGAAGGCAACGAGTGCCACAAGTCCGACCGTGTTCCGGTCCATAAATCGAGTGTAGCACGCGTGGAGATGTGTCTACGTCGCGATACCTCTGCGTGGTATAACCACTCCACGCTCCCATCGTTCAACGGATAGGACGCAAGCTTCCGAAGCTTGTAATGTAGGTTCGATTCCTGCTGGGAGCACCGAAAGCTGGCTCGTTTGGGCGGGCGCCGCGTGGTCTTACTTGCACTGCGAGTCGTATACGGGCAGGCAGTCATCTCCGAACTCCGGTATGCCGATGCGCGTAAGATGTTCGTCCAACTGCAGTCTGACTCGCGCGAGCACATCTGGTCGCTCTGTAACAACATTCTGCGTCTCCCCAGGATCGCTCGTGAGATCATACAGTTCCTCCTTGTCTGAGCCTAGGAAACGTACATACTTGAAGCCATCTACAGTGCGAACGCCGCGTGCATGAACATAGTTGCGATAGTCCGTCTCGAGATAGATGTCGCGCCCCGAAGCCTGTCCAGTGATATGCGGGAGTAGGCTTTGGCCTCGTATTTGCGTTGCCAGTGACTCATCGGTCTGTATACCGGTCACTTCGAGGACGGTCGGAAACACATCCAACGTGGAGACCTGCTCCTCTACCACCTTCCCCACTTGTTGCGGTAATACGAGTACGAGTGGAACTCGGACGAGTTCGTCATAGAGCGCATGTCCATGATCCATCGCACCGTGCTCGAAAAACTCCGTTCCGTGATCGCCGACAAACACGAGTATGGTGTTTGAGAGGAGTCCTCGATTCTCGAGTCCTTTCATGAATTCACCAAGTCGCGCATCCGCGTCTCGAATTTTGCTGTCGTACCACGCTCGCCAAAATTCGATATCACTTTCGGAGACGCCGAGGGGCTCGCCAGCAAGACCTCTCTCGCGCAAAACTTCCTGCTCCTGCGGAGTGCCTCTGAACGGGCCGTCGTAGTCTGTGGGCATGAACTCGCCTTCATAGCGCGCAGGAAGCGCGAACTGCCCGTGCGCATCGTAGCCGTGAAAGAACATGAAGAATGGCTCTTCACGAGCCGCATTTCCCTGCGCCCACTCAAGAGCCTGTTCGAGATTGCGTTCGAATCCGCCAAACGGCACATCGTCGATATACACTTCGAAACCCTTCGCATACCCGAAACGTCCCGATACCCCAGCGTCCCCGGTGAATCCCGCAGTTCGATATCCATTCTCGGCGAAGACTTCAGCTAGCGTCTTCATCTCCGGCGATAACTGGCGCAAATCAGAAAACACTCCAGCGCCCTCGGAAAACGATACGAACTTGTTCGTCACTTTGTGTTCGCTCGGAAAGGCACTTGTGTGGACAGACATGTATGACGGGACGGTCCAACTTGAGGCGGACAGCGCCTGCGTGAACGTCACTCCGCGACGGGCAACCGCATCAAGATTCGGCGTCGTCTCTCTCGCGTACCCGAGATGGTGCACATGTGCCGCCTGCCATGCATCGAGGCCAATAACGATGACATTGCACCGTTCACACTTCGTCTGGATACTCTCGCTCTCCGTTACTGGCGCTTCGCTGCGACTTAGAAAAATGCCGGCAAGACTTGCTATTCCCACGATACTGAGTGCAATCGTATACTTCATGAGGTCAGAAATACTCTTGTAAATCAGGATTCGTCGCCCGATGCGGGAGATTTTCCCACGTACGTCGTTCATACTCAAGAAGACGCCCTTTCAGCTCCTCAACGACCGCGGGATACTCATCCGCAACGTCGATTTGCTCGGTCGGATCAGTCAAAAGATCGTACAGTTCAAATTCGCCGCGCGGCGGGGCTTCTGCACCTATGAAGCGCCACAGTGAGTACTGCGCCTCGACTTCACGCGCGCTTCGATGAATAAGTTTCCACTGGTCAGTCCGTACCGCTGTGTCACGAAAGTGCTCGACATCATCACGGCGCCTGAACTCGTCGAAAGGCGATGTCCCATCCTCCTCTACCATGACAATCCGCTCCCACAGCGGAGTGCGAGCGATGAATACTGCATCACGGACGGACGCTGTAGGGTCTACGATGGCTGGGAGCTGGGACACCCCGTCGACGGCGCCGATGTCGATATCGACGATGTCGGCGAGCGTGGGGAGAATATCAATATTGGACGCAAGTCCCGAAACACGATGTCCGGCACGGTCAGGAATCTTTACCACGAGCGGGACGTGCACCGTCGTATCGTGAACATCGTAGTGTGCAATGTATTTATGCTCACCAAGGTCCTCGCCATGCTCCGATTCAAATAGTACGACAGTAGAACTCGCATACCCCGATTCTTCCAACCATCTCAAAAACGCCCCGACTTCTCGATCCATCTGCGCAATGCCGTTGTCGTAGAGATCACGAACGTACTGTATATCCTCGTACCCTATGGGCATCTCCGAAGCTGATTCATTGTCTGCATACTGAGCGAGCGACGGATGTGGTCCGGAAAAAGCGGAATGCTCGATGCCGTAAATGTGCGTCGTGTCCGTGTCCTCGGGGGTGTATAGACGTCCGTCGTAATAATAGTTGAATGTCGAGATATCGAGTACGCGATCCGTAAACGGACCCGAGTACTCTGGATGAGCAAAACGATTTTCGGCACTCTGGTCGTACGGCCAATGCACCGTTCCGATCGGAATCCACAAGAAAAAAGGTTCGTCTGTGTCCGAGATCCACTCCCGAACTTTGTCCCACGGCATCCGCTTTCGCGCTACGCGGATATCATAGTGCTCATATCCTCGACTGAACGCATTCTCGAGAGCCGGAAAGATAGTGAACTCGGGCGAGTTGCCAATAGCAGCTGTTTGATATCCCGCATCTGCGAAGTGCTCTGCAACCATACGCACTCCGTCGCGTGGGTATGCCTGAAAGTTGATGACGCCATGATTTCCCGTTTCGAGTCCCGTGTGCAGGCCTGTCGCGCTCATCGGCGTCAAGTACGCGGAAGCAAAATAGCGATCAAAAATCACGGCGTCGCTCGCCCAGGCATCGATTTCAGGTGTGGTCTCACGTTCGTACCCATAGAGACTCATGTGATCAGCTCGCGTGCTGTCTACGCTGAGTATCACGACGTTGCATCCTGGGCACAAGGGTTCGACATCTCTCTGGTTCGCGAGTGCCGCTCCAACGACGATGATGAGCACAGTGCCCGCGGCACCGAAGGCGTATGTTGACCCGACCAATCTTCTGACGGCGTTCACGTGCGAAGCGTACCATATCGACATAGAAGACGTCCTGGCGGCGTTTGTTCTATACACAGTCCGTTTCTCCGGACTTTTCTTTGCGAACAGCATACAATGCTCGGATGAATTGGTTCAAAACACCGCAGTACCTCGGGTTAGTGCGTGAAAGCGTTGAACTATCCCGCACGTTCTACGAACATGCGCGGATTTCTCTGAATCCTGTGCGGCCATGGATGCGCGGATATTCCGGCGATACGTTGCGTGCGGACACCATCGCAGGACTCACCGTCGCCGGAATCTTGATTCCACAGTCCATGGCGCAGGCGCTCTTGGTCGGCGTCCCGCCGGTCTATGGCCTCTATGGCGTACTTATCGGCGCGTCCATTGCGGCGCTCTGGGGTTCATCCCGCTACGTGATTACCGCCCCAGTCGCCGTCGTTTCCCTTCTTACGCTCTCCGCGCTCGTCCCGCTGGCAACGCCGGGAACGCCCGAGTACATCGCGCTCGCCGTCATCCTCGCGTTTCTCGTCGGCTTGCTCCAGTTTACGGCCGGACTTTTCCGCCTCGGTTTCCTCGCACGACTCATCCCTCACTCAGTCTTGATAGGCTTCTCTATTGCAGCCGGCATCATCATCGCCGTGTTGCAGATACCAAACCTCTTAGGCTTCTCGGTCGTGCAGTCGCATCTGATGTTTACGACCTTGCGCGACATAGTGACGCATATTTATGAGTTGCATCTTCTCACCGCGCTCCTTGGTCTCTCCGCATTGCTTCTCACCATCAGCATCCGCAAGCTCTACAAGAACTTCCCTATTGCACTCCTCCTGCTCGCGGCGTCCATTCCGCTGAGCGCAGTATTGGACTTCAGTGGGCTCGGCGTAGCGACCGTCGGCGACATTCCCGCAGGCTTGCCGGCTTTCTTTTTGCCGAACGTTTCGTTGGCCAGCATTCTGCAGATTTTCGGAAGCGCGTTAGTGATTGCGACCATCGGCTTCATGGAAACCTATGCGATAGGAAACGCTCTGGCGCGTAAATCGAACGAACACGTGAGCGCCAACCAAGAACTCGTGGGACAAGGTGTCGCGAACATCGCTACGTCCGTCGGCGGAGGCTACCCTGTTTCTGGCTCCTTCTCTGCGAGCGCGGTCAACGCCTCCGCCGGTGGGCGAACACCGATGGTGAGCGTCGTGCTCTCGCTTGCAACTCTCCTCACACTTCTTTTCCTCACAAGCTATCTCACCTATCTTCCGAAAGCCATACTCGCGGCAGTCGTCATTGCGTCGGTCATCCAACTCGTGAAGTTCTCCGAGATGATGCGCGCGTGGAATATTTCTGGCACAGACGGTGTTGTTGCCATGGCGACATTCGCGATTGCACTGGTTACCGCGCCTGATACCGGCGTTATCGTGGGTATCGTGCTCGCGCTCATGCTCTTTATGAACCGTGTCATGTGGGCACGCGTGGAAGAAGTAGTTATAGATACGGATCACAACGTCTTGGTGCCGCGCGATGAAGCAGATATCGCTCCAGTTCCGGACTTGCTCGTCGTGCGTCCAAACATGTCGTTGGTGTACGCCAACGCTGAACACATCATCGAACAGCTCGATGCCCTACTGCGCCGTCGCGAGAAAGAGGGCCACGTCATTACACGCGTTGCCGTGAGTTTCGCGGGCGTGAACTACGCGGATTTAACAGGAGCTGAAGCGTTCGCGGACTATGTCCATGCGCTCAAGGAACGCGACATCCGTGTCATCACGATAACCATGAAGCAACCTGTGCGCGGCGTCATTGCGAAAACACTCGCCGCTGGAGACGCTGAGCATTTTGCGTCCATTCAGGACCTAAGCCGAAAACTATCCGCGGAAACACCCACCGAGCCGCATTCGCACTAATACGCCACGCTCCTCATGTACTGGCAAACGGTTAGGGCTCCGTGCTAGTATCGCTCTGTTCGTTCTTTAGCGTGAAGTCGTAGTGGAAGCCAGCCGCAGGAGGGTGGAATGCGGAATACCAGTACCGTTTCGTCGAAGTCTATCGAGTCTGAACCCCTGATGGGTCGCCGTAATGAGCCTGCCCCAACACCTTGGACAGACTCTGCGCGGACGAGCGTTCCGCAGGAAATGCTCCAACGACTCGCCACGTGGCGGGAAATTTGGGCACAGGCCGAACAGGGTCGGCACGAGAAAGTAC
>JAKFXQ010000042.1 GCA_021731295.1 Patescibacteria group bacterium
CTCCGGTCTCGCGCATGTAAAACACGACGACGTCGTCTACTTCGTCTTCTGTGAGTCCTCGGTAGTCGATGACCGCTATGCGCAAACCACGCACGAGGTACGCCTGCTGGCGCAAGTGAGACGTAATCTGGTCCCAGTTGAGTGTTCTGTCCGGGAATATTGCAGCATCCGGCGTGAAGCGAATGATGGTGCCTTGTCGGTCTGAAGCAGCTATACGCTTCACTTTGCCGACGGGCTTGCCACCATTTTTGTACTCTTGTTCGTATCGGCCACCGTCACGATGTACTTCTGCGCGTACGTAGCTGGAGAGCGCGTTCACGACAGAAACGCCGACGCCGTGCAAGCCGCCGGAAACTTTGTAGCCACTGTCGTCACCGCCGAATTTGCCGCCCGCATGGAGTACGGTAAGAACGGTTTCAAGTGCTGACACTTTTGTCTTCGGATGAATGTCTACCGGAATACCACGACCGTTGTCGGCAACGCGTACGGAGCCGTCGGGAAACAACGCGACTTCAATATCGTCCGCGTGGGAACCCATCGCTTCGTCGCGGGAATTGTCGAACACCTCCCAAATGAGGTGATGCAATCCTGAAGGACCGGTGGTCCCAATGTACATACCGGGACGCTTCCGAACCGCTTCAAGACCTTCGAGGACGGTGATTTGTTCCGCTCCGTATGATTGCTTCTTTTTTTCTGCCATGCTGAAAATGGGTGCGCACGCTGCGCCCGGTGATTATACCAGATTCTCGAAGAATCAAGAAGCTAGAAACCGTGGAAAAAGGGCTAATATAAGCCGAAAATCGAGGGTTACCGTACTTCGTAGCCCATTCCTGTAACCGCAGCCGTTACGCTCGCCATGCGTGTGTTTGCGTCGTCGTCTATGAGCGTCCGATCGAACGATTGGAAGACGAGACGAAACGCGTAGGACGTACGCTCTCCCTTGGTGAACGAATCAAATTGGTACGCGCGAACAAGCAAATCACCCGCGTGTTCTCGAATCAGAGCAAGGACTGACTGCGGGTCCGTGCTCGTCGGAACCCAAAGCGCGATGTCGCGAACGATGTAAGGGAAACGCGAGAATGGCTGGTATTTTTCCGTCGCTGTCGTAGCAAAGTCGCCATACTTTTCTGGTACAGGATACGCGGAAAGTGGTTTTTCGGTAACGCTTTTATCGGCAATGCCGACCATGATACTTTCGTCGGCGGCATTCCATACAGTGCCAATCTCAAACAACTTCACGGTGCTCAATTCGAGTAGTTCTTTGAGTTCCGCGTTTTTCTTTTGCGCTACAGTAAGTCCCGCTAGCAACGACGTGCGCAAGAACGGTCGATCGCCGCCGACTTTATTTAGAACCGCACGGTCTCCCTTTTCTGAAAAGACGGATGTATAGACTTCAGAGTAGCCCTGCGACACGAGTTCTTCTCGGAGCGCATCAATCGCCGCGAAATTCGCGTTCACTGCGGGCGCCACCGAAAGCGGCGGCAGTTCAGTCGCTGGCGCGGCATCGTAGCCAACAATACGTCCAACTTCCTCAACCAAATCTTCAGGAATGGTGAGGTCGATGCGCTCGTGCGGTACCGCTACCGAGAATACATCTCCGGAACGCGTATGCTCCAGTCCGAGGCGTGTGAATACGCTAGCCACATCCGCATCGGAAAGTGTCGTGCCGAGGAGCTTGTTGATGCGCACGGTCGAAATCTCAAGTGTTCGACTGGTGAGTTCATGCGGAAACACATCCACGGAACCGACGACGTCTCCGCCAGCGATTTCGCGAATGAGCTCCACACACGCGAGCATGCCGAGTGGTGCCATGGATGGCGAGAGCTGCTGTTCGAAGCGCGCTGATGCATCCGTGCGCAAGTCGAGTGCACGCGATGTTTTCCGCACTGAAACGCCGTCGAAATTTGCGGATTCGATGATTAACGATGTTGTTGAATCAGAAACACCGGAATCTTTGCCGCCCTTCACGCCGGCGATACCGAGCACTATGTCTGCTTCACCTCCCGCGATAACCATCATGGTCTCGTTCAGTTCGTACGTCTTTCCATCAAGCGCCACAAGTTGTTCTCCTGCGTGCGCTGTGCGCACGCCAACCGCGTAGCCATTTCCCTTCTTAAGCGTCTCTGCGTCGAACGCATGCAACGGTTGTCCGTAGCTAAACATCGCGCAGTTTGTCGCGTCTACAATGTTATTTATCGAACGCTGACCGAGTGCCTCAAGACGCTTTACGAGCCAAGCGGGTGACGGGCCGACTTTCACGCCCGTCATGCGCGTTGCGAGATAGCGGCTGGCCGTCGGCGTTTCAATTCGAACCTCAATGTCTTCCGCTCCGCCTATTTTGAGAGCCCCTATGTCAAGGTGAAACCTTGACATCGCAGCGGCAGAGAGTGGCAGCGAAAGTATCGCGGAGAGCTCGCGTGCAATACCGAAATGCGAAAGACAGTCGTGTCCCCTATTTGGGGTTACTTTCACGTCCAAGACGTCATCATCTTGATGCTTCTCGAGTCCGTCAATTTCAAAGGCATGGAACGTAAGCGCCTCGGCCAATGTCGCCGCGTTCGGTAGCGGCGCGTCAAAAAATGTCTGGAGCCAGTCGCGAGAAATTTTCATATCAGAATTGGTTCACAAACCGAAGGTCTGCCGAATGCATCAGACGGATGTCGTCTATCTCCCAGCGCAACATAGCGAGTCTGTCGAGTCCCATACCGAATGCGAAGCCTTGGTACTTTTCAGGATCTACGCCGGCGTTCTTCAAGACGTTCGGATGCACCATGCCCGCTCCCATCATTTCTATCCAGCGGCCGCGCAGTTTGTCCGAAACGTGCTCACCCGTAATGCGCGCATCCACTTCAACACCTGGCTCAACGAACGGAAAGAAACTCGGTCGAAAACGGATTTCCACTTCGGCGCCCTTGAACAGCTCGGTATAGAAACGATCAATCGTGCCTTTCAAATGACCGAGCGTAACGTCTTCGCCTATCGCTAAGCCTTCGAGCTGAAAAAACTCAGCCTCGTGCGTCATGTCGGTTGCTTCGTTGCGAAAAACCTTTCCTGGCACGATGACGCGATAGGGGGGCGCAATCCCCGCTTTCATCTGCGACTCCATGTAGCGAACCTGAAGCGGCGACGTCTGTGTGCGCAACACGTATCCCGGTGAATCCTTAATGAAGAACGTGTCCTGCATGTCGCGAGCCGGATGGTCCTTCGGAACATTCAGCGCGTCGAAGTTGTACCATTCACTCTCGAGCAAGGGTCCGTCGGCGATAGTAAAGCCCATGCGCCCGAAAATGGCGCGCGCTTCACGCATTAGGTGCGAGATTGGGTGCAGATGGCCCCGCGTTTCCATCGCGTCAGTATAGCCGAAACGACCTCTCGGGCCAGCGCACACTAGAAGTCCACTTCGTAGAGTCCACGGTCTTCTTTCAAGACGAGAAGGCCATCTATGATACGGAAGTCAGCGCCAGAAACGTCGGAAACAGCAATGAGGCGTGGGGTTGGCCGCGCGTCCACTTCCGTGTAATAGACACCGTCTGCAGTGCTGTAGATAACTCCGTCTTCATAGAAAGCTGCATGTTTAACGGTGCGGACGCCGTGGGTCAATGCGATTTCAGAGACACAGCGAGATGGTCGCACGCAGAAGTTGGACGGTAGTGGTCGGTCAGATTCTATCCAGCGAGCAAATAGTTCGCCGCCACGTACGTGGAGTCCGATGCCCGAGCGCAAATCCATTGGGGTTGAAGTCGAGACTGGCATGGTTGTGGTCGCAAAGATAGCGAGATACACGCCGAACTGCTCCCCTGCTATCGCCTTTCCAGTTGTCGTTGCCGTATTCGAAAGAACGAGTTCTGTGCGCGTGGGTTCCATCGAAACAAGAAAGACCCGTGCGTCAGTAACGAGCTGTGGTTCTACAACGACGACGCGCTCCCATGGAAAATCCCCTTCCCGTGTCGCGCGAATGACGTACGTCGCGGGCGGAAGATTGTCGATATAAAAGTTTCGTTGCAAGAATCCCGTCACGCCAATGTCTCTGCCTTCAAGCGACACTGCGACATTCGTGTAGGGCACGGTGACGTAGACACCGCCGGTGCGAAAGAATCCGAGTGATGGCGTAAAGCGCCAGCCTTCCGCGTACAAAATAACGACAGGGATAAGCGCCGTAAACAGAACGGCAAAGACCGCAAGGTAGGTAAGCCGCACGGTCCGCGAGAGTGGCTGCATGCAGGAAGTATCGTCGAGCGGCCGTAATCCGGCAAGGATGCTACAGGGATGGCGCGGAGACACGCGCCTTCGGCGTAACCCAGAATCCGAGGTAGCGACCGAACATGAGGCGTAACTGGGACTCCAATCCCGGTATGGAGCTAAACACAACCATGGTAATCGGGACCATGACCCATTGTAGGACCATGCTCGTCCGACGGAAGCGTGTCGCGTGCGACGGACGCTCGGGCACCAAGTACATGCACATGATGGCAGAAACGATAAGTCCGCCCATTGCGGCAGTAAGAAATCCACGCGCAACCAACGGTAGGTTGTGCGAGAGCACGGTTGTATGAAATGCGCTCCCTCCGACAAGGAGCGGCAACCACCCCACACTAAAGAGCACTAATGGATGTGTCACGAGCGACCAGAATCCTTCAATCTGTGTCGAAATGGCACGCACTTTTTTGATGAACGGAATGCGTGGATTCTTCAAACACATGAAAATGATGTACGGAATATTCTCCGCGCCATACGTCCAGCGACGATGCTGTTTGTAAATATTCTTCACCGTCTCACGAAACGTCGGTGCTACATTCGCATCCATGGAGACGGGATACGCTATCGGGACGACACGGTAATTGCCGTCGTACCGCGCGAAGAGATTCCAGAAAATACGGGAATCTTCAGAGACGACGTTGCGCTGCCAGTAGTCAGCTCGATACAAGGCAGAGAAAGTAACCGCGTGCGATGAGAATGTCGCGAGCTTTTCTGGGCGCTCCTGCTGAATCATTTGCCAAAACGACGATGAATACGCCATGACACGACTCAACATCGGCGCGTCCCAGATATTGTTGTTGTAGAGCGGCACTGGTTGGAACGACGTGTGCTCAAGATCATCGCAGGTCGCGACATGGTACGTGAGGCAGGCGAAGTATTGCGGATAGACGACGGTGTCGGAGTCGAACGCAGAGACGATGACATCTTCGTATCGAATACGCTCGCGATCGAGTACTTCGCGGCGCGCTATTTCCGCTGCGTAAGACAAGTTTGAACCTTTTCCGGGAATGTCTCCGGGCAAATCCGCTGGATGTTCTGTGACGATGATGTCTCTGAAGCGGTCCCCCCATTTTTCCTTAAGCCGCTCACCTGTCGCGCGTCCTTGCGGCGCGCGCGCTTCGGCGGCAAGAACGACAATGAGTCGCTTCGAGTCCCACGTTCCCTCGGCAAGCGCACGCACGCTCTCGTCCAAAACTTCGATGCTCTCGTCGTAGAACGGAAACATGACCATATGCACGAACTGCTCGTGCTCAATACCCTCAAGCTTCTTCGTCCAATCCTCACGTAGATTGTGCCGTAGACGCTTGAAGTTATGTCGCAAATGGACGGAGAGAAAGACCGTTTTGAAAAGCCAGTACGCCGCAAAGACGATGGTCAGGTAGGCTGCCCACACCGGCTTCGTGAACGAGAGGATGACAAAGATGACCAATGTCGTGAGCGAGAGGACGCCGGGCAACATTTCGAAGAGACGGAAGAGAACGCGGTCTAACCCGACAAGATCGGTCGCTCGCGCGACGTGGAGATACCAGTATTCCGGAGGAAGCTGCATATGATGTGCGCCCACTGTATCATGCGAGGGGCTTTATGGAGCCAGCGGTCGGATTCGAACCGACGACCTGCTGTTTACAAAACAGCTGCTCTAACCAACTGAGCTACGCTGGCGCTGTGCGACTATACCCTATCACGCCTCCTCGTTCGAGGACGGCTCCGGACGCTTCTCCCCGTCCGACATCCGCTTCAGAAACGTGGAGCGCGTCTCCTTACGTTCGTAGCGGTGCTTGTAGGAAACCATATCCGCGGCAGCGTGCGCAGTGCGCGAGATGCCTTCGGTCATATGGGCAAACCGGCGGACACCCTTTGCCGTCAGATAGCGCAAGAGGAGCGCCGTGAACTGCGGGATATGTTCAAAGAACGTCTCCACTCGTTCGAGGTAGCGCTTTATGAAGAGCGCGAACCTATCGAGCGTGTGACGGAACCCGGGAAGCATACGCATGCCTCGCGCTTCCTCGAAGAACCGCACCAGAAACAAGAGTGCAAGCCCCGCGAGTGCGCCGTAGAAGACGGCGAGCATACTACTTGACCGAGAGTCGCTCCATGCGAACGACTTCAATTTTTTCCCCGAACTTTTGCACTGCCGTTTCTATCAACTCCTTGATGGTCATATCAGGATTCTTCACGAATGCCTGCTCAAGGAGCACCTTGTCTTTAAGATACGAGTCAAGCTTGCCCTGCAGTGCGACTTCGCGCTTGCCTTCAGGAATATTCGCGACTTCACTCTCAAAGACAGCACGTGCCGCGCGCACGTCTTCGTCTTTCACCTGATCCTTGTTGATGAACTGTGGTGCCATAGCAGCGACGTGCATGGCGATGTCATATGCGAGACGAGAAAATTCCTCGTTCTTGGAGACGAAGTCGGTTTCGCACGCGAGCACTATAGTCCCGACAACAGCGCCTCCTGCGTGCGTGTATGCAGCAGCAACACCCGCACCGAGTGTGCGATCTGCCTTCTTGCTTGCGGCGATTGCGCTCTGCTTGCGCAAGAGCACCTTTGCCTTCTCGATATCTCCTCCTGCTTCGTCCAGCGCTTTCTTGCACTGCATGATAGAGACACCCGTCTCGTCGCGCAGCATCTTTATTTCTTCAGTTGTTGCCATAGATAAAGGGTACCGCGTATCGGTCAGATTCTCAACGGCGCTGTATTACTTCGCGACCTTCTTCCCTTCTTGGTAGGCGTCGACGACAGCGTCAACAATCGCGCGGATGCTCTTCACGGATGTATCGTTTCCTGGAATCGGAAACTGAACCTGTGAGAAATCACAATCAGTGGATGCGAGCGCAATCACTGGAATGCCGAGCTGATTCGCTTCTTTCACCGCAGTCGATTCATGACGCGAGTCGATAACAAACAAGGCGCCAGGCAAGTCGCGCAAAGACACGATGCCACCGAAACGCCCTTCGAGCTCTTCAATCTCACGGTCAATCATGAGGCGTTCGCGCTTGGTGTACTTAGAGAGTTCGCCGGCAGCGCGGTCTTTCATGAGCTTTTCAAGACGCTCGACGCGCTTGCGAATGATTTTGAAATTGGTGAGCGTGCCGCCAATCCAGCGACCAGCAACGTGTGGGAGCGCGGCCTCTTCAGCTGCATCGCGGACAATTTTCACGGCCTCGTGCTTGCCTGCAACCATCACCATGGCCTTACCGGCCTGGGCGAGGTCACGAACGAACTCGAGCGCTAACGTAAGGCGCCTCGAAGTCTCCTCGAGATCAAGGACATCTATGCGGTTCTTGGTGGTGAAAATGAACGGGACAGCGGTCGGATGGCGACGGGTGCGCGCAAGGCCGACGTGCGTACCGACGTCGTGGAGCTTTTTGATTTGGGGCGTGGTCGTAGACATGTATATGACCGAAATCCTTCGGTCGCGGGATAATAACAGGATTAATCCTCCTCGGCAAGCTCGCCTTCTCCCTCGCCTCCCTTGTGCAGGGCCTCGAGAATAGGGGCGAGACCCCCGTTCAGAATCTTCTCAATATTGGACCATGACTCCTTGACGCGATGGTCTGTGATGCGGTCTTGCGGGTAGTTGTAGGTACGAATCTTCTCCGAACGATCCCCGGTCCCCACTTGTGCCTTACGATGAGCCGCACGCTTCCTATCTTCCTCTTCATCCTTCATTTGCTGAAGTCGAGAGAGCAACAGCGTCATCGCAATCTCACGATTCTTGAGCTGGGTGCGTTCCGACTGCGCGCGGACGTCAATGCCGGTTGGTTTGTGAATGAGACGCACCGCTGTTTCAACCTTGTTCACATTTTGCCCGCCAGCACCGCCGGAGCGAGATGTCTCAACCTCGATATCAGTTAGAGGGACATCGATTTTGATGCGCTTGTACAGAGGCATGATGGCAACAGACGCAGTGGAGGTATGGATACGGCCCTGCTTCTCGGTAGCGGGCACACGCTGAACGCGATGCACACCCGTCTCGAACTGCAGTTCCTTGAATACGCCTTCCCCCTTTATTTCAATCTGGATTTCCTTGATCCCACCTAAATCCGCGCGACTCTCGTGCAACGTCTTCGTACGCCAGCCCCGAATCTGTGCGAACTTCATGTACATCGCAGCCAATTCTTCCGCAAAGAGCGCGGCTTCATCGCCGCCAACGCCAGCACGCACTTCAAGAACGATTTCATTCGGCCACTCACGCTCCTCAGGATTCCCGATAATCTGCTCCATTTGTTTGAGGAGGGCTTCCTTCTGTTCTTCAATATCAACAATCTCCTTCTCGGCAAGCTCTTTCATGGACGGGTCTACTTCAAGGAGTTCCCGCGCATCCGTTTCGGCGTGCACCAAGCGCTTCCATTCGGTCAACAGAAAAGACACACGATGATCGTCGGCGTACTCTTCGGGATTTATCCGGGTCATAGCGGCATAGTACCGCGCGCCCAGTACGGGCGCGCGGAGTGAGGTGCGTTACTTCTTTGCTTTAGCGGCACGTGCCTTGAAGCGTTCGACGCGGCCTGCGGTGTCGATGGTCTTCGACTGGCCTGTGTAGAAAGGATGCGATGCGCTTGAGATTTCGACTTCAAAGACATCGTACTCTTTTCCGTCCTCCCACTTCGCCTTCTTGCCGGTTTTTACGGTAGAACCGATGAGATACCGCACGCCAGCGGTAATATCCTCGAAAATGACGGGGCGGTAGCTCTCTGGGTGGATATCCTTTTTCATGTCGCGAGACTATACCTAAAAAGGCGCCGCCCCGCAAGAGCAGCGGGGCGGACAGGCTTTCAGCGCTTGCGGCGCTTGGCCGCACGCTTCAGACGCTTCTTGGCCCCCTCACGCTTTGCGGGACGCTCCTGATTTGAGCGGAGACCGTGATGCAAAGCCAGAATAAGCAGAATCGGCAACGGCATAATAGGCCGCATGAGTCACCTCCTCGTGAGCCGGACAACAGACGCTAGCGTACCCTAACGCTCCAAGACTTCAATATCTCGCTGGTAGTCATCAGCAAATTCCATGACCGAGTCGCCATAGAATGCGTACGCGGGTTTGCTGGCATTCCCCCAGCCCGCGAAATAGCGCAGTGCGGCGAGACGCTCCGACGCGCGCGTTCCTTTATCGGCACCGTTATCCATCATCAAGAGTCCTGTGGCAAATATCGCGGTACGCGCGTCCCATGGATTCGGCGGATTCGTGTTCGAGAGTTTCGCCAAGCGTTCCTTATAGAGCATCCACGTTGAGGCGATAAATTGTGCCGGTCCCATGGCGCCACCGTACCCGTACCCTGGCGGACACGACACAACCTGACTATACGGATCGATGCCGAGCTCCCGCGTGATTTCCATGAATGGGTCCACGTCACGCGTTCCCTTCATCACGCCTGAAAACGCGCGACCAGTATTCTTGCCAATACCATCGCCCTTGTTCGGCGAATTAGTAAGGAGGCACTGCCCTACGTTTTCTCCGAGGTTAGTTTCCTGACGCAGAACGGCAAGGATGAGCGCTGGACGAACACCGGTCACTGCGGATGCCTCCTTTGCATACTGGTAGGCGGTGCCAAATGGAATGGCGCCCGAGTCGCGCAGATTGAAGAGTGCGGAGCGGATAGTCGCCGCTTCTCGTTCACGGTCGGCAATCAGTTTTTGGTACTCCTTCTCCTGACCCTTAGTCGCCTTGAGAATTTGCTGCTTTTGCCGTTCGTCAGATTCTATCTTTTGTTTCTGAAGAACTTGGATACGTTTCAGGTCTTCTTCTTCGATTTTCTGACCTTCCAGCGCGCCCTTGCGTGTCGCCAAATCTGAACGAAGTGCCAACAGTTCCTTAAATGATACGTCGAGGTTCGATTGAATCTGTTCAAAGCTGTCGACTTCCTCGAATAAGCGGCTGATGGTGCCTTCGCCAAGCGCCAACTCCACGAGTGAGATGTCGTCGATCTCACGGGTGCGACGCAGTAATTGCGCGAGCGATTCCTCGCCCTTCTCGACACGTTGGTCAATAGAAATAATCGCCGACTCTTTGCTGTCGATATCGTCGAGGATGCGGGTGAGCGCGATGTCTCGCTGTTTTATGGAAAGCTGCGCTGCCGAAATTTTGGTGTCGAGGATGGAGATGTCGCGCTCAAGTGAGGTGCGCTCTTTCTGCAACGTAGTCAAATCGCCCCGCTTTGCATTGATGTCTGCTTCGATTGAGGCCAATTCGGTCTCCAACCGGGCCCTGCGCTCCTCCTGCGTCTCGGCAGTTCCGAAATACGGCGCGCTCACGATGAGCGCCAGACATATGAAAAGCCTCGCGAGCATAGGCACATTCTAACAGACGTGCCTGGAGCTAGTTACTTTCAGGGGCGGGGGCGGCAGGAGCAGCAACCTCTGCTACTGGAGCTGCTTCAACCTTCTCTTCAACGAACGCGGTGACGGATACGATAATTTCTTCTGGATCAATCTGTAGTTCTGCGCTCTTCGGAAGGATGATGTCTTTCGCGAGAATATGGTCTCCGACTTCAATGAGCTTGGAAATGTCGACGATAAGATGCTGTGGCAATTCTGCTGGCGCAACCTCAATCTCAACTTCGTGGACAGTCTTCACCAGAATGTGACCTGCCTTCTCTGCTGGTGCTGTGCCTTCGAATTCGAGCGGGATGGCAACGGTGACCTTCTTGCCCTTCTCGATGCAGTAGAAGTCTGCGTGGAGCGGCACGTCGGTGACGGGATGGAATTGTACGTCTTTGACCAGCGTTTCTTTATCCTCGCCGACGCCTTTGAGGATAATGATGGTGGTCTCTCCGGCGGTCTTAAAGACACGCTCAAATTCCTTGGCGTTCAAAGAGACAGGCGTTGGGGCCTCCTTTGGTCCATAGAGAACCGCAGGGACCAAGCCTTGCGCGCGAATCTCGTCAGCCGCGACGTCTGTCGCGCGTGGTGAGATGTTTAACGTGACTGTCATGGCCGCTGATTATACGTATGCGGACCCACATTGCAAGTACGTCACGAGTGGGAGAAAAGCGCAAGGCGGGCCCGTACTACCTCCTGTACGGCGTCCCGACCGTGTGCAAGATACTTGGCCGGAGTCGTCTCTTCAGCGTCGGTGGCAAGTCCTTTTTCGATGCCTTTCCGGTACGCTACGCGGATTTCCGTGTTGATGTGTATGATGCGCATGCCTGCCTGAATAGCTGCAGTGAAATCCTCGTCCGCTATACCAGAGCCGCCGTGGAGAACCAGTGGTTTGTGAGTCGAGAGTGCAATTTCAGCGATGCGCTTAGTGTCGAGGCGCGGGTTTCCACTCCGCAGCATCCCGTGGAGATTACCGACAGACGGCGCGAGCAAATCCACACCGGTCTCCTCGACAAACCTAGCTGCATCTTCTGGGGTGGTGAGTTCGAGTCCTGCTCCTTCCGGTCGCTCGTCCAAGACTTTACTCGATGTGCCAATGTACCCAAGTTCGCCTTCAACGAGCACGTCTCGTCCTGAAGCGCGCGCGTAGGCAACAACCTCCTTTGTACGCGCGATATTCTCTTCGAGTGGGAGCTTGGCGCCATCGAAAATGACCGCGTCGCAGCCATCGTCTATAGCTTGTCGACAGCCTTCGAGCGAGTGCGTATGGTCAGCGTTGGTAAAAATGGGCACGCCGAATTCCTCGTTTGCGGCGAACGCCATCGCGACGGTTTTCTTGAGGCCGGCAAACTCGCGCTCACCTTCAGAAACACCCAAGATGACCGGAAGTTTCAGGTCACGTGCTGCAGCACAAATGGCATTCACTTGCGTCGAGTCCGAAATATTGAAATGGCCGACGGCCTGTCCGTTCGCTCTCGCGCGCTCAAGCGCTTCCCTCAACGTCATGCCGGAAAGTGTAGCATG
>JAKFXQ010000041.1 GCA_021731295.1 Patescibacteria group bacterium
GACAGACCGATAAGACGGGTACGTTGACGGAGGCGAAGATGCAGTTGCAAAATGTCCTCACCCTGAAAGAGCTCGTCGTGGAGAAAGCTACTAGAAGTGAGAAGCTCACACTCAGTGAACGCTCCGTACTGGAGCTCGCGCTCGCCGGCACAGACATCCTCATAGAGAACCCGCACGACCTGCCGAAGGAATGGCGGCTCTCGGGGCACCCAATAGAAGCCAGTATCGTACGCGCGGGCATCGCGCACGACCTTGATGTCGCAACACACACGAAGAGCGCGTCAGTGTTGCGCTTTAACTCAACGAACAAGTTTTCACTTTCCAAACAAGAATCGACCGGCTCTATCGTTGCCCTCGGTGCACCGGAAATATTGCTGAAGCGCTCGAAGATGGACAAAGAAACGTACGTCGCGGCGGAAGCTGCAATTATGCGTATCGCCGGGGAGGGTAAGCGTTTGCTTGGTGTCGCCAAAGTTTCCAAAACCGCCGCAAAGGTGGCCGAGGGAGCGGATCCGGCGGGCGCGGCCGAAGACATGCAGTTTCTCGGCATCATGGTGTTTGTTGACCCGCTGCGTAAAGAAGCGAAGGGAGCGATAGAGAAAATTGAATCACTGGGCGCATCCGTCGTGATGCTTACCGGCGACTTGAAAGGGACGGCGCTCTCTATTGGCCGCGAGCTTGGCTGGAGCATAGATGAGGGACAGATTCTCTCTGGCGAAGAGGTGCGCGCATTGTCAGATAAGGAGCTCCTGGCGAACTTGCGAAACATTCGCATTTTCGCGCGCGTGACGCCAGAAGATAAGCTGCGTGTCGGCAAACTCTATCGAGAATTAGGCGAGGTTGTCGCAATGACTGGCGATGGCGTAAACGACGCACCATCCTTGAAAGCAGTGGATATTGGCATTGCGCTCGGCTCCGGTTCGGACGTTGCGAAAGCAACGGCGGATTTGGTTCTTCTTGATGACAACTTCAAGACCATAGTCTCCGCGATTGAGGAGGGTCGGCGCATGCTCGACAACATCCGCAAAACCGCCGTCTATCTCCTCTCTACATCCCTGAATGAAGTGATGCTCATCGGCGGTGCCCTGCTTGCGGGACTCCCCCTGCCACTCACCGCACTCCAGATAATCTGGGTGAACTTGTTTACCGAGAGCCTCCCCGCCCTCTCCTTTGCTTTCGATGATCTCTACGACACGAAAGAAGGCGCGAAGAAGAGCGTCTCAAACATTTTCAATGCCGAGGTGAAGTTCCTGACCGTTGGTATCGGTACCTTAATTTCCGCGATGCTCTTCGCGCTCTACTGGAGCTTGTTGCACTATGGCATCGAGTTGGTCGAGGCGCAGTCTGTCATTTTCTTGTGCCTCGCCGGATACATACTCGTCGTCGCCTTCTCCCTGCGCTCGCTCAAGCAGCCGATTTATTCATACAACCCGTTTGGAAACAAGATGCTCAACATAAGCGTCTGCGTCGCCGCGCTCTTCATTCTCGCGACGGTGACTATTCCATTTATGCAGGACATATTTAATCTCACCATTCCATCACCTGCGCTATTGGGACTCGTCGCCGTCTGGCTCGTCGTGAACATCATCGTCATCGAACTCGCTAAAGCGGTGTTCCGAAACGCACGGAGCGCGTAGAGCTTACTTCCCCATCCGGCGTTCGCGCTCGGCAAACTCCGCGAGTACTTGGGTGAGGTGTTCTTTCGTGAATGCCGGCCAATACGTATCGAGAAAGAAGAGTTCGCTGTAGACGCCTGACCACGTAAGGAAGCCCGAGAGACGCTGTTCGCCGCCGGTGCGAATGATGATGTCCGGATCCGGCATCTCCGCGCTCCACATAACTGCGTGCAGCGACTCTTCGGTAACTTCTTCGCCGCTTTTCTGCAGTTTCTTCGCAGCCTCTACTATTTCCGCGCGTCCACCGTAGGAAAGACACACCCACACGGTGAAGACATAGTCCGCCGGCGACATCTCTTCTGCTTCCTGCATCATCTTCTGCAAATCAGGCGCAAAGCGTTCATTCTGGCCCAAGAACCGAACGCGTACATTTTCCTTGGTCAGTTCTTTCAGGTGCTCTCCCGCCATCTTGCGATACAAATCCATCAAGTATGAGACTTCTTCAGCTTTGCGATTCCAATTCTCCGTCGAGAACGCATACACAACTAGGTTAGGAACGCCGGCGTCGCGCACCCAACGACAAGCCTCGATGAAATTCTCAAAACCCTTCCGGTGTCCCTCAAGTTGCGGCAAACCGTTTTCGCGGGCCCAGCGGCGATTACCGTCCAAGATAATACCGATGGAGGTCGGCAATTGCGGGACTTCTGACATCCGAACATCATACCGGAACACGAAGGGCGCACAAACGGAACTTGCACCACTCACGCGCGCCACGTACGGTGGGCAGGCAAGACCAAACATTCCTTCAACAGAGGAGGCTTCAATGAGGAAGGTTCTTGCAGTACTCGCGGCACTGGTTGCAATCCCCAGTGACACTGCGGCGCATGAGTGGTACCCGAGCGATTGCTGTTCGGGCAACGACTGTGCGCCGGTCGAACTCATTCAGTCTGCCGAAGGCGGATGGTGGATGACGAGCAAACATGGGAAAGTATTCGTGCCGCACACTGAACGACGGCGCGAGTCTAAGGATCACCGTATGCACGTCTGCATGGTTCCGTGGTACTTCTCACGAGGCCATACCGGAATGATGGTGCGCTGCGTTTTCTTCCCTCCCGACGTCTGACACCGCGTTCGCACGGAGCGGACACCCGAAGCTGCCGGCACCCTGTGCCGGCAGCGCTATGTTAGGATGCCGCTATTACTTTCACGTCAATTCGTATGTCACCGATAGACTTGTACGCCGCAACCATTCCCCCGATGAAGAAAGCTTTGCTCGCACTTGATGGGCTGATGGAAAAACTCGTCGCACACGCCGAAGAAAAAAAGACGGCGCGTATACCGGCGGAAAAGTTCGAGCAGGCACTTTTAAATGACCGTCTCATCTTTGACCAGTTCCCCTTTGTTCGTCAGATACAGATTGCCTGCGATAACGCGAAGGGCTGCGCCGCTCGGCTCTCTGGACGCGAAAACCCGTCGCACGAAGACGCCGAGACCACCGTTGCCGAATTGAAAGTCCGTATCGCAAAAACGGTCGCGTTTCTCGATTCGGTGAAGCCTGAGGAAATTATCGGAAAAGAAGATGTGCGCGTTACTCTGCCCTACTTTCCGGGCAAGTACATGACAGGCCTTGAGTACGTCACGGACTACGCGCTCGCTAACTTTTATTTCCACGTAACGACCGCATATTCCATCCTCCGCAAGAACGGACTCATCATCGGCAAGGGTGACTTCCTCGGCGGACTGCCGCTACGCGATGACGCATG
Organism: Patescibacteria group bacterium; assembly: GCA_021731295.1. GTDB lineage: Bacteria > Patescibacteriota > Minisyncoccia > Phycocordibacterales > UBA2100 > UBA10103. The sequence goes on from JAKFXQ010000041.1 coordinate 3,380, forward strand.
AACATTGACTCGTCCATATTCAAAGCCTACGACGTACGCGGCACGTATCCTGATCAGCTGAATACTGACGTCGCATACGCACTCGGTCGAGCGTACGCGACACTCCTTATACGAAAGCATACGGGGAACGTGCTCCACGTTGCTGTTGGTGGTGACATGCGTGCATCAACACCAGAATTGAAGGAGGCATTCATACGCGGTGTATTGGAGAGTGGCGTTTCCGTAGATGATGTCGGCATTCTCTCGACGCCTTCGCTCTACTTTGCCACCGCGTTCTATGGGTACGACGGCGGCGTCCAAGTCTCTGCCTCGCACAATCCCGCAGAATGGAACGGATTCAAGTTTGTCTCAAAATTCGGACGTCCCATCAGCAAAAACAGCGGCATCATGGACATGCTCCAAATGGTCGAGAGCGACTCGTTCGTGCCGATAGATTCCGCGCACGCGGGGCAACTCCAGAAACGCGATGGCGTCATAGAGGCACTTGTTGCTGACCATCTGAAGCTCGGGAATCCAGAGAACATCGCACTACCGAAACGGAAAATCGCCATAGATTGTGGGAGCGGCATGGCGTCCTCTGACATGAGGCCGTTTTTCGCTGCGCTCGGCATTGATATTATCTGGCTCAACGAAACACCGGATGGCACGTTTCCTGCGCACGAGGCAGACCCGATGGTTGCGCACAATAATCTGCAACTGCAGGAAGCGATACGCACACACGCCTGCGATTTTGGCATAGCATCCGATGGCGACGGCGATCGCTATTTCTTTTTCGACGAAACGGGCGCAATGATTCCGCAGGAAATTGTGCGCGGACTGATGGCGGAAATGATTCTGCGCGACAACCCGGGGGCGACCATCGTGTACGACGTGCGTCCTGGACGCATCACACGCGAACTTATCGAACGTGCGGGCGGCATCCCGAAGATGGCGCCAGTCGGCCACTCGCTCATCAAAGAGAGCATGCTCGAATCACAATCCCCTTTCGGCGGTGAATCGTCGGGCCACTTCTTCTACGCGCTTCCCTACGGCACATTCGAGGCGCCCATCGTCCTCGTATCGAATGTGCTCCGCTGGCTCGCCGAACATCCAGGACCCGTTTCGAAATCAATCGCCACCTACCGCACGTACGTAAACTCGGGCGAAATCAACACCAAGCTCCCGAATCGAGAAACGGGCGAGCGAATCCTTCAATCGCTACGCACCAAATATCACGACGCGGAACACCATACGCTCGACGGTCTCACAGTTGAGTACCCTGACTTTTGGTTTAACGCGCGCCTTGGAAACACTGGTGGCGCGACGTTGCGTCTCATCCTTGAGGCACGCGAGGAGGCGACGATGTCCCGCATGCGCGACGAGGTCCTCGCGTACATCGTTGCTGAAATCCGCTGACCTTTACACAACGGTGCTCGCTCCATAGTATGAGCGTACGACCACTGAGGTCGTGAACGCGAAAAGGAGACCACGATGAGCAGGTCACTCGGACACGTTGTTCTCGCCGGCGCACGCATCCTTCTCGAGAAGCCCGACAACTGGATTCAGCGCACCGAACACGAAGGACACCGGTTCTGCTTCGACGGCGCGATTATCCACGCCGCCCGCACGTCCACCTGCAGCCGCAAAGGTCAGCGAGCCGCAGCACATGCCGCACGACTCCTGGTGTATCGCACCATGGGCTGGCGGCGCAGGAAAGACATCTGGAACTGGAACGACAAAGACGGACGTACGCACAGCGAGGTCGTCGCCACTATGGACCGTGCCCTCGCCGCCTGACGAGAACGCTCCGGTCCCAAGAACGAATGTCCGCGGCCCCCAAGGGCCGCGGAACTTTGTGTGATACAATCTCTCGCCATGCCCGCACTTGAAGTCAAAGACCTCGTAAAGACGTATAAGACCGGAACTCAAGCCCTCAAAGGCGCGTCTTTAACGGTGCCAGCTGGTGACTTCTTTGCACTACTCGGCCCCAACGGCGCAGGTAAGACCACGATGATTGGCGCCATCGTTGGTCTCGTAAACAAAACAAGCGGCACCATCAAAGTATTCGGTGTCAATACAGACGAACAGCCGGAAAATGCCAAGTCTATGATTGGTATCGTTCAGCAGGAAGTGAACTTCAACCCTTTTGAAAAGCCGATTGATATCGTCGTAAACCAGGCGGGCTATTACGGCATCCCGCGCGCAATCGCCCTTCCCCGTGCCGAACAGCTCCTTAAAGACTTGGGTCTTGGCGACAAAATGACAGGTAAAGCCATGGAGCTCTCCGGCGGCATGAAGCGTCGCCTTATGATTGCCCGTGCATTGGTACAAGAGCCGAAGCTTTTGATACTGGACGAGCCCACCGCGGGGGTGGACGTCGAACTCCGCCGCAGCATGTGGGAATACCTGAAGACACTGACCGCCAAAGGTGTCACCATCCTCCTCACAACGCACTATTTGGAAGAGGCAGAGCAGCTTGCCAAGCACGTTGCGGTCATCAACAAAGGAAACATCGTCGCCAACGGCACGCTCGCTGACATTCTGGCGCTCCACGACGAAAAACAGCACGCGGGTGGATATCGCGCCGGCAAACTCGAAGAAGTCTTCCTCCAGCTCACCAAAAACTAATATGACACCGCAACAGAAATGGACGAGCTTCTACACCATGATTCGCAAGGACGTGGTCCGCATGTTCCGCATTTGGGTGCAGACATTCCTGCCCAGCGTCGTTACGTCTGTGCTCTACTTCCTCGTCTTCGGCACGGTACTTGGTTCACAAATCGGCTCGATGAAGGGCGTGGACTACATGACGTTCGTCGTCCCCGGGCTCGTCATGCTCGCCGTCGTTACAACATCATACGCAAACACCAGCTTCTCTTTCTTCTCGTCTAAATTCTTTATGCGCTCGATAGACGAAATTCTCGTCTCCCCAACTCCCCCGTGGATTATGATTGCGGGCTTCGTGGGAGGCGGCGTCGTGCGTGGCGTGCTGGTTGGTACGCTCGTCTTGCTCGTATCTACATTCTTCACCGGTCTCACGCTTTCCGTGCACAGCCTCTTCATCATCCTCATGTTCGCATTCCTCACCTCCGTCGTCTTCGCACTCGCAGGACTCGTCAATGGTATCTACGCAAAATCCATAGACGGCATCAACATCGTGCCGACATTCGTCCTCACACCGCTCGTCTACCTCGGCGGCATCTTCTATTCCGTAGACTCACTGCCGGGCTGGTGGCAGACGATTACGCACATGAATCCTCTGTTCTACATCATCAACGGCTTCCGCTACGGCTTCCTCGGTATTACCGACGTGGCAGTGTCGACTTCCGTCATCGTATTGCTCGCCCTCGTCGCAATCCTCGTGTCTCTGAACTGGTACTTCATTCGTACGGGCATGGGACTCAAGCAGTAAAAGAGAACGACCGGTCACAGGGTGACCGGTCGTCTTTCTCCTGTACAGACGCGTCGACGTTCAGCCGCCGACAGATTCTGTACCGTAGATACGCGCCAAGAGCGTATCTTTCGCCCGACGCAGTTCGGGCTCGTCGCCGAGCATCTTGAGCGCATAGTACGCGTGGCATACCGCGACCGGCTCCGTCGGATACTCGACGAACCCGAGCAAGGTGCGCGCTTCTTCCGCAGACATAAGTCGCCCGTTCTTTTGCGGCTTCAGGTGCTTCCGCGAATTCTGCACAGACGCAAGGTACACAGAACGCTCAGGCGAGTAGTATTTTCCACTCGCGTCGTCATGCATATACCATTGCCACTCCACGCCAACCCATCGTGCCAGCTCTTCCTCCCGTTCGCGAAAGTATGCAAACTCCCACTCATGGAGAATGAACGGCGACTTTTGGGGCACCGCCCATGCATACTTGCTCCAGTGCCTCGGCACCGAATCGTCTGATGCAGAACGTGTACGCACGAGCGGCTCGTCGCAGACGACACAAACCTTCGAATCACCACGGGAACCAGCAACAACCGTCGCGGGCACCCACTTGTTCTGATTGCCGCCAAATACGACGGAATAGGTGTAGACACGAACGCGGTCACCGTAGCGGAAATACGAACGACGCGATTCGTATTCAACGGGCTTCTTGGGCGCTTTTGGGAGGCGTGATTGCAGGAATGCGATGTTCTGCCTGATGGCATTTCGCCGCGCCTTTTCGCGTTCAACCTCGCACTCCATCTCATCAAGGCGCTGCTGAATGACGGATTTCGACCACACAATGACTCGGCAGGGTGATTCATAGGGCGCCCCCGCATCCATCGTGTAATTATCGAACCGACATGTCACACCTTTCGCTGACCACGAGGAAGCATGCTTGCATTGCCCGCAGTAGCGGAACGTCGTATGACCTGCTTGATGGTAGGTCGTACCGACCCAGAGCGATTCCGGCGGCTCGCCGAAAATCGGTGTCTGGAGGTTTTTCACGTCGACCGACAGGTCGATGAGTGCATTCACATCCGTCGTGAGAAGACTGCGCAGCGTTTCAAGCCGTGCGTAAATGTACCCAATGTTTTCCGACGAATGCTTCTCGCTCAAGCGGAGGCGCGAGAGCACGACACGCAGATCATCGGCACCGACGTGCGCGACGTCTTTCTCGTTCAGGAGACGCGGCGTCGAGTCCGACTCATCTCGACTAAGATGTTCGACCGTGAATATGCCAGTTTTCATTGCATCCTCCGTGGCCTCATACAGGCCGTCTGGGATTGTTGAGAACAAGATCTCTTGCGAGACCGTCCTGGTTCTACCACGCGAAGCAGCTATGTCAAAACGAAGAATCTGGGGTGCAGAGAATTAACAACGGCGCGCATCTTTCGACGCGCGCCGTGTTTTTCTGTGGTGATGATGCCAAGGTTCGCTACGTACGTGCTTCTACGTACGCGGCCTCCGCCCCTTCGCGACTCATGCCGACATGCAGGCCGTGCTCGGCAAGAAAATTCATGAGCTCACGCCGACCGCGCGTGCCGACGTTCGGCAAATCTTTTATCTCCGCGGTAGACGATACCGCGATGTCGATGATTGTCTGCTCCATGAACGCGTTTTTGAGTGCGTTCGCGAGCATCGTGCGCATCTGCGGCTTCGTTTGCACCCAATCATATACTCGCGGAAATGTCGGTTTTGCCCTTAGTTCCGTGAGGGGCTCTGCCGCGGGATTCTCGGTAGTAGGCACAAACGCCGACGTGGCGTCAACGAGCTCCTTCTCGGCTGTACGCTTCGCATTGCGTGCACACGCGAGCGCAACGATGCGCGCATGCTCTCTCTTCACTGGATGGCCATTTTCCATACTGACTCGAAGTGCAGCAATAGCTGCCTCAAGCGCGTGCACGTACGCTTCACCTTCAGGGATAGGCATGTCGTCCTCCATTTCCAGCCCAGCGCTGGCTCCGACGGCATCCTAGCGCACAGATGCATTTCATCAAACGGCGCGCATCTTTCGACGCGCGCCGTGTGCATGTCAAGGTGAAACCTTGACGTGGGGTGCTACTGCCCTGATTCGCGATACGCGGCCTCCGCTTCTTCGCGAGTCATCCCAAAGCGAAGCCCGTTAAAGCCGAGACATTCCCCCCAATCTCTGAGCGCTCTTCGGCCAATGAGGGGAATCCTATCGATGTCGACCTGTGACTTTGTGGCAAGGTCGATGACCGTCGGGTGCGCGCCCCAGAAATATACGCGATTCGGGTCTTTAACGTCTTGCAGAAGCGCATTAAAAGTCCGTGGCGTGAGCGTCTCACTGCACCGACGCATCCACTCGACGAGCTCCGGAAACTTCGCTGCTGCTCGATGAGCCATTCCCGAGTCGAACATTTCTTCTACGGCTTTGAGGCGGGCTGCGGTCGCGCCATGCTCATGTCGTGCCGCGACCAAATTCTCAACGTTCTCGAGATACGGCCCCAAAGCAAGATTCTTCCTTCGCCGCAAGATGATTTCCTCGAGCACCTTCACATACTCTTCGCCTTCAGGGATAGGCATGTTCTGTCTCCCAGTTACGCCGGTCATCCGGCTACCACGTGCACCTTGCCACGCGTGCCGATTGCAGTCAAAGCCCGAACAAAGAAGACCCCGGGGCGAACCCCGAGGTCTATTTTCTGCGATTGCTCGCCACCGTCACTGCACACGGATGCGCGGTGAGTCGGTGTGCTTCAGACGACGTCGTTCCATCTCGTAGCGTCGCCCCATGTACGCAAGTGGGCTTCGTGCCGAGAGGACGCCGAGCGCCGCTATCGTGGCATTCTCAGGCTCGAGCATCGTCATGACCGGTGCTCCGGTCGGGACGCGCAGTGACGACCAGATGTCCACATCAACCGTAAACCGCGTGCTCGGTGCGGGCACCGCGATGACGGGAACATGCGTCCCAGCAGAGAACAGAAGTGCGAGCGCATTCACGTTCTTCGAGTACGTTATGACGACCACGTCGCCTTTTTCGTATTCGAGGATTGCCGCCAATTGGCGCAGCGACAACTCAGGCGCCATGAAGCCATCGAAGTACGCTGGAAGGAAGTCAGCGTACCCTCGTGTTGTCGCGTTGTAAAACTGCGATACATCAGCGTCCCGATTGTCGGTCCAAATGATGATCCGCGGCTTCTTCTCGAGCGCTTTGAAACGCTCGACGCGCTTGGCAACTTCCGCGTAATCTATCGCGACAGAATCAACCGGCATATCGTCGCGATACTGCTGCTTGTCTACGTGCCGACCGGTTTCGTCGAACAGACGCCACGAGTCGTTGTCTATCACATCCGCAACGACGAGTCGGCCCGAAACATCGTAGCCGAACTCAATCTTGAGGTCGCAGATTTGCCAGCGCTGGTCACGCCATGCACCCTCAAGAATAAGGAACACTTTGCGAGCCAGTTCTTCGATATCTGCGAACGGATGTCGTGCGCGCTTGCCATAGAGCTTCGCGTTCGGGATGAACGTCGCCGCGTTCGCTGGCACCCGAACAGGCATGTCCGGACGATAGACAATCGCGCCAGTCGGAGAGACCTCCGCGATATACATATCATCCGCGGGAAGCTTGATGCCCTTGAACTTTCTCCCCTTTGATTTGAGGAACAGTTCGACGACCAGCGTTTCGAAACGCGTTTTCGGCGCTACGTCGGGATTCCGCTTGATATACGAACCCAGCCCGATGCGCCGCGTGACGACTTCGTACGGAAGCATCTCGCACGGTCGTGCGAGAAACGAATCCGGTCCTGCACGTTCGACGAAGGCCGTAGGGATTCCGCCGGCCTTCAAAAGCTCAAAGACAGCGCACGTTGTTGCCGTCGCGTGCACTGCCTTGCCTTCCATGACGTCATGCTTCTCGCCATCTTTCGCCGTGATGTCGTTCTTGGATACCACGAGGATGTGGGGCGATTTCTCTAGTTTAAAGAGCCTTTTGGTCTTCCCTTCAGCGATGAGCTTGCCGGGTTGTGCCATGTGCCGTACTCCTTTCAAGGCCGTAGGCGGCCGCAGGCACTCTACCTATTGTGACAGCGGTACACAAACTGCTTCCTTCTCCACAGGGCTGACCCACGAATGACTGCGGGGCCCTATACTGACTGCATGCTCCTGCGCATTGCGTTCCTCTTCGCTCTGTTGTTTGCGCTCCCCGCACACGCCCAGACATCACTTGCGTGCGATATGTGGTCCGCAAAACATACGTACGCACCCGGTGAGTCTGCGACGTTCCACTGGCTCTCGGTTAATGCTCGCTCGGCATCGCTCGACGGCGTCGGCCCCGTCGCACTCTCGGGCTACTGGCGCACTCAGGTTCAGAAAAGCGGCGCAGTAACGTTGCGCGTAAAGGGGCACAACGGCAACGAACGCATCTGCCGCATTAACTACACCGTACGCGCACAGCGACCGACGTGCCACATTTCAGCGGTACCGCTTGCAGTCGCACAAAATTCGTTTGTAACACTGTCGTGGAATACGAAGTACGCTTCAGGCGTTTCAATTTCTGGTGTCGGCAACGTCCCCGCAAACGGCTCTCGCATCGTCCGCGCTGACCGCACCAATACATACACACTGACTGCTGTAGGTGACGGCGGTTCTTGCACGCAGCCGTCGACCATCACTGTGCAATCTGCGCAGTCGGCGTATGGGTATTTCCCCACGGTTGTGCACTCGGTAGCCGCTCCGTTGTTCGGCTATTCGCGAGAAGACTATGACCCACACTACAACGACTATTCATACTTTGATACGTACTATGAGCCGGTCTACGATTCCGTATGGTACGAAGACTACTACGATGACTGGATATATGAAGACGAGTTTTCCGACATCGAGGATGATTGGATGATTGTCGATGAATTCGACGACGAGTACGATAACGATGCGTATCAGGTTCCCAACTGGGAGAACAATCAAGGCCCAAGTCCCGCTGCCACCTATGACGACGCACAGGAATGGGCAGAACCGTATTCAAATCAGGGCGACCCGACGCTGGATTTGCTCTATGACCCCTACATTCATCAAGGGGATCCGACATTAGACTTGGAATATGCGCCGGTA
>JAKFXQ010000034.1 GCA_021731295.1 Patescibacteria group bacterium
TCACCACCGGAACCCCCTGTCCGAAAGCAGTGTTCAGCTGAATCGAACCAGTATCTACGTATGAAAATGGAAGAGACGACGCCAAGAGAAGCGTCGCTGAGAGAAGTATGATAGCCGCGCCGACTGCCGCGCAGACGTGCTGAATGGTCCCCATATATGATTCTGTTGCGCAACTAAGCTGGTCCCCGTCCCGCATTCATAACGAGTGGCGGACCCCCCGTCAAGCAAAACGGCCCCAGAGTGGGACCGAGATACGAATTTGACCTGCTGTCGAAAATGGGTCGTTACGCGAGGACGCGTCCAGAGTAGCGAGCGAAAAGGAAGTACGCACCGGAAATCGCGATGGCGATAATGCCCGCGTAGAGTGCCAAATCACCAAGGAGACCGAGGCTCATGCCTGTGTAGGGAATCTGCGTCAATGCGACGTACGGCGTATACAGAGACTGATAGTACTGCTGATAGTACTGTTGGTAGTAGTTTTGATAGTACCCCTGCGTGTAGTACGTGCCTTGGTTGTAGTACGTGCCCTGTGTGTAGTAGTGCGGCTGCGTGTAGTACGTTGCTTCAGCGTAGTAGTTGCCCTGGTTGTAGTAGTTGCTCTGATTGTAGTAATGGGACTGCGAGTAGTAGTCGCTCTGCGAATAGTACGAGGCCTCGGCGTAGTAGTTGCCCTGGTTGTAGTAGTCGGACTGCGAGTAGTAGTTGCCCTGGTTGTAATACTGCGACTGCGAGTATCCACCGCCGTCACCACCGGAATCGCCTCCCGAGTCTCCACCGCTGTCCCCGCCAGAGTCGCCACCACTGTCACCACCGGAATCGCCGCCTGAATCGCCACCACTGTCCCCTCCCGAGTCGCCTCCAGAGTCACCTCCGGAATCCCCCTGGCCGTAGGCGGTATTGAGCTCTATAGAGCCATTTTGTACGTAGGAAAACGGCACGGACGACACCAAAAGGATGGTCGCTGCCGAGAGGACGATGAGTGCCCCTGCGAGGGCGGCTATGTGCTGAATGCGCTGCATGTGCGCACTTATTACACCATTTGTGGGCTTCTGTCAAGCTCCCCTTCCCGTCCGGGACAAGGTCGACGTTTGCCCTCCGGCACGGTATCGTTCGAGACACAGACAGCGGAAACGCGCCCTCACATGGACACACACGCATCACACATCCGCGCCATCTCCGTAGCTCGCTGGTTTGATCCGCTGTTTGCGATTGCCGTCGTCATCGGCACCTATCTCCTTCTCTACGAGACCAACATCTCAAACGTCCATCTCACGTTGGCAATCATTCTCACGACATCTGCGTACTTTATTCTCTCCGAACTCTCGCGCGCTACATGGCTTGGCACGCACATTCCGCAGCAATCATTCGCGACGGTCGCGTCTAACACACTCACAAAATTCATGGGTGTTGCGCTCGGCGTTGCCGGCATGCTGTTGTGCTACTGGCTCTTCCCCGAATACGCGCGCGGTTCGTATCCGCTTCTCTTTTCGCAAGCAGTACCTTGGGTACTCTCCGTGATGCTCCCTCTCTCATTCTTGGTCATTCTGTTTACGGAGTACCGCCTTGGCGCACAGCGCGACGGCACCTACCAATTCGGACTTGTCGCGCGCTTACGTTTTGACGAGGTGAATCCGCGCATACTGATGAATGGCGTCCTCGAATGGCTCGTTCGTCTCGTCTTTCTCACTATTAACTTTTCCTCCGGGTACATTCTTATTGCCCGCATCCGCGCCGACAGCTTCCCTAATCCAAGTGGGGATTTGGTGCAGTTCGTAATGAGTCTCGACACGATTATTTTCGCGCTCATCATATTCACCATTCTTCCCGGCTACCTATTCGCCTCACGCCTTATCGGCACCGAAGTACGCGCCGTTGATAGGACATGGTTTGGGTGGGCTATCACACTTTCGTCCTACTCACCTATCAACGCAGCCGTCTACACAGCGTGGATAAGCTATCGTCCACAAAGCGGCGCGTTTGACGACGCGCCAGTCTGGGCCGCACTCGGCGATGTGCATCCACTCGTGCTGTACACACTTGCCTCCGGCATTCTACTTACGGGCCTGACGCATCTCTGGAGCGAAGCGACGATGGGCATTCGCTCGTCGAACTTGTCGCTGCGCGGCATTATCACGACGGGCCCATTCGCGTTCACTAAGCATCCTGTCTACGTATCGAAGTGCATTCAATGGGGACTGATCTTCCTTCCCGTACTCAACGCAATCGGCATACTCGACGCTCTGCGCTCCGGACTGCTTTTCTTGCTCGTGTGCGTTGTGTTCGCGGCGCGCGCGCTTGCGGAAGAGCGCTTGCTTGCGAGCGACCCAAACTACGTTGCCTACGCTCGCCACATGGACACGCACAGCATGTTTGCGTGGATGGGACGCGTACTCCCGTTCATGCGATTTGATTGGCGCTACGCGTACTGGGAACGTCACGGGCAACTTCCTGCGCGCGACTAGCGCGCTGACTCACTCGTCGCACAGTCCCACGAGATGAGCGTGCGACGCTCGTATGGCTCTTGTGCCGTGCCTGGCGCCGGCGTCCACTCCACCATATACACGACTTCAAGTGAGGCGATGCGCTCATCGCCGACATGCGTCGCGTTCCACTCTCGGCACAGATACTGCGCATACGGCTCACGAAATCGCGCATTGTAGTCTTGCCACAGACTGAGAAAATAGCGTCGCCAGCGTGGACGTGGGTATGTTTCGAAAATATTGTCCGGTCGCTCGTACGTCACTGCTGAGCCATCTCGGTAGATATCAACGATGCTTCCGTCGGCTTGCTTAGCAGGTATGACAATCCAGCCATCATGGCGGTACGGATACGGCGCGAACAAATTCCACCGCTGATCGAAACGAAGAATCTTTGCAGGCAACTCAAACCCGCCACTAAACGGCACATACTGCCCTGGCGCATAGACGTTGCCCACGTGCCAGAGGAACACATAGCCGATATAGAAAACGCCGAGAAGCGTAAAAACCGCGTAGCGCGGTGCGAAAAACATCGCAGGAACCCGCGACGCCACCGGACCCACGCGCACGGCAAGACGGAGAAAGTGCATACTCACGCGCCCTAGCGCTCGCTCCAGTGCGTCCCAAAATGGCGACGGCAGAAACGCCAAGAGCGCGACAATGGAAACAAATGAGAACATTGCAAGATGCATGGAGAGTGCGAACCCGATGTGCATTGCGATAAGGCCCGCGACACTCACGATGCGCAACGGTACCGTCCACACCGGAGAGAACAAGAGAAAGAGGACGATACTTTGGAAGACGAAAATGACGATCGTGAAAAGCGCGAGACTGCTCTCGTACTGCAGGAGTGTGCGGCCGAAATCTGTCGCGTATTGATCGAGCGACAGCGCGTAATAAATCGCGGAGCCACTCGTCCACTCTTCACTGTGTTTGTAGAGCGAGACGAAAAAGTAGAGAAAACCCATCTGGAGGAGATACGCCATTGACCAACCGTTGAACACCAAGAGCGAGGGCGGTTGTCGCGAGCGCAATCGATCCCACGAATACGCAGCGCCGAGCGGCAAGAAGATTGATACGAGAAGTACAGCGCGCAGCAACACATCTTCACCCTGGAGAATCAATTGATTCGCATTGTGGAGTGACACGAGAAGAAACCACGACACTACCGTTGAAAGGCGCGTTCGAAAACCAATAAGTAGCGCGAACGCAGCGAGCGCATGCACGATAAAGAGCGCACTCACCCATGTCTCACTCCCGCCAAACAACAGATGTACGGACCACGTCCACTCTCCGGTCCAAAAGTATTTCGTGTACTCGCTCGGGAGCACACCCGCTTCTCCATAAAAAATAGTGATGTCATACGCGCGTCGCGCGAGGTCCTGTAGCAGGATGATGGCGAGGCCGATGCGCACGGCCGCAAGTGCGCGAATATCAATACTGAACAGCTCCATGAGCTTACGTGTAAACGGCATACCGATACGTAGATTGTACGCGATTCGTGGCGACGTATAAAAACAAGAGGCCCGGCTGCGCGATGTGCGCATCCGGGTCCTCAAGAACAAACTATTCGCACTTGCAGTGCTTCTTCACGACCTTCTTCGGCGGCGGGGGCGGTGTGTAGACCACCTTCGCCGGCACACACCCGCACGAGCGGTAGATGTGCTTGTCGCCAGCGAACTGGCGATCCCGACCCGGGCTTGCCCACGCCCATCCCGAGGGACAGGCATTGTGCGCGAACCGATAGACTTTCGTCGTTGGCCCGCTCAACTGGGACCCGGCCGGGAACGGTGGTGCATAGCAGTTGAGTGCCAGCGCCGGCGCCGCAGAAGCCGCAAGCAGTGCAGTCGCGATGAAAATGGCTCTCATGGCCACCTCCTGTTCAGAGCAAGCGCCTCAAGGGCGCGTGGGCACGTTTTACCTCATTTTCGGCTCTTAGTCAAGTAGGATCATTTCCGTCGCACCAGGGGCAAAATTAGCCCTTTCGTAGCCACTGTCGCCAGCGTAACGATGAACACGAGGCTCCAGACTGCTATCAAAACCTCCGTATATGGCTCCAAAGTGGCTTGCAGCGGCGAGAGCGACGTCGGCGCGTTCCCTTCTATGGCACGCAATGCAATCACCGGCAGTTCTTGTGGCGAGTACTCAATCATAGAGGTTTTCAACGGGCCGCCCGACGGCAGGGGCTTCCGTTTCTGTGCGAATCCACTCATTATGCGAAAACGGCTTGTACGAGAGCGCACAGGCGTCCGCCGCATCAACGATGCGCAGGAACGGCCTGCCATTTATCGAGTGATCGAACGTCCACGCAATGCGCTCGACGCCTCCCTCTGCGCACACAGTGTTCAGACGGAACCAATACCGGTACGGGTCGCATCGATTTCGCGCGCTATAACTCTCGTCACGGAAATCTCGGGACGACCCATCCGTAAAATGGAACGTCCCTGAAGATACGCACTGATGATTTGCATCGAACATATACAGTCCGTACTTATTCCCCTCAAGCGTAAGCTTCTGGTCGCCCGGAATCATGACGGGTATGAGTTGCGTAACGAGAAGCGCGCCGAGAAGCACGAATCCGGGAATCGCTCGTCTATCGAGTGGGGTTGGTGTGTGCCGATACCATGGCCCAAAGAGGATGAGGAGCATTGGCAAAACCGTGGTCGGGTACCGGTACTCCACGAGAATTCCCGAATACAAGTGGAACGCGACAAAAAACGCGAAGACCGTTCGCTGGAGCAGTGCGTGCCGGCTTAAGAGAAACCACGCCCCGACCATCTCCATGAATATGACGAAGTTGGTCCAGATAGGAATCGACCAGTCGGGAAACAGCGGAAGCCCCGTCGCGAGCGATGAAAAGTACGTGCCGAGTATCCACGTCTCATGTAGCTTCGCGATGGTCGAGAGGACGTAAAAGAACACGAGCGCGAGCTTGAGAAAATACAGCTTGTGCGGGAGGAACAAGATGATGAGTCCGTACACGAAGAGGTAGTAGTCATAATTCCCCGCAAGTACTTCCGTGAGGACGAAGGTCACGAATGCATGCCAGAGAAATGCCGGGAGCAGTGCCGCATGCGCGTACACCCATTTCTCTTCTGCCATCCAGTAGACTGCCGCGACAAGGCTCGCGAAGAGCGCCATGTACAGCAGTGTTTGCGAATAGCCGAACGGCAGCGCCTGTAGGACGTAGAGCCACGCACAGTCTTGAAAATACGGCCAGCAGGCGTACGTGCCTCGAGCCACCGCCTCTGCGGTTGTGGCGCTATTCCCTATCCACAGGAAGAACGCAGAGAAATAGCCGAGCACGAGCGCGCCGAGCGCCCAACGCAGAATAGAGTTCTGTCCGAACTCGTGGATAGAAAACGCGTACCGGCTCCCCATGTGCCGCAATCATAGCCCATGAACGGCAAAAGCACATGGCGCCTTACGGCGCCATGTGCTTTGCGACATTCGAGCGAATGTTACTCGCCGCGAACGTTTGCGAAGATGCGGTTTCTGCGCACGAGTGCGTAGGCGCCGACTGCTGCTGAGAGAGCAATCGCCAGATACATGAATGCGCTACCCCACACACCAAAGTCCAAACCGGTGTACGGAATCTGCTTCAACGAAACCGAGGAGGCAGAACCAACAACATAGTTATTGACGACATTCGCTGCACCAGAGGTGTAGGTCGTTGGGTATGTGTAGGTCGGGGTGTAGTACGAGTTTGGATACGAGTAGTAGTTCGTGTTGTACCCAGATCCGTATCCGTGCGTGTAGAACGGAACGTTGTAGGAAGCCGTCTGACACGTAGCGGTACCGCCCGGACCGTAGACAGACATCGAGTACGTTGAGCCCTTCGCATAGACGATGCGAGAACCGGTCGGCGTAACCGAACCGACTTCAGGACTGATGGATGCGGACGTAGCATTCGATGCGCTCCACGTGAGCAACATTGGGTAGCCCCATCGGTACGAGCTTTCTGCCGCACCGGTCGCTGGCGTAATCGTGATTGAGCACGACGGACGCGTGTACGACTGATGTGACGGATGAGAGCCGTATGGATAGTAATTTATGTTTGTCGGGTACGCGTACTGCCCACCGTAATAGTAATTCGAGTAGTTCGAATTGTACGGATTCGTGTACTGATAATTCGTACCGTAGTTGTAGCTCGTTCCGTACGGATACGAGTACTGATAATTAGTGCCGTACGATGTGCTCGCGGACGCAATGCTCGCGACCGAGAGAACGAGAACGGCGCAGGCAGCGAGCGCAAAGGCCCAATGCCGAGAAACGATTGTGTTAGTCATAGCGTGCGCTGGTTTCCCTACCTTGCCTGCTAATAGCTTCATGGTAGCCCGTGAGCGGTTATCCGCTATCCACAGCCTATCCACATGTCCACAGGGTTTCGACGTCCCCGGACCCTTCCTACAGGATACTACTTATCTCTTACTGACGTGCAACAACGATGCGCGGAACGCCAGCGGAGAGGTCAATGCCCATCGAGTCGCGCGTCACGCGATCGCGTGCGGAGAACTTGATAGCTTCGTCATCGAGCTCGTCTGCGACTATCGTCGCTGGGACGTATGCTGCGTATGCAACACGAGCGGGAGCGCTGACCACCGTCTCTTCCTCGCGAGTCTGGCGAAGGAAGGCCATGAGCCCACCGCGGAAATAGACGATGAAGTACGAGCCAGCAATCGAGAAGAGTGCGAGGCCGACCCAGAAGAGCGCGTTGCCCACTGGGCCCAAGTCAAAGCCCGTGTACGGAATCTGCGAGAGTGCAACTTGCGAATAGACCGGGTAGGTTGGCGTTACCGGAGCTGCGTAGTGATACGAGCTCGTCTGACACGTCGAGCTACCGCCCTGACCGTGCACTGACATCGTGAAGATCTGACCCTGTGTCGGATAGACCACGCGAGTACCGTAGCCCGTCGTTACTGCGCCCACGCCGCTAATCGAGGCCGACGTCGCGTTGTACGTGTGCCACGTCAACGTCTGGCCGTATCCGAAGGAACCAGTAACCGAGATGGTGCAGCTTGGCGTCGGATGATAGACCGGCGTCGTTGCAACAGGAGTAATCGAGATAGACGTTCCTGCGGCAATGGCGCCTGGGGAGTTAATATTCGAGCCGGTGTTGAAGCTGTTAACGATGGAGTTGTCGACGTACGAGTAGCGGACGCTGTTGTCGACGTTGTTCGTAACCGAGCTCGTGTGCGCCTGGCTCGCCCTCGAAGGCTGGCCGGAGGAAACCGTAACCGGGTAATTTTTAGGTGCGTTGTAGTGTACCGGGTTGCTGTACGTTGGATACGAGTAGTAATCGTACGAAGTGTAGGACGGGTAGGAGTAGGAATCGTAGCCGTACACATCGTAGTCGTAGTAATCTACGTAGTCGTAATCATACGCATAGGTGTCGTAGTCGTAGTAGTCCCAGTCCGGAGTGACATACGCGTAATCCGCATTGTAGTAATCGCTGACATACGAGTAATCAGCGTTGTTGTAGTCGCTGACGTATGCGTAATCTGCGTTGTTATAGTCACTGACGTACGAGTAATCAGCGTTGTTGTAGTCGCCGAGGTACGAGTAGTTCGCATTGTCAAACTGTTCTATGTACGAGTAATCTGCGTTGCAGCCATACTCATCACAAGCGAAAACGGTCGCACCGTGCGCAAACGTTCCGACGAAAATCGTGAGCGAGATGATCCAGTACTTCATAATTATGACGTTTGTATTAATGCTAATGAACGCACGATTGAAGTTTCTCTGCACCGCGCGGAGGGGCGCGGTACAGAGCAGCTCCTGTCAGCTTCCTCGGCAGACGAAACGCGCGAGGCGCTTGCCATCCGGCCCGAGCGCAAGATACTCGTACCCCTTTGCCTTTCCCTCACATTTGTCCGTGAAGGTCGGGGCTCGAGGCGTCACCTCTTTCATTCGAGGTGTCGAGTGATCAACGCACTCCGTAGCCTTCACGACGACGCCATGCTTAAAGTAGACGTCGTCGATCCGCACGCAGGTTGAGGCTGCACTCACAGGGGTCGTAACGCCTACGACCACGGCAAGCGCTATACCGGCGCTTACGGTTTTCAGCATGGCGAACATTTTTGGGTCCTCCTCTTTGTTGCCAGCCGCTAGATACCTGCAAATATGATATAACTTTTTGGAACTTCTGTCAATACCTTCAAATAGCGCGGGCGTCACCGATTAGAGTGACGCCCGCGAGCGTTTTTGCGCCTAGGAACAGCGATCCACGCGGACACCGCCTTGAAAATACACGCCGTTTACCAGCACGCAACTGGTCGAAGGCTGTGGCGGGACGGTTGCTCTCGGCGGCGTCTGCAGCTGCGGCGGCGGTTGCGGAACTGAACTACCGCCCAGCGCTGCAAACAGTCCGTACGCTGCAAACAAGATGAGCACGGCGCCGAGGACCAATTTACCCAGCGCAATCGAGCCTTTCTTAACATCGCCTACCAGCGTAGGCGTCGGCGTCTT
Organism: Patescibacteria group bacterium; assembly: GCA_021731295.1. Taxonomy (GTDB): domain Bacteria; phylum Patescibacteriota; class Minisyncoccia; order Phycocordibacterales; family UBA2100; genus UBA10103. The sequence goes on from JAKFXQ010000034.1 coordinate 8,946, forward strand.
TGCCATTTCTAGCTCCCGTTGCAAAACAAGGCCTCTTCCCAGAGACCGAATTGCGCCTTGTACAGCGCAATTCGCTCCCTGCAAAGCTAGTAAGAACCGACGAGTTCTGCCTCTACAATCCAGCGAGAGCTCTTGGACGTGAGCGTGTCGCAGGTAACGAGGGTCAAAATATGGCCCAACGAAGCCTCCAAACTGATGATTTCGTCTTCGGCATTCGCACGACGAACTGACGTGACCGAGTACACATATTCGCGGCCACCGCCCTGCAGGGTAACGGTGTCTCCTGCCTCAAGCTCAGACAGACGGTTGAACGCCTTGTACATTTGGTTGTGCACGATAGGCAGATGCGACGTATGCGCGAAGATGAGCACATTACCTGCTTCGCCTAGACGGGCGGAGTCTGTATAGCGGGCCGGACCGTCTTTCAGTACCTCATCCAAGGCCGCAATGTCGCGCGTATCTGGGTTTAGTACTGGCAAATCTAGGTCTATGTCGTCGATGATAATGCGGCTCGGGTTAGCCACCATTACCTGCGGGATAGGGGCAGGCTCGGGAGCAACGGCAAACGGATCAGCCTCTACCGGTTCGCGGCCCAATTCAGGCAGGTTGGAGAGGGCGATTTCGCGCCCAGAGGGGGTCCCGTCGAAGTAGTAGGGGACGAAACCGATGGAATCTGCGGCCGAAAGCGTGAATACGAACAGCATCGCCGTTACGGAGACGAACATGCCAGTTCGGGTATCAGACTGTTTGGTGGCTGTAAACATAGCTTTTTACGTCCCAAATACTACACCATTTTTTGCCTCTTGTCAACAGCGCGTATATGTGGTAGCAATGCGGGCATGGACAACTCACAGCGCGGCGAGGGCCTTATTTCCAATATCCTCGCGATTGCAGGTTTTATCATCCTTATCGTCATTATCATCTGGGGCGCATTTCACTTCCTCCGCCTCGCCTCTGCGGGGTTCACCTCACTCTTGAACCGCGCTGGCGCGAGCACTCTCGCGGTCACGGCCCCACGCACGGTTGCTTCCGGCGACATGCTCGACGTCTCCTGGAAATACACCGCCCCTGAAGGCGCGGGTACGTTTGCGATTCTCTATCAGTGCCGCGACGGTTTCCAGTTGCGCATGCCACTGGCGACTTCCACGACCGCCATCCCCTGCGGTATGCCGTACACAGTCGGTGACAAGGAGGTACAGGCAACCCGCCTCATCCCAGTCCTTGCTGGTGCAAACGCAGTTGATATCCCACTTTCAGTCATGTACATGACCGCCGGCACCTCGAGCCCAGAGCGCGTTGCACAAGGCAACGCCACGGTCTCGGTGACCCCGCGCTCGGGAACCGCAACGACGACACCTCTGACGACGGGCACACAAACGCCGAACACCCCGGCTCCAACGACGCCTTCTACGCCAACCGGTTCCACTGCAACGCCGAGCACGCCTAAGCCGACTGGC
>JAKFXQ010000007.1 GCA_021731295.1 Patescibacteria group bacterium
GGTGATGGAGAGATTGCCAAGGGTGGTGATGCTCGCGACTGATGTGGTGGCGGCAAGATTCGTGACGAAGTTTGCAGTGGCGCGTGGTGTCGTGAAGTACAGGTTCGTGCCTCCTTCATCCAGTGCGTCAGTCGTTGTTCCGGCAAGCGCAGAAGCGAAGCGTTCGAGAGTGTAGTACTGATTCGTCGAACCTTCATCTAATGCATCAGTGGTGGTACCTGCGAGGTTAAAGGCGAAGCGGGTGTCAGCACGGGTGTTGGTGAAATAGAGGTTGGTGGAGCCTTCATCCAGTCCGTCAGTGGTGGTTGAGTACCAGGCAGACAACGTGAGACGTGCATCAAGCGCACTCTGTAAATCCGTCTGATTTGATAACGTCCCCGTAATCGAACCCCATGCCGCCGTTCCCACTCCTCCGGTCATACAGACGCCATCAACTGCGAAGCATCCATCGGCGAGATTTATGCCGCCTGCGAATGTCGATGTCGCTAGTGACGACGTCGCGACGAAGTACGGCGCCGAGATTGAGCGCCACGCCTCAAGGCCGCCCGCGAACGTTGACGTTCCCGTGCCAGAAACTGCGATATTTTGTGTCGTCGTTGGCGCCAACGATGCTTGGCCAAAAACATTCGTCGACACTTCCCATCCCTGCCCGAACGTAAGTCCGCCTGCTCCGCCGATGATACCGAGTGAAGATGTGGCGACCCACTCTACTCCGGAGCCTGTCGTTTGCAGAACGTAGCCATTCGTTCCGGCACTATTCGACGCATCATAGACCGGCCCTGAAATCCGCAGCGTTGAAGCGAAGACGCGGCCAAGTGTCGATGTTGCAGAAGAGGACGTTGCAGTGAAGTAGTCAGCGACAACTCCGCCCGAAACGCCAAGCGCGGCGTATGGTGACGACGTGCCGATGCCGAATCGGCCGTTTACCGCGTCATAGTAGAGAGCGCTCGCGCCACCAAATACGCCCGCGTTGTTGTATTGCAGATTTCCGCTCGCGCCGCCTGGTGAGCTGGCGGCACCAATGATCCCCAGCGTGGACGTCGCTACAAGCGAGTATCCTCCTTGTCCGTCTCCGATGAGTACGTTGCCAAAATTAGGCGCTGTTGAAGTGCCCGTACCACCACTATCGACCGCCAGCACTCCAGAAAAATCCGTCGCCGTTACGGTGCCTCCAGTAATCGTCGCTCCCGTAATCGTGCCTCCGGTGATCGCGGGATTCGTGAGAATCAAATCGTACAGATGCTCAATGCGGGAAAGATTCGAAGCGGTATTAAACACTTGCGTGATGTGCGACGCACTACGCTGAGACAATTCCAGAATTTGCGACGTGAGTCGCGAATCAAGCTCGGCAAGCCGGGCTCCGAAGGTGCCGTCCGGAACGCTTGGGGTTGTGACAATTCGCTCACGCTCAATAATGCGTTCGCGAACCGGCTGCTCGATGACGACATTGGTCGTAGGCTGCGCCGCCACGTTCGCTGGTCTTTGCGTGGGTGCTGTCGGTGTCACTTGGGTAACGTGCACCGGAGTAACATCAACGACAACAGTCGCTTGATCATCCCAGGGACTAGTGAAAATACTAAAGAATCCGCGAACCACTCTTCGCACAGTTTCCAGTGATCGAGTTGCCGCACCAGCATCTGCACTATCATTGGCAGCAGCAACCTGTCTAGAGCGCAGCGATTCCTCAGGCGAGAACCCAAGTCCGACGCTCAGTAATCGCGGCACATCCTGTACCACAAGTGCAGTTCTCGAGAAATGTTCAGATACTGCGCCCGCGAAGCGCGCATCAACAACTGCGTACGAACCGAACGTCACCACCAGTGCGGTTACGAGTGCAGCCAAGCGGTGCACGTAATCCACCGCCGGCGATGCTGAGTACATCGGCATGAGCGCTGCTCGTTGCGCCGCATGCGGCACATGGAGCACCGCCTTCCGTGCATGGTGCAAGAAAGAACTACTGTCCTCCACGACGACTGGCGCGGTTGCTTGCACGGCGAGTGCACTCGCCACACCTGACTGACGCGATTGTTTGTACTGGACTGCGCGCTCCGCCGCCAACTGCTCAAAGCGCTGTGCCTTGAGTAACTCTTGCTCGCGGACATACGCTTGCACCGAATCAGGCTGAACAAACCATGCCTTCTGAATCTGAACCGCCTTAATCTTTCCAGCTCGTGCAAGTCGCGACAGATGATCGCGCGAGACGTCAAAATCATCCGCCACGCGTTGTGCCGGAAAATAGCGTTCACCCCTCACTTCAATGTCATGAGTCATGATGCATGTCGGGAGTTCGACTTATCTAGATTTTACTAGCTAAGTCGGTCGAATTCTCTAACGCAGAAAACAATCTGGGGATAGCGAAAAAAGCGTAAACGAAAATTTTCTCGCGCACGGTTGGTGACAACCAGATTCACGCAGCCATGAGAAAAGTTCATCAATGGCCCCAAAAGTAATCTTCCGAAACCCTATGATGCATAAACACGAGCTTCACTCTGGAGCCAGCGCAGATTAGGCCTGCCTTGGACGAGTACGAATCAGAGGGGCATCGCGGTGGAAGACCTGAGTGCTGCCATCTATGGAAACTACATCAATCGCGCCTCATATGGGAACTCCTCCGAACACAAATTGCAGAACAGCGAGAACCTATCGAAAGACGCGGATAAAAAATATGTCGGTCGGTCCACCCTAGATCATCATGACTCTCGTCTATCCGAGATACGGGATATAAGAGTATCTCGGCTACATTTGGCAGTTGTTTCTGTTCTTGGACGGGTGCGAAGTGGTCAGAGCGGCCTCGAATACTCGAGCTGTTCCGACACAAGTGGCAATAGCTTTTCCCAAACATTCGCCGCTGTCGCAGTCTGAGTGCTTTGTGAACGCGCTCTATCAAACCCGGACTCTTCTGACCCGTTCACATCCATATCGTTGCCCTCTTGAGCGATTGGCATGTCTGCGTTCACCTCGAGCTCTTTTGGGGAGTGCACTGTCTCGGTCTGTGCCGCGAACCGCTGGAGGATTGCGTCACTCATCTTGCCGACAGGTATGTGCGCATACGTGAGGTAGCCGGATACAACAATTAGAAGTGACGCTACTGCATACCCCGACATGACTAGGTATTTCCTTGATATGTCGCCCGTCTTCCGCGAACGGATTGCTCGGCGCTCGGGCACTGCGGAAGGCCTGAAGACGCGAATATTTATTCGTCTCTCTTCCGCCTCCTCTCCGCCACCTGCCTGATCCCCGCTCCATTCGTCGGCATCAGATACACGTTCCTTCACTACCGGCGCATCGTAAGTCTCAGAAAAAGGAACAGTGGGGCGTTCGTCTGCAAGGTAGGAAAAGTGCATCGACGACGAGTCATCATTCGACTTCGTCTGAGCGCCGGCAGTCAGCCCCACTGACTCAGCCTGGACGGCGGCAAGTAACGAGTCCTTCTGCTCTTTGTGCGACAACAGTGCGTTCATGTGAACGTACCACCTATTGCCCACTTGTTGAGCTGGGATAGTGCCGGATCGAGCCAGCTGACCGATGTAATCCTGATGGTAGCGGCTCAATTTCGATGCTCGGTTTGCCGAGACATATTCGAATCCATCGTCTCCCGTAATCGAATCCGCCGCTCGCTCTTCGGGCGCGAGGTGCGGCGCCGGCACATATGCATCAGCACGCTCCTGGTGTTCCTTTATTGATTCCGCTTGAACGTACCACAGGCCAGCGACACGACGTGCATCAATTTTTCCTCCACGTGCCAACTGACCGATGTAATCCTGCGCATAGCCAGTCAACTCCGAAGCTCGCTTCGACGAGATGTAGGTCTTTCCTTCAAGTTGCACTTCGTCTGCCATGTCATGAGTATAGGTCATCGCGGATAGCAACGGCACCTGCGCGAGCGTCAGGTGTGCACAGCGTTAAATCGTGCCGGACTCGATCAATTCCAAAATGAGAGTCCTCACTACGTCCGGATTTCCGGCACCCTTTGTGACACGCATTCCCTGCCCGATAAGAAACTTAAGGCTGGCTTCCTTGCCCGCCTTGTAATCTGTGACCGCAACGGCGTTCGCTTCTAGCATCGTGGAGAGAACAGGCTTAAGCGCAGAGACGTCGCTCACTTGCTCGAGTCCCCTATCTTTGGCGATAGCGAGCGGTGCGCCGCCATCGTTAAACATTATGGAAAGAATCTCCTTTGCTCCGCGTGACGAGATTACTCCCGCAGACACTGCCTGTATCAGCTGAGCAAAATCAGCACCCAATATGTTAATTTTTGCCTGAGATTCCGTATCTCGACCCGCTATATCTCGGATGCTGACCAGGTCATTAGATATGTAGTTCGAAGCAAGCGAAACGAGATCCGATTTGACGTGCGTGATGACTTCGTCCATGAAAGCCCCTAGCGCTTTATCCTCAACATATCGCTGCGCATCTTCCGACTTAATCGAGAGTGAAAGATATCGTTTCCTACGCTCCCACGGAAGTTCTGGAAGGCTTCCTCGAAGTGCTTCTGCGGACATGTCAGCAAGGGAGGAGATACGTAGTGAAGGGATGTCAGGGTCAGGAAAATAGCGATAATCTGCCGCGCCCTCCTTTGAGCGCTGAGGGAACGTCGCTTGCTTGTGCTCATCCCAACCCAGCGTCTGCTTCTGGATTGCCCCGCCACTTCTTAGCACTTCCGTCTGACGCACAATCTCATGCTCGACGGCTCGCTCCATCGCGCGGAACGAATTGAGGTTCTTAATTTCGACATAGGTACTCGCTCTCTCCCCCGGTGGAGCGACCGACACGTTGGCTTCAACTCGCATCTCACCCTTCTCCATGTTGGCATCCGAGATTCCGAGATATCTAAGTAAAACCTGGAGTTCTCGGGCAAACGAGCTCGCCTCGGAAGCACTGTGCATGACCGGCTCGGTTACCAATTCCATCAAGGGAACGCTCGCTCGATTGTAGTCCACCAGCGTCTCGCCGGTTGCTTCATCGTGAATGGAGCTGGCGGTGTCTTCCTCTAAATGGATGCGGGTCAACTGTACCCCGTTCAATTCACCTCCGGAGACAAGCGGGTACTTGTACTGACTGATTTGGTAGCCCTTTGGGAGGTCGGGGTAGAAGTAGTTCTTACGGTCGAACTCGGTGTAGTCGGCGAGCGTTGAGCCAAGGGCCGTGCCGACCCTAAGGACACTCCGGACGGCCTCACGGTTAATTACCGGAAGCGTGCCCGGGTGGGCCATACAGACTGGGCAGACATTCACGTTGGGCCTCGTCTCATCCGCGTCGTTCTTGGACCGGCAAAACATCTTGCTGTGGGTCTTGAGCTCGGCGTGTATTTCGAGCCCTATTGTGGGGACGTACTCTTGCGACATCGCCGCATTCTAGCCGTTTTGCTGGGCGTGTTCAACCAGCTTGAACAATGCGCCACTTACCTGACTTCAGCATAGGTTCAGCCTTTTTATATTTCATCTCAACTGTTTCTCTTCCATCAGTGATAGTAACTTTTTCATTTCGCTCAAATTCTTTTTTTGCAAACGAACTAGCAGATGCGGTAATGGTTTGTACTGCACGTGCAACTTGTGTTCGCTGCGCATCGCTTGAACCCGTGAGTGCGTGTGGTAGCGATGTGCGAATGTGCGACGCGTACGACTCTTCGAGTTCCTTAAAAAGGCGCAGGCCTTCACGCTTGTACTCAACGAGAGGATCTCGTTGGCCGTACGCGCGCAGATTAACGGACGAGCGTAGATACTCCATCGCCTCCAGATGATCAACCCACAGGAGGTCTATGGTCTGCAGGAGGACGCGACGAGCGGCGTCGTAAAATGCTTCGATGTCACCCACCTTCTGTTTTAGGGCTTCGAGTTCCTCGGGCTCGATGAGCCCAGCGAGGGCTTCGTCCACCGCCTCCCTTCCCCCGACCAAGACTGCATGGCGACGCGCGTAGATACTTTTGCGCTGGACGCTTAAGACGTCGTCGTAAGAGAGGACGTGCTTGCGCGCGTCGAAGTGCATGTCCTCTATTTTCTTTTGCGCTGTCTCCAATGAGCGGGTAATCATCTTATTGAAAATCGGCTCATCCTCGGGAATGCCGAACGTGCCCATAACGCGCTTAATGGTGTCGGAGGCAAAAATGCGCATGAGCGAGTCTTCCAACGAAACATAGAATTGCGTCTCGCCCGGGTCTCCCTGGCGACCAGCGCGACCGCGCAGCTGGTTGTCGATGCGTCGTGCTTCGTGTCTTTCTGTTCCGAGAACGAAGAGTCCCCCGAGAGCTTTGACCGCTTCATATTGTTCGGGTGTCGCTGGGTTGCCGCCGAGTTTGATGTCGACGCCGCGCCCTGCCATGTTCGTCGCAATCGTTACTGCGCCCTTGCGCCCCGCTTGCGCAATAATCTCACCCTCACGTTCGTGATTCTTTGCGTTCAGGAGATCGTGCGGGATACCTTCTTGCTTGAAGTACACGGAAAGCAGTTCGTTCTTCTCGACGGACGCGGTGCCAACGAGAACAGGCTGACCTTTATCGTGAAGCTCTTTTACCGTTCGTGCGATAGCCTTAAATTTGCCGTTTTCCGTCTGCAAGATGAAATCGTCATGGTCTACACGAGCCGCCGTCTTATTGGTCGGAATGACGACGGTGTTAAGGCCGTACACTTTATAGAACTCTTCGGATGAGGTTGCGGCAGTTCCTGTCATGCCCGCAAGCTTCTCGTACAAGCGGAAGTAGTTTTGGAATGTGATGGACGCAAACGTGCGTGACTCCTGTTGGATAGCAACACCCTCTTTGGCTTCCATCGCCTGATGCAGGCCTTCGCTCCAGCGCCTCCCTGGCTGCATGCGGCCAGTGAACTCGTCCACAATGACCACTTCCCCATCGCGCACCACGTAGTCCTTGTCGCGCTTAAAGACCGCTTTGGCACGCACCGCCGTTTCCAGGTGATGCACCATCTTCATGCCGGCGTCCGTGTAGAGATTCTCAATGCCGAGTATTTTTTCAGCACGTTCAATTCCTGCGTCAGACAATGCGACTTGGCGATGCTTCTCGTCCACGGTGTAGTCCATGTCCTCGTCCATCTGCCGCGCTATGGCCGCAAACTTTTGATAGAGACTCTCGGCCTCCGCAACAGGCGCAGAAATAATGAGCGGAGTGCGTGCCTCATCTATAAGGATGGAGTCAATTTCGTCGACGACGGCGAAGTAGTGGTCGCGTTGACGCAGATTCTGCGGATTGTACTCAAGATTGTCGCGGAGGTAGTCAAACCCATATTCATTGTTCGTGCCGTAGGTGATGTCTGCCTCGTACGCTTCGCGACGGGTACAAGGTCGCATGAATTCATGCACGACCTTAAAACTCCCTTCTATATCTCGCTCTTCATCCTTCTCAACGTGCGTTGCGTCGTACCGATATGATGCTTCGTGATTCAGAATGCCGACGGTAAGACCAAGTGCGTCGTAAATCTGCCCCATCCAGGTGGCGTCACGGCGTGACAGGTAATCGTTGACGGTGATAACGTGCACACCCTTTCCTGTGAGCGCATTGAGATACGCAGGAAGCGTGGCGACCAGCGTCTTTCCTTCACCAGTGCGCATCTCGGCAATGCCGCGCTCATGCAGAATGAGGCCACCGATGAGCTGTACATCAAAATGGCGCTGTCCTAGGGTGCGTTTTGAGGCTTCTCGGACCGCTGCAAACGCCTCTGGAGCGAGCGAGTCCAGTGTCTCCCCTACAGCAAGACGTGCCTTGAACTCCGCAGTCTTCCCCTTGAGTTCCTCGAGGGAGAGCGCGACAAATTGGGGCTCCAAAACGTTCACCTTTTCAACAATAGGAGACACCCGTTTGAGGTGCGCAGAGCCTTCGTCGCCGAACAGACGCTTCAGGAATTGCATAGGAGAGCATACTACCACTCTGCGCCACTACTCGCCATGGAGTAGAGCCTACAAAAGCAAAAGCCCCCGTACGGGGGCTTTTGCGCATCTCCGCGAGCGCGGAGACGAAGTTAGCGGCGCTTCGAAGCCTTCTTCGCCTTCTTCTTTGCAGCCTTTTTCTTTGCCATAAGTTTTTTGCGTTATCGAAAGTGAGTACTAAGCTCGACCCGCACGATTGTTTATTTGATCGATGCGTTTTCTGAATTATTGCACCAATGCAGCACAAATGTTTTTTTTCGCGCGTCGTGTGTGGATAACTCTCACACGTACGCGCATCAGTTTACGCGGAACGTTCCTGCACGCATTTGCGGAATGAGCACATCAGCTTGTGCTGCGCTCGATGGAATAATGCTCTTCATTGTTTCGAGTGCGGCGACCGCACCGTCAACATCCTTCATCAAATACAGTGCGGCTGCTTTCGTGAGATGCGCTTGTTGTAGCTGTGGAACGCCCGTCAATGCCTGTTCAGCGAGTTGTGCGATTTTATCGTAGCGCTGTACCGCTGCGTACGCGCCAAGAAGGCGCTGGTCTATCGCAAAATCGTGCTCCAGCCCCAGAATAATCGGGTCTGCGGCGTCCACTTGGCCCCCGCGCACGAGCGCGGATGCGTAGAGAATGGCCGCTTGCGGGAACTCTGGCGCGAGCTCGTACGCCTCTTTGAGCATGCGAACTCCCTCCTCATTTTGGCCGCGATTAAACGCGTTCATGGCGAGTTCAAAGCGGATACTTTGCTTGTTGGGAGAGAGTTCTTGTGCCTTTTCGAGGTAGACTTTCGCCTCGTCAAAGCGTCCGTGCGCGTTCATGAGGATGCCGAGGAAGAGTGGGAATCGCGCATTGCGCGGCGTCTCAGCGAGCTGTGCTTCCATCTCACGCTTCGCTGTCTCAACGAACTCAGTCTTCAGCGCAGCGTCAACTTGCAGCTGCGGATTCGCGAGGCGCATTGCCGCCTGCGTGAAATGCTCGCGAATTTCCTGCTTCCCTAGTGAATCGTACGCGAGTGCTTCCTGGAAATACTCGAGGTTGCGCGCGTAGCCGCCTGGGTGCGATGAAAGACCGAGAATGAGTGTGCGATTCGCTCGCATGGCATCAGCGTTAACAACCCACGCGAGTCCGACAGAGAGAATTACGCCACCGAGCGCCGCGGCAGTGAGATAGCGTCGTGGCAATGTGCTTTCTTCGAGTAATCGCTCTCCGGTGTGCGAGCGCACTGCGATATAGCCAAGGAATGCAAAGAAGAGCATGTAGCTCATCAGGTTGTCGAAGGTGAAGAGGAGGTAGAAAAAATAGCCCGCAAGCAGTCCCGTAATCCACGCACGTTCTGCGACGGAGAATCGTCCGCTCGTCCACAAGAGCCACAGAGCGGAGGCGTGAATGGAGAGGTAGGCGAGGAGGCCCAAGATGCCGCCCGCGACCAGCCAGTCAAAGATGATGTTATGGGTGCGATCGAACCACGGCTCCTGACCCCACATGTCGGGGTTGTAGTACTTGTCGAAAACCGCGGCGTAATGTTCTTGTCCCCACCCGAGAAGCGGGCGCTCCTTAAAACCTTCGAGCGCCATCCCTGCATTCATAAAGCGAGACTTCACTGTGTTGTCGTCGAGTCGAATTGAGGTAAGACGCTGCAGGGGCCCTGAGCTACGCACAAACTCACTGTCGCGTGCTACCCACAGCCCAGCGCACACCAGAAGCAACACACCAAGCGCGACGCTGACATATCGCGCAGACTTGGCGCCGTGACTAGCAACAAGATAGAGGATGCCCGCAAGGAGGATGCCGCCAATGAGGCCGAGTGCTGCGCCGCGCGTTTGGGTAAAGAACAATATATACGTGTTGAGTATGGCGATGCCGCCGTAGAGTGCGGTGAGCCCGAGGGTGAATCCGCGCTCCTGCCACGACTGAATCAGGAGCATGCCCGCGATGAAGACGTGGAACATCGTGTAAATGGCCAGATACGTCGCGTTGCCGAGTGTCGCATCGAGGCGTACACCACCCTGATGAATTTCTGCGAGGCCGAGAAGCTGGATGATGCCGTAACAGCAGATGAGGACGGAGACACCGAGCGTCGTGTGCCACCAGTAGCGCCACAACTTGTCAGTGAGGAGCGATGTCGCGACGGTAAAGAAGAGCCACAAGTGCGCCAACGTCACCCAGCCGTCCATGCGCTCAAAATTGCTCCCGAGTGACTTGGCCGGATTCAGCCCGAACAGGTCTGCCGCGAGCATGATGACCGCGAATGCGGATGTCGCGTAAAACAGCCACGTGCGGCGCGGACGATAGTCTGGATTTACGAGCGCGAGCGCGACCCAAAGGCCAAATATAAGGTCAATGAGTATGCGGAAGGTAAAATTCTTCCCCGTTATTAACGGAAAGAAGTAGCTGGAGGAGATAATGAAGACGATGA
>JAKFXQ010000019.1 GCA_021731295.1 Patescibacteria group bacterium
AAGAAGAGTCCTCCGGCGACGAGGAAGACGACCGCGACTTTGAGGAAGAAGCGCGTCGTTAAGTCGCCACCGAGGAAATAATTCACAAGCGTGATGGTGTCCACAATCACGATAACGGCGGCCAGAAACACGGTGAGGACAAGCGCCCAGCGTCTAACCCACAAATCGCTCTTTGTGTGATCGCGCTCGATGTCCTTTCGGATATAGCGCATGATGATGAGCGTCACGGGAACGAGCACAATGAGCGCCGCCATCGCAAAGCGCATAGGGCCCGAATAAGGTTCGGTAAAGTAGTACGCGAGAGGGTCGGGAAACGCGTAATTAATGTATTGGAATAAAAGCGTGATAAGCGCCCCAGTGGAGGCGTAGAGGGCGATAATGGCGCCCAGCCAGAAGAACACATCCTTCGGTGTGGCTTTATGCATGGACTAACTCTACACCGCAGGGCGGAGGTGGCAAGTTCACCACCCGAATAGACGCCCAACGTCTTCAGGCGTCTCGCGCTTCCGCGCGACCTTAATTTCACCGTTGCTGGCAATGAGTTTCAGTGGCGACGAGAGCAGACAGTGGTGCGACGCGAGTGAGTCTTGGTAGGCGCCAGTGTCCAGAAACGCGACGAACTGCGGGCCTTCCTCTAGACGCGGCAGCAATACGTGGGAGCCCCCGTTCGTGTATTTGTCGTCGCTGTCGCACGAACTGCCCGCCAACCACACGCGCTCTAATTTCGGATTCCGCATGTTGTTCACGGGAATGACGTGCCATTTCTGTTTCAATGCCCACGTATCTATGAGGTCGTTCATAAAGCTTCCATCGACCACGTACCATTTATTCTTGCCCTTATTATTGACATCCTTCTCTGCCAAGACACGGTAGACGGTAATCTGCGCAGGGGCGACGACGTAGCGTCCCCATTCAACGATGAGATTTGGATGCTTTATGCCAAGCGCGTCGCATGTCTGCTTTGCCGTCTTCACAATACGCTGCACCAAATTCTTCGACGAGTAGAAATTCTTGTACTTGTTGTACGGCACGCCAGCACCTCCGCCGATATCTAGGGTATCGAGTCCGGGGTTCTTCAGTTTCATTTTCGAGAACAGTTCAAGTGCTCGCTTTACTGGGGCAACCAAGCCGTCGATGGATTCCACCTGACTTGAAATGTGATAGTGGAGAATGGTGAGGTTACGAATTTTACCAAGCTTCAGAAGTTCGTCTTCCGTAAAACCAAAACGATTAAAGCGCTTGTCCCAGTGACTTTTTACCTTTATCGAGAGGTCCACGCGTATGCCGACTTCACCACTGAATTTCGATAGGCGCTCTAGCTCCACATAGTCTTCGATAATAGGAATTACCGTAAGCCCCTTCCCGCGCAACTCCTCAATCAGTTGAATGTAGCGTTCGGTCTTCGGGCCATTACAGATAACGCGGATACGGTTGGTGAACTTATCCTGCTCAATCATGCGCTTAACGAGGAACAGCTCGTTCGCGGAGGCCACTTCGAGATTAGCCCCCTCTGCAACGGCCGGGAGCACAAACTCCTTATTCTGATTCACCTTCATCGGGTAGTGGTAGAAAAAGCGACCCTTGTAGCCGAGAACTTTGATGTACGCGTTGAATGTCTCAAGCAAATCGCGCACTCGGTTTTCGATGATCGTAGGAAAGAGGATTTCCGTAGATGTTCCGTACTTCTTGATGATGTCGAATATGTTGTACTGGTAGTTCCCTTCCCTGACGACGAGCTCGTCGTCTGGGCTGATATCGAAATGCGACGTGTTCACCTCTTCAAAACCGAGGCGCCACATCTTGCGGAATCCCTTGCCGTTCTTCGTGGTTGTTTCCATGCGCACTATTTTCTTTCCGGCAACCATAGCGCACTCACGGGGCGCTGTATATAGGCTCGTCCCCACATAACTGAAGGCCGCCCAGGGGGCGGCCTTCTGTGCGTCTACGGGACGCGTTCGATGCTTACATACGTGCAGTCGTCAGGTCGACTCCTGCCTGGCGGGACACCGCGCACGGCAACCCATTCCTTGTAGCAAAGAGGGTCACGCTTTAGGAGTTCGAAAAACGCGTGTTCCGTTTCGTCGAACGTCTGACGTATCACCTGCGGCGGATAGCCATCGCTCGTGAGTACGATGAGCTTGGCGTCGTGAGGCACGGGTATGCACTCGATGAGTGCGACAGGAACTTCCGTGCCGTCGATGACGCCGTACCCGAACGGCGGATTCACCACGTTGCGATAGCTGTGCTGCCAAGCCTTCATTGAACTCATTTGGCGCTTTGCAATATCGTGCTTGCGCGCCAGAAGTTCCGCTTCCATGGTCCGAACTTTGAGTTCGGTGTCGGCGCTGCCCTCTTTCAGCTCGGCGAGGATAATCTGGCGGCGATACTCCGCCTTCACGCGATCCACCATCAGGCCGCGGTTCATCGCCTCATTCAGTTGGCCGTCGATCACGTACTGACAGTCGCCGACGCGCACTATCAGGCTAGCTTCCGGCAAGAATGCCGCAAACACAAAACCTGACCGCTGTTCATGGGCTATGTCGTGACGGCTAAAGCTTCGTCTCACGTGCTCCGTCAAATCACGAACGAGCTTGTACGGATTGTCGAAGTCCTCGAACGTGCGAAAAAAATCGAGTCCGATTTCCACCGCAATGCGTCCGTGAGACTTACCCCGTATCTTTGTCCTTACATTTGAGTGTCCGTCGAGCACCGCGAAACAGTGCCGTCCGACAAACACGACGGAGTCTTCCGAGCCGCCGTCTTCATTCTCGGCTGCTCTACCTGCCTTCGTCACGGAGCATCTTTCAATGATCTGCCATGGCATCTCATACTTCCTTCTTTTGGAGGTAGGTGTATGGGCCCTTTCTGCGTGCCCACCTGACCCTAGCATGGGCTAGACAGCCGAGGTATTGACACGATGTTGTATAAAAACGAAAGCGCCACATGTCTGCGGCGCCTTCTAACTCTGTTGAGTCCCCATGGCTCCCCCCTTTCGTTCACATAAACAGCGAAGAAAGGAGGTCGGTCGCGGGAACTACTCGCGTCTTGGTGTCGCGCATAATCCTGTCGACACTGCGCCGCGAGAGCTTGTACATGACCGAGAATGGAAAGTCCGCTGCCGGAGTTCCCCATCCTGTCACGCGTTCGGCGAACCGAGCGTTCACATGCGTGTACGGAGGCCAGAAGACATCGTACCGATTGCGGTACAACTCCCCCTCGTGGAAGCTCAAGGCTTTCAGAAGAAGAGCGAAGTCCTCGGCGCCGATCTCGAGCATGAGATTCGGGTCTGCCATGTCCCTCCAGTACTGACCCTCCACAAGTGCGACATCCGCGAGCGGCGAGACGCGCAACGATTCGCGAACGAGCATGTTGACCGACTCATGGTCTGGATGCCCGTCGTGCGGATGGTGCGTGATGACCACGTGCGGTCGCAATGACTTGAGGGCGGCCTGTGTCGCATCACGCGCTGGTTGCCAGTTGGCATGACCCGTTGACTCGACGCCGTTCTCGACCTCGAGATACTCGATGCCGAGAAACCGGCAGGCTTGCGTCAGCTCGTACCGACGTCGGTCCAGCTGTTCGGGCCGACCCAACGTGACCGCGAGGTTCACGATGCGCCAGCCCTCTCTTCGGAGTCGAACCCCCAGTGGCATTCCCGTCATCACTTCATCGTCCGGATGAGCCGAAACGATGAGTGCGACAGGGCTGTCGGCTGTTACGGTCGGCCAAGAGGGCGGCTCGTACTGAGCCAGTGGAATACCTTTGGCCCGCTCCATGAGAGCCATGTAGTCGCGCAGGAAGTCTTCGTAGCTGTATGACACGGCGGTGTCCCTTTCTGCTCTAGGTTGTGGCGAACGTGCCGCTCAGTTGATACCACGGTGCGCGAAGGGTGTCCAAGTAAAAAAGAAGAGGCCGCGCTCCTAAGCGCGGCCCCCAAACGTCACTGTGGCTCGGCGTATGCCACGTAGAGAACCTCTCCGAACCGCTCCTTCGCTACAGGAGCAAGTTTCTCGATAGTCATGCACCCACCTATCGGGCGGATACAGACCGTATTGTCCGGAAAGTATTCTCGGTACGACGCGCCGAACGGGAGGCCATCGCACTCCTCCTCACGTGGCTGATTCCATTCCATGAACCAGCCGAGGGGACGTGCCTCCTCATCGACGTAGATGATGCGGCACGGGCGATGCGTCTCGTATATATCCTGCCTCGCTGGCGTCGTTACCTTTATCACCGGTGGCTTGTTGGATTTGTGTATCACCTCTGCGGTGTACCCAAACTGCCGATCCTTGATGATGTACCCTCTGGGCACGCCGCCTGTGCAGTCGCGCCAGGTCGTGAGCGTTTGCACCATGATGCTCGGATCATTGGGCGCCGGACGCTCGGGGCAGGTCCTCATGGTGACGAGTTTCGAGTTTTGTGCTTCTGCGCCGCTCGCCAACAGGAGAGCTGCGGCTACGCACATTACACGGACTACCATCACTGTGTGATTCCTTCTACTGTTGACGTTACCTGCGTCGCAGACTGTACCACATCATGTCAAGAGCGCAAAGAATGGCTCTAGCTGTGGAAGAATTCCATGACGTCACCATCCTGCACGACGTACTCCTTCCCTTCCGTTCTGACGAGGCCTTTGTCGCGCGCGGCGGCCCAGGAACCTACTTCGAGGACTTTCTCTGTTTGTATGACTTGAGCGCGGATGAACTTGTCTCGGAAATCAGTATGAATGGCTGCGCCCGCGACAGGCGCCGTCGCCCCGCGCGGAATGGTCCATGCGCGCGTCTCTTTTTCGCCGGTCGTGAAGAATGAAATCAAATCCAATAGCCGGTACCCACCACGAATCAAGTCATCAATGCCGTTGCTGGATACTCCGAGTTCGCGACGGAAATCGTCGCGCTCGCCATCGCCGACGTCATTGAGTTCATGTTCAACACCGGCGTCTACGAACACGTGCTGTGCACCTGATACTTCGAGGAACGACTGCAGTTCACGCCAGCGTTCGCCATTCTCTGCGTCAATGTTTATGGCACCGCTCTTGCGATTCAGCACATAGAGAACGGGCTTCATCGTGATGAGGTGCAGTGTCTTTACCGTGGCACGCTCGACTTCTGTGAGAGCGGCCTCGCGCGCGGGTTTGCCACTATCCAAGAGCGGAAGAATTTTCTTCAGGACATCGCGCTCTGCCATGAGGTCTTTGTCTCCTCCCTTGGAATCGCGCTCAACTCTATCAAGTCGCTTCGAGACCGTTTCCCTGTCGGCAAGAATGAGCTCCAGGTTGATGACCTCAATGTCGCGACGTGGGTCCACTTCCCCGTGCACATGATGCACGTCTTCATCGTCGAACATGCGTACCACTTGCGCGATGGCGTCCGTCTCGCGAATGTTGGTGAGAAACTGATTGCCCAATCCTTCGCCTTCAGAGGCGCCTTTGACAAGCCCGGCGATATCCACGAACTCGACAATGGCAGGAACAGTCTTCTCCGACTTCGACATCTCCGAAAGACGCATGAGTCTAAAGTCAGGCACAGCAACGACGCCCACCGATGGGTCGATGGTTGCAAACGGATAATTGGCGATGAGAACGCCCTTCTTAGTAAGGGCGCTAAAGAGTGTGGACTTGCCGACGTTCGGCAATCCGACGATACCTATGGAAAGCGACATCGCCGCATAGTAGCGGAAAAACACCGCGCCACAAGACCGCTATCTGGCAAACCACGCTTCCCGGAAACGCTCCGAGGAGCGCGTCGTACTATCGGGAAGCAAGACCGCCCACTCAAATGAGAACATTTCAGCGAGCTTTTCCGGCTCGGTGAAGTACAACGCTGTTGCCAGCGAATCTGCTTCAAGTGCCGTCGGTGCGATGACCCACGTGGCTAGTACATCCTGTGGCGAGCGGCGCGTGTGCGGATTGATGATGTGATGCATGTCGCCAATGCGTCGCCGATTCCCCGCGGAGCCGCAGATGCTTTCATTGTGAATGTCGATGCGTCCAACAACCTTACGTGAATCATTCGGATCTTCGAGCCCTACGGATAGAGGAGCAGTACTTCTATGCACGATGTCTCCGCTCGCGTTAACCATGTGCTCGGCAACACCTTCAGTAAGGAGGACGCTAGAAACGATATCGGCGGCGTATCCCTTTCCGCCTGCCCCAAAATCGAGCAGTGCTGGTTCTGTGAGCGTCAGATTCGGCGCTTCCCACGTAATACCCTCGAATAACGGCACTGGACGCGATGGTCGCGCGGTCATCGAGTATGCGGCATCGTATCCCAAGTCTTCAAGCAGTGTGCCAACGAGCGGCGTGAACGCACCATCCGTTACTCGATGGAGTCGCGAGTACATGCGCCACAGCTCACCGAAATCATCCGGCATACAATACGTCCCCGCTTCTCGCGCCATGCGACTCACGAGCGAGTCCGTGCGAAAACGCGAATATGCCGTATCGAAGGAGGTCAGTCGCTCGCGAACAGTATCGAGCACTGGGGCACTCACCTCGCCAGAGATGGTCCAGCGTGTACCCAGTGCGTCGAATGAAACCATTACAGCGCCGCTGCGTACGTTTCAATCTTTCGCAGTGCCTCGTTGTACCCCATCGGGGTAAGAGAGGATCCGGAGATTACACCAAGCGCAACATCTTGTATGGGCTTTCCAATGACTTCCGTTTTGTAGCCACCTTGGAAACGTTCTGTAACAAGCACGGAGATGCGGTCCTCGGTTAACAGGACAACGTTGCTCTCGGTGATGCGGTCGTCTTCGAGAGTGACCGTCACGTCGATTTCAGTCGTAACGCCGTGTGGTGCGTAACTACCGCGCGTTGTGTACTCGCCATTAGGCAGTGTCCCCGCACCACGACTCGCAGCTGCAACGAATGCGACGTCAGGAATTTCGGCGACAGGCGTGTCTTCCATTTGGAAACGCGTATACGTAAATGCGCCAACGGCGATAATGATGCCGAGTGCCGCAAGTGGACGGGTAGTGCGCATCTGCATGGGCATTATCCTATCACGTTGCTACGGAGGTTTCGCTTGCACCTCAAAAATCAGACCGTATACTGCAAAAGTCGTCAATAGCACAAGGAACTTTGGGATGTATCCAAACCATCCAAGTCCCCGTCCGGCTTCCGTCCGAGAAGCCGACGACGACCATAGTGAGCTCGGGAGCTCGTGGAGAGTACCGGCAATCGTCCTGGTTGCCCTAGCCCTCTTACTGCTCTCGATTACCGCTGGATAAGTTTGCGCTCTGGGCCTGGTGTCCGCGCGCCGTCGGCAACTCGTTGCTGTAGACAACTATCCTTCGGGTAAAACCTTTGCCGTCCGCTGCGCGTATGCGTGCGGGCGGCATTCTTGTGCTTGCATGTGCTCTCTTCACACGTAGACTGCACTCAGTTACAGAGAGGCACGAACCAATGGAGGAAAGTATGCCTCGACTAGCCGTTGGCGTTTCGGGCACTGGAACGCTTCTTGAAGCGATGATTGCACGCAAGCTCGAGATTAGCTTCGTATTTGCGGATAGACAGTGCCGCGGGTACGACATTGCGAGGGAGCACGGCATCGCCTGCCTGATGCTTCCGCATCTCGTCTTTACTGCGTCGTTCGATCGCGACCAATACACGCGGTATGTGAACTACGTGCTCGACGAGCGCGACATTGACGTCTTCGCGATGGCTGGCTTCATGACGGTGCTCGCGCCCCTCATGTTCGAAGGCAGGTATCGTGGACGCGTCCTTAATACGCATCCGTCGCTTTTGCCTAAGTTCAAGGGTGCACATGCGGTACGCGACGCATTCAACGCTGGTGAGCAAGTTTCCGGCTGCACTATTCACGTGGCGACCGAAGAGCTCGACTCGGGCGAAATCTTGGCGCAGGCGCGGGTAGCGCGGCGCGATGATGACACCGTGGAGAGCTGGCACGAACGCATCAAGGTCGCGGAACGCGCACTCTATCCGCGCATCATCGAATCGTTCATGCTCACGCGCTTGTAGCGCACACAACGAAGCGGCCCGGGGTTACCTCGGGCCGCTTGAGTACGAACGTCTGCGCTTCTTCCGTTTCCACAGGTATATGAGAATAATCAGAGCAACAAACAGCAACACAGCGGCAATGAGTTCGAGGCCGATGCGCGCTAAACGTCCCTCTTGGACGAGCACTTCACGGAAATTCCCATCGTGATCAAAGATACGCACGCGAACGCGTTGTGAACGTTCTTCCTCGGACACTTCGCGCGGCGAGGTAAACGCCGACCACGCATCGTCACCGAACGAGACTTCGTAGCGCGAGACGCCGCGCCCTGTGTCTGTGCCGTATGCAACGAGCAACGCAGGCGTATCCCCTGTCGCGGGAACGATTTCAACGCGAACAGATTCAGGCGGCGATACGTCCGGTTCCTCCACGACACCTCCTCCAGCAATGTATCTATCAGACTTGACTGTAATGCGAGTCCCTTCGCCATCGTGCAGATACGCGCGCACATCAGCAGACACGTCGCGCGGCGGAGCATCAAATAGCACGGTCACCAGCAAGGCCTTCTCTGTTAGTCCACGCGATGGCGTCAGCGCGCCGTGGAATCCGCCAGGAATCATTCCTGCAAACTCCACGTTCGAACCATCTATCTGTGGCTCGGATATCCACAATCCTATGATGCTGCCGCCAGTTTCTACGGAGTGAGCATCCTCGAGAACCAGTGTTCCCTCAATGACATTCAAGGTTTCACCTTCAGAGTCCAGAAAGACTCGCACTGCATAGCCGTCCCCCCGTGGCTCGCTCTCATACGAAAGACGCGCCGCATCCACCGCGACCGGCACGAGCATGAACAAGATGATAAGAGCGCGAACCATACTAGTGAGTCCAATGATAGGCCATGATACTGAAGTCCGTAAAATCCATACGTCCGTCACCATTCAGGCGCACGCGCTCAATTTCAATAATAGAGGGGAGCAGAGGCCGTCTGTACCAATACATCAGTATCGAGAAGTCAGTGATGTTGGTCCGTCCATCACTGTTCAAGTCGGCATCGCGTGGCACACTGCGCGGCACTCCACGCTCCACGTAGACCGGCAGACTTGCGGCGGATACGGTTCCGCCCGCTTCAACAACGGCACGCACTGTGTGTGTGCCCGTGGGAAGCTGGAGCGCACTCGAATCAGTGCTAAATGCTCCACTACGGTCGCTCATGACTGATGTACGCCGTGCACCGGAAAACAAGACCACCGATGCCGACGGTGGCGCTGAGCCCGTGAGCAGGTTTCCGGAAATCGTCAGCGAGGGCGAAAGCAGAATGCCGCTTACGGAACTGCGCGAATCTTTGGTTATATTCATAGGAATATTCAGCAGTGCGGTATATCGTCCGGTAGCATCCGTACCAATAATGCCAAATACGCATACCCCTGTGTGCACACCTTCGAGAGGAACCGTAAAAGATCCGTCAGCGCCAGAGACCGACTCACCTACGAAGCGCCCGCCCGCATAGACGCGGACAACGGATTGCGGTGATGACAGCCCCGAGAAGACGGCGCTTCCGACAGGCGG
>JAKFXQ010000044.1 GCA_021731295.1 Patescibacteria group bacterium
ATACGGGAGCGCGCGTTCTAGCTGTTGTCCGATGCCAAGGTCATCGGTAAGCATGGTGGTGTGTCCGAACAAATCGGCACTCATCATGAGTTCCTGTCCGCCGTGATGCGTTGCGTCAAAGCCTTTCACCTCCTTGTGGAGCCATGCGAAGAACTTTTCCAACTCTCCCGCTCTGTCGGTGGACGGATAGACTATGTCGTCCATGGGCCCGTCAGACGGCCAGCGCACGTAGTCGTAGTTCAACTCATCAAAGCCAAGCTCATAGCTTTCGCGACTCAACGTCAGAATGTAGTTCCAATGTTCTTTCGAGTTCACCGCGATGAAAGAAAGACCTTTGTGGTCTTTCCACGGTTGACCGGGCCGTGCTTTC
This sequence comes from Patescibacteria group bacterium, assembly GCA_021731295.1. Lineage (GTDB taxonomy): Bacteria > Patescibacteriota > Minisyncoccia > Phycocordibacterales > UBA2100 > UBA10103. The sequence continues at coordinate 371 of JAKFXQ010000044.1, forward strand.
GACTGCACCGAACGTTCAGGGAACTTGTTCGCGATGAACGGGTCTTGAAAAACGGTGATGCGGCCAATGACATAGATACCCTTCTCATGCAGCATCGAGACAACGTCCTTCATGTTCGTTGCGCCACATTTCGCAGCATCCCACGCAGGTTTCAGCTCCTCACTCTCTGGTGGAAACGCGATTGTTCCCGAGTAGTCCTTGATATCGATAATGACCGCGTTCAATGTCGTTTCATCAATGAGTTTGATGAGTGAGTCTCGCAAGGACGGCGTGCCCACTGCGCACTGCGTCATGTAAATTGCATACATCGGTTCCGGTGGCGCGACATGCGGCACGCGCGGTTTCGGTGGCGCAGGCGGTTCACTCTCTGGCGAAGGAGATTCTTCGTCGGGCGCACGCTCAAACGACACGCTCCCCGGAGCAACGGCGCCATAGGCACTCGAGAGGGCCGAAGCGATTCTCGGTCCCCAACCGCTCACATAAATAGCACCGATGAGGACGAGGATGGCAAGCAGGACAAAGAGGCGCGAGCGCCCGTTATGCGCCATGAGAGTTCTGCGGAGCGCTCTCCACGAACGCCTCCGAGGTCAACTTTGGGCGGCGCTTGCGGCGACGCACAATGATGCCGAGTGTAATGATGAGCAGTCCCAGAACGACCAAGAGTCTGTCGTCCCACACACGCGGAAGCCCCATATATGGGACCAGTGCGACGAGCGTGCCAGAGAAAATGATGAGTGCATCAAGGGTCATAGCAGAGGGATTATACCGTTTTCAAGCCTCTTGAGAAGGTGTGATGAGGACCACGAACTCCCCTCGTGCCGACCCATCCGTTTCCAAACGTGCCCACAATTCCTGCGGGGTGCCCACCAATACCTCCTCGAACATCTTGGTCAGCTCTCGAAAGAGCATGGTTTCGCGCTCCGGAAGAACGGCGGCAAGTTCACTCATGAGCTTCTCGATGCGATGCGGCGACTCATAAAGAATCACCGCGCGCTCCTCTGCGGCAATGGACTTAATCGCTGTCTGCCTGCCTTTTTTGTGCGGGAGAAATCCAAGGAAGACGAACTCGTTTTCCGTGAGACCTGCGATAGATAACGCGGCAGAAAGCGCCGAGGGACCAGGAACCGCAACGACACCATGCCCCGCGGCGCGCACCGCGCGCACCAGTCGCGCACCCGGGTCAGATATGCCCGGCGTTCCCGCGTCGGAGACGAGTGCGATATCCTTGCCCTCCTCGAGGAGCTCAAGTGCCCTCTGCGTCGCCTTTCCTTCTGCCTTTTCATCACAACGCACCAATGGCTTCTCTGTCTCGTATTTCGCCAAGAGCTTTGATGTTACTCGAGTGTCTTCGCAGAAGATGACATCGACGGCTTTCAGAATGCGCAGTGCACGCAGTGTTATGTCTTCCAAATTCCCGATGGGGGTCGCAACAACGTAGAGCGTACTCATAGTTTTTTGTTAGTGAGAAAGAGTTCAATGTCGGTCAGTTTGAGGCGTGTCGAAGGGATGACATCAGCGCGTCCTGCAATCTGAGCGAACGTAAAGAATGCACCGTACTCACCCTCGTGCACATCTACCTTCGTCTCAAAATCAGCCCCCACTTCTTCAATATACACATGATGAATGTGCGTCCGATGTTCGTAGCGACTGAAGTACTGTTGCCGTAATGGCGTATACACGAGCTCTTCCTGAATCTCACGCATGAGTGCCTGTTCGTGCGTTTCGTCGCCTTCGAGGCCGCCGCCAAACGTCGCTAACATGTTTGGACACGTCGGTGCGTTTCCATCGCGCATCTGTAAGTAGTATTCCGGCACGTCGCCTTTCATCCGGTACGGGACGAGGTCAGCAATCTCGCGCTTGGTCTGTTGCGGTACAGCGTTCATACGTCCACGAGCTGTTCAGCTACTTTATATATGTCTCCCGCGCCCATGGTGATGATGATGTCTTCTGGGCCACACCTATGCAACGCCGTACGAATATCATCGAATGTCGGCAATGATTGTACGGCACTGTTCTTACCTGCTATCGCTGAAGCAAGCTTGTCGCTCGACATACTGCCGTCATCCATCTCGCGCGCCGCATATATCGGCGCGAGGATAATCTGGTCAGCTGTCGCAAGTGCCTCGACAAACCCATCGAACAAATCGCGTGTGCGTGAGAAGAGGTGCGGATGGAACGCGACGACGATGCGCTTTCCCGGGTACTTCTCCCGCGCCGCCGCTATTGTCTTTTCTACCGCAGTCGGATGATGCGCATAGTCATCAAAGACCATGGCCCCCGTCGCACTCTCCCCTTTGTATTCGAACCTGCGCCAAGACCCTTGAAACTCGGCGAGTGATTGTACGCCACCCTCCAAGGAGAGTTGCGGATACGCGGCTTCGGCCGCACACAGTGCCGCACGTGCGTTCATGCGGTTGAATTCACCGACCAGCTTCAATTCGCCAACGGCCTTCTTTGTGTAATCAATGACGCGCGCCTTAGCCCCTTCAAGGATGCTCGCGACCGTTGGATTATTCGTATCCGCAATGATGATGCCGTGCGGCGGCACCTTCGCGACGGCTCGCGCAAACGTCTCCTGGAGAGCACCGAGTGTCGGGAAAAAGTCAGTGTGGTCATGCTCGATGTTAGTGATGACCAGAATTTCCGGCGAGAGTTCAAGAAGGTGGTTGCGGTACTCACATGCCTCGACGACAAACCAGTCGGACGTGCCCGCAACGAAATTCGAACCAAAGTCGCGGACAATGGAACCAATGACCGCCGTTGGCGAAACACCAGCGTCCACCAGTATCTTCGCGAGCATACCAGTCGTTGTCGTTTTCCCGTGCGTGCCGGCAATCGCTATAGTGCGCAGGTCTTTTGAGATGTCGCCGAGCTTCTGAAAGTACGACATCTCTGGTATGCCGCGTTCGCGTGCCTGCGCGCGTTCGGCATTTTCTGCCGGCACCGCGTCGCTGTAAATCACGAGTTCCGTTCCCTCTGGCACATCCCCGTGCCCTAACGAAACGGTAACGCCTTTCGCACGCAACAGTGCCGTCGTGGGCGAGTCATCTCGGTCGGAACCGCTCACGTGTGCGCCGCGCTCAACGAGAAGCTGTGCGAGTGCTGACATACCGATGCCCCCGATGCCGACCATGTGTACACGAGCCGCTGTCATAGGGCGTTCACGAGTTTCATAAACTGATCGTTTCGGTCATATTCATTCTGGAACATGCCAAACGAGGCAAATGCCGGTGAGAACAAAATGACGTCACCTTTCTGCGCGTACTGCGTTGCATCATGCAGTGCTTTCTCCAGCGAATCGAAGGTGGCGTAATCTTGCGTCAAGGGCGCGATGCGCTCCGTACCCGTCCCTGAAAGCAGAGCAACGTGTTTACATCGCTTCGCAACTTCTGCCAAAAGCGCGTCCATGTCGAGGCCTTTGTCCGCTCCTCCCATGATGAGCACGATGTTCTTTCCCGTATCCAATGAGCGCAGTGCGGCGATGGTCGCCTCCGGCGTTGTCGCGTTGTTGTCATTCACAATTTGCACATCGCGAAGTTCACGGACCAATTGCAGTCTGCCTTCGACGGGCTCGAAAGATGCAAACCCTTCCGCAATAGCGGCCTCGCCAATACCGAGTGCGCGCAGTGCTTCCGCGGCGAGTGCCGCATTGTCTCGGTTGTGATCGCCTATGAGCTGCAGCTGGCCAGGGTACGCCGTGGGAACACGTGCACGAGGGTCGTGTATCCAATCATCCGCGACTCCCCTGCCTGCAATCAGCACACCTCCCTCTTTCTGAAACGCATAGATGTTTTTCTTGTCTGCAAAATAGGCGTCCATATTGGGATAGTAGTTCTGATGGTCCGGCATGAGGTTAGTGAAGACCGCGATATCAGGACTCAATGACAGTTCGCCGAATCCCTGCAGTTGCCATGAGTCGAGTTCGAGTACGAAAACATCGTTCGTCGTAATATCAGGCACTTTCGCCAAGGTAGAAAATCCGCGGATGTTTCCGCCCAAGTGTGCCTTTCGATTTTCAGGCAAGCCGGCAGATTCGAGCACGTGGAAAATCATCTGCGTCACGGTGGACTTACCGCGCGTGCCCGTTACGCCGACGAGAATCGCGCCGCCCTCTTTCGCAAACTTTGCCGCGAGTGCCGTCGACATGTGCACAGGAATACCTGCCGCACGCGCCGCAGCAATCTCCGGAGAATCAAGCGGGACGCCGGCGGCCTTGATGACCATGTCCGTGTTCGTAAAATCCGCCATATCATGCCCGCCCAGATGAAAGACAATGCTCGGAAATGGGGCAAGCACCGAAACCGACTCGCGCAGCTCCTCGGCTGTCTTCATGTCAGAAACGGTGACCTGCGCGCCCTGTGCTGCAATAAACGCCGTGTCACCGACACCACGACCTAAGAGGCCCAGTCCCATCACGGTAACCCTTTTGCCCTCAAAGAAGCTGCGGCAGTCCATTCCGAGCATTCTACTGTCCCGAAGCCATGAGCGAAACTACGGTCAGCATGCGCCCTTCGGGCTGTTTCTTCTCGACAGAACGCCGGTGCGAGAAACACGTAGGGTCCGCGTACGAGTCTTGCGCGCTCACGATGATGTGTTCCGGAGCAACGCCGCGACCGCAACATTGCGCCGTGACAAACGAGTGCAAGTCTATGAAATAGCGGTCATCATGACGTTCGAGGAATGGTGCCCACGCCGGCTCGCCAATCTGTGCGACACGCTCGCGCAACTGAATGTACGACGTCTTTTTGATAGATGGTCCAATAGTTACCGCGATGTCGCTCGCATGTGCGCCACGCGCAACGAGCGCGTCTATGAGTGCTTCGGCCAGGCGTGCACCAGTACTCTGCCACCCACAATGAGCGAGTCCGACAATGCCACGTTCCGCATCAAACATAACCACCGGCAGGCAGTCGGCGGTATACAGTCCGAGCACGAGACCCGGCGCCTCGGTCGTGAGCGCATCCGCAACAATAGTGCCGGCAAAACCTGACTCTACTGTTTCAATGGTTGCCCCATTCGGTGTCGGTACCGAGAGCATGACCAGTTGTGTAGAGAGTCCATTGCGCTCAAGAAATGCCACGCGATTATCGGCTGCTACCTTCGCGTCGCCCCAGCGCGGCGACATATTGCCGTCACGCACCGACGAAGTGACGATGCGTACGGAATGACTTTTCATAGTTCAGTAAAAAATCTTCTGCCCTGACTGCTGATAGCGTGTATAGAGATGGTACGCGGCGAATGCATAGAGCGCCGCACCGAGGAGCCAGAAACCGTAGCCAGAAAAAATCGTCATGCCGGGATTCTGACCAATAAGCCCAGTGAGGCCGAGATTGAACCCTGAGACAATCGCAATCGCAAGCGCGACAGTATCTTTCGTCGTCGTTTTATCAAAGACATACCACTGTGCCGCATGCCAGCGGTACAACAGATAGGCTGAAGCGACGCCAGAGATAATCCACGCGATTTTCAGAAACATCCACACAAAACCATACAGCGGACCGAACGAGAACAAGAGTACTGCGGGTGGCGTGCCGAGAATTAGTGCGACGACTGAGATGGCGAGGCGGGCTTCTGTCCAGAGAAATGCGTACCGTGCGAGCGAATCTGGATGCGTGTCGAGCTTCGCTGCGTTATCCATACAGCTATTGTGCCCTAGACGTGGGCGGGTGCAACTGTTCAAGGGCGATAACTTCAACCGGATGCTCGCCGAAAAAGTGGGCGACCCGCTCCCGAAACTGCAGCGTCTCTTGCGTAACGGTGAATGAGAGCGTGCCGTCCCCAACCTCCTGTGGCCACAGTCTGCGTTGTGCCCGTTCGGCAACCGCGAGCGCCGGATCGAATATCCGCACCGATGACCCGACTACTTTCGCAAAGATATGTTCGACTAATGGATAGTGTGTGCAGGCGAGAATGAGCACGTCGAATGAACCCGCGCGCGGTTCTAACTGTGTCCGAATATATGCCTCAATCTCTGCCTCCGAACGCCCGAACTCAATCATCGCGGCAAGCTCGGGAAGCGTCAGGTGTTCGCACTCAATGCCGAGCATGGTGAACGCATTTTCATAGATACCCGCGCGAATGGTGGCGGGCGTAGCAACGAGGAGCAAGCGCCCCGGTACGCCAATGAGTGCCTTTGCAGTCGGTCCAACCATCTCAATAATGTGTGACGCTTGTATGTCGAGAGCGTCGTAGAGCGAGAGCGCGAGTGATGCAGAGACGCTGTTGCACGCGCTCACAATGGACGTAACCCCGCGCTTCCCAAGAAACGAGAGTGCTTGCATTGTGAAGAGCGACAACTCGGCACTGGTCTTCTCGCCATACGGCGCGCGGCCGATGTCACCGAGATACAGAATGTCCGCTGACGGCAGCTCGTCCCTGATTGCCTTCAAGACCGTGAGTCCGCCAGAACCAGAATCGAAAATGCCTATCATATGCCTGAAAGATGCAGAACGGTCAGCGCTACATAGAAAAGCCAGTGCAAGATAAACGAGTAGATAAAGCCGTTTTTCACGCGAAGGATGAGGTACGGGAAGACTGCGGCAGAAATCACTGCGGCACCGGCGAGAAAAGCGACGTACGCCGGAGGAATCTCCACGAGGATGAAGACGTGTGCAAAGCCAAACATAATTCCATACATGAGGGATACGAAGAAGATATTCCGATCGAACGACGCGAGTGTGAGAACGGTCGCCACTATGAGCACCTGCTGAAGCAACAGCTCCGCAAACTTAGGTATAAAAAAGTTTGAGTCAGCAAAGAGAAAAAAATCGTTCGCGTACACCTGTGTGCCATGCCCTGGCAGCATCTCGATGCCAATCGCATAAAAGAGAGCGATTGCGCTAAGAACGAGCACGAGCGCCCCATACGCGCGAGCACTTTGTGCTGTATGCACACGCGCTATTGTCCGTGGAAACGCCAAAGCCGCGATGCCTACCCACGCAAGGTAGTACGCTGCCACTTCCAGCGGCGTCTCGCTGTACGACAACTCTATGCCCATCGCAGGGATAATCAGTGAAAAGCCACCATATGCCCCAATCCAAATCAATAGAATGCCACCGAGGGTAGCAAGGAGGGCGGAAAAGGATAAGTACGGAGGAGGCTGTTCCATACAGTAACGAATGGTAACAAGTCGCATAGAGTCCTCGGCATAAAGTGCCTCGACATGGGGAGAGTCGTGCTATCTATCGAGCTCGATGCGAGCCTCCACCGATCGATAGGCGTGTACTTTTTCCGTCCTGAGTGGGCATGGGGAGACTCGAACTCCCAAGTCTTGCGACATACGCTTCTGAGACGTACGCGTATACCAGTTCCGCCACATGCCCACTCAAAACACAAAGACCTCCTCCTCACAATGCGAGCATTCTACAGAAGACTCGCCAAATCGTAAGGCCTCTCCGCGGAGAGGCCTTACCGCCACACTTATTGCGCGACGAGACGGATGGCTCGGGCAAACAGTCTCTTTTCATTCGAGCCATAGCGGACATCAACCGCAATGCCTTCATGCAAATGAGCGAGTCCGTAGTGCTGGATGGTCGTTATGTGCACGAAGATATCCGGCAGATCTGATCCGCACGTAATGAACCCGTAGCCTCGCGCTTTATTGAACCATTTCACGACGCCGGGAGTCCATTCGCTTGTCCAGTCATTCTTGGCGGCAGCCATCGCTGCGCGCACATTCTCCGCTGTCGGCACGGCGACGTGCGTCTCGTCGAGAGAAAGGACTTTCTCTACGACCAGGCCTCTGTCGCCGACCGTGAAGATGCATCGAGTACGCGCACCTTCCGGCGCCGACTCGAAGCCGCCCGCACTGAGCGTGGTCGCATGGATGAATGCGTCATGGGGAGAGTTCTCCGGCACGACGAATCCGTATCGTTTTGCAGAACTGAACCATTTGATGTGTCCGTCTGCTTCATACGACGTATTGGGAGGACCACGAACTTCTTCTGGAAAAGGTACCGTGGATTCAGTACTCATGTACCACTCCTCGACACTACTGTTTAGGACATGCCTGGTTCCGCACACCAGGTGCATCAACCATGCCACACAATAAATGATGCGTAAATGCTATACTTTTTTGCGTGGCCCACGTACGACATTCGCCAGTACGGGCGATGGTGTTCCTTGCTGGCATCATACTTGTCCTGATTGTCGCGGGCGCGACGTACCTCTATCTTGCCCACGCATTCGCAACCATTGCCACGCCGACTCTTCTAGAAACCAGCGTGCCGGTGGAGAGCATGCGCAGCGCGGTTACGTTCGTTGAAACACTTCCGGACTGGATGCGGCCATCGCTCTTCGCACTTTCAACGGGGTTGCTGATTATGAGCACGTTTGCCTGTCTCATCCTCCTCGCGGTGGTCTATCGCGAAAAATATAGAGAGGACGAATTCATTGCTATGAAGTCGGATTTCGTCGCCGCGTCTGCGCACGAACTCCGTTCTCCCTTAACCTCCATCCGCTGGACACTCTCTTCACTGCAACGAGACGCCACACTCTCCCCCGCCGCACATGCGACGGTCAATCAGATTTACGAACGAGTGCGCTCGCTCATTGACCTTACGAACACGTTTCTCATCGCAACATCCACCGAGCACGGCGTCATGCGTCCTGACGACTTGCGCGTCGTAGATATCGCGCCGACGTTGATGAAGGCCATAGAGCACTCGGCGATGTTGGCGCACATGAAGAACATCACTATCAATCCGATGATTGCGCCGAATCAAAAGATTATTGTGCGCGCAGATGCCGAGCGATTGCGGCTCGTTTTCGAGAACCTTATTTCGAATGCAGTGAAGTACTCCCCCCAAGGTTCGACGGTCACGGTTGGGTACGAAGACGGGGTCTCATCACACCTGTTCACGTTCAGGGACCAAGGCATCGGTGTTCCGAAGCAGTTCCAAAAAGCCATATTCACCGGTTTCCAGCGTGCGGCGAATGCCAAGAAATCCGGTATCCATGGCTCGGGCTTCGGACTCTATATGGTGAAGAAAATTGTCGACTTCCATGGCGGCCAGGTCTGGTGTGAGTCTGAGCAAGGCAAGGGCAGCACGTTTTCTGTCCGTATTCCGGCGGGCGTCTAGTCATTTTCGACGTAATGCACAGAAGGTGGTGGCGGAACTATCGCACGGGGTATACTGCCC
>JAKFXQ010000010.1 GCA_021731295.1 Patescibacteria group bacterium
AGCGGAAGTGAAGCGTGCGAACTATCAGGGCGACGTAGGCATTCATGTAGCCAAGTCGCTGTTCATCCAGTTGGAGAAAGGTATCACCGAGCCGACGATTGCCGATTTGGCGAGCGCGTACCCGGAAGGCTCGCGCCGGTACGAGGAGGACCCCGTAGCGAAAGAGGCTATAGATACGCTGAACAAGAAGATTTATGACCGCTCTGATGAACAGGTGAATGCGCTCTATGACAAGGGTCGCGCAGTTTCCCTTGCCGAGTTCGAGCGTCTGTACGCGATTCTCGGAACGAAGTTCGACTTCTATTTCTTCGAGAGTGTAACCGGTCCCGTTGGACACGAGGTTGTGAAAGCGCATCCGGAGCTATTTGTAGAAAGCGATGGGGCAGTCATTTTCAAAGGCGAAGAGCACGGACTTCATACGCGTGTGTTCATCAACAAACTTGGCCTGCCAACGTATGAGGCGAAGGAAATCGGGCTCGCGCGACTCAAAGCCGAACGTTATCCGTTCGACCTCACGCTCACTGTTACCGGTAACGAGCAGGCCGAGTATTTCAAGGTGGTCATGAAAGCGATGGAGTTGGCGATTCCCGAACTTTCCGGACGACTCACGTTTAAGACAAACGGCATGCTGCGCTTCGCAGAAGGGAAGATGTCGTCACGCACCGGAAACGTCATCACGGGAACGTCGCTTATCGCAGATCTCATTGAGGCGGCGCAGGCGCACGCGCAAGATTCCCGTGCCGAGGACAAAGCATTGCTCGCGCAACAGGTTGCTGTTGCCGCGATTAAGTTCCAGATACTCCGCAGTGCGATGGGGAAGGATATGGTATTCGACAGGGAACGCGCGCTTTCGCTTGAAGGCGATTCAGGTCCCTATTTGCAGTACGCACATGCACGCGCACAGACTATTCTCGACAAGTCACATGAGAGCTCTATAGTCCCTGCATTCGCTCCGGAAGAGCCGATTGCAGACATCGAACGTCAGCTATACCGCTTTCCGGCAATCGTGGCGCGTGCCGCGCACGAGCTTGAGCCACATCACATTGCCACATATCTCATCGACCTCGCGTCCCACTTCAACAGCTGGTATGCACGAGAACAGATACTCGACGGCACGCCGCGCGCCGCGCATAAAGTAGCCATCACCGACATGGTGCGTCGCACTATGAAGAACGGCCTCTGGATTTTGGGTATTGTCGCTCCGGAGAAGATGTAGTGTTTCAAAGACCTGCCTTTGTGTTACGTCGTTGTAGCTCGTTCTTTTCAAATAGTTCAGTCAGCCATTCCTTCGAGACTCTAGTACGCGAGTTAGCCTCGTAACGTCTTAATCCTGTGGAGCGAAGCCAGCCCATGAGGTCGTCGCTGCTTTCGAACAGTCCAGATAGGTCAAATCCATTTTTTCGGAGCGTTCGAGCGGCACGAATAGCCTCAGCCCATGCATTCCTCTCATCAGCCACAGTCAGATTGCTGTACGTGATTTCGTAATCTCTCGACAGCTTCGGAGCTTTTTTGGACTGCTGTACGTATTCCGCCCCCTTCCTATCGTCCACGACAGCATGCCCGATTTCGTGTAAGACAGCGAAAAATTCGCGAGGATCCCGTTTGATCGCAAAGAGGTCGAGGTGGATACTTCGTTTTGTATCATCATATCCAAAGCTATGGTCGTGAGAAAAATGGTGGTCAGGGGGAAGGAGGGAGATCAGGTCAAAAGCCATTCCGGCCTTGCGGAGAATTAGTGCGCATGTCTTTTTCTTCTCGAGTTTGTAATCCAGGAAAATTTCATCAAGCAAAGGTATTTGATGCCAGGGCGGGTTTTCACTTAGTGTAATCTTGTCGTTCATAAGGCTTGCGCTCAATGAAAAAAAGTATAGCACTTGATACACTGACCTGATGACGCAAGCCGACGCGCTCTCCATCCTCAAGCTCGGCGTGAACGTTTTTTTGACCGGCGAGCCTGGTGCTGGGAAGACACATACCATCAACGCCTACATACAATGGCTGCGCGAGCGCGGCGTCGAGCCAGCAGTTACGGCGTCAACCGGCATTGCCGCAACACACGTGGGCGGGATGACTATCCACTCATGGAGCGGTATCGGCATCAAGCGGCGGCTTGATGCGTGGGATGTTGAACAGATACAAGAGCGCGAAAAAACAGCGCGACGCATCATGGATACGAACGTGCTCATCATCGACGAGATTTCGATGCTCGATGCGCAAACCCTGGAGAATGTAGATTTGGTGCTGCGTACCTTACGTCGTCGGCCGCTTATGGAAGAGCAGTCATTTGGCGGACTGCAGGTCGTCTTTGTCGGTGATTTTTTCCAGCTTCCTCCGGTATCTCGAGAACAAGCAGTACAATTCGCTTTCGACAGCGATGCGTGGAAGGCGGCAAATCCGGTCGTGTGCTATCTCTCCGAACAGCACCGCCAAGAAGACGGCGCGTATTTGGACCTCCTGAATGCGGTGCGGCGGAACGAGATTGAAGACTATCACTATGAGACCCTGCGGGGCCGCATGAATCTCGACAAGAAAGGGAAGGCGACGCGACTCCATACGCACAACGCAGAAGCCGACCGAGTGAACGATGAGTCGCTTGCAAAAGTGGATGGCAAAAGTCGCGTGTTCCACATGACGACCCACGGCGCGCGCACGCTCGTTGAAAGCCTCAAGCAGAACTGTCTTTCTCCAGAAACACTCACGCTGAAGGAGCGGGCGCGTGTGATGTTTACGCGCAACAACTTCGACGAAGGCTACGTCAACGGAACGTTGGGAGAAGTCGCGGGGTTTGCGCCCAACGGTAACCCGATAGTGAAAACACATACGGGGCGACGTATTGAGGCAACTCAAGGTGAATGGTCCATCGCTGATGGGTCAAAGATATTGGCGCAAGTAAAACAGATTCCACTGCGTCTCGCGTGGGCGATTACCGTGCATAAATCGCAAGGGATGTCGCTCGACGCGGCAGTAATCGACCTCTCGCGTGCGTTTGAATTTGGACAAGGATACGTAGCGCTCTCTCGTGTGCGCACGCTCGAAGGACTGTTTCTCGAAGGACTCAACGATCGTGCGCTGATGCTGCACCCAGAGATAACAAAGCAGGACGCGTCGTTCCGTGCGAAATCCGATGCGGCGGAAAAAAGGATACAGACGATTCCGCGGGGCGAGCGAGAGAAGCTGGAAGCCAACTTCTTGCGTGCCATCGGCGCACGAGACCCGGCACCTATTAAGAAGAAAGAAATCGTGGATGGGAAAACGACTGGTGGTTCAGGCGTGCTTGCGAAGACGCGCGAGACATTCCCGAACGCCGGGCGTCCGTGGAGTACAGACGATGATGCACTACTGACCGCATTGTTTACGGAAGATACGTCTATGAAAGCGCTCGTCAAAAAATTTGGACGCAAGACTGGGGCCATCACCGCCCGGCTCGTAAAACTGGGGCTTGTCGAAGACACGTATACAACGCAGAAAAACAAGAAGGCTTGACGCTTTTACGTAGCGCGATAGCGTTAAGGCATCGCTTCAACAGAGGAGGGTAGGATGAAGCGCGGATGGCTCGATGACGAACCGAAATCAGCTGCCCAGAAGCAGTTCGATGAGGACATGAAGGAAGCGAGAGAGGTGTGGAACCTGCTCTCGAATTCGCAACAGGAACGATTCGCGAAGGCGGACGGATCGATGAGCAGCTTCATGGAATGCATATCGCATTTCTGCCTAGAGAAGCGTAAGACGATGCGCTGACGACGGGGGCCCAATTTCGGGCCCCTGTGAGCGTCCCCGTTTTCTGCTAGGATACGCGTCATGGCCGAGTCTTCCCCGCAGCCCCAGAAATCAGAGACCGCGCGTCGAGAAGAGGACGTGCTTGCCTTTTGGCGAGCAGACAAAACGTTCGAGAAATCCCTCGAGAAGACGGCCCCTCAGGGCGAATTTGTCTTCTATGACGGCCCTCCGTTTGCGACGGGCCTTCCGCACCACGGCTCGCTCCTCTCATCCATCATCAAAGACGTCGTGCCACGTTACAAGACAATGCGTGGCTACCGTGTTCGCCGTCGCTGGGGGTGGGACTGTCATGGACTTCCCATTGAAAGTCTCGTCGAGAAAGAACTAGGGCTGAAGACGAAGAAAGACATCGTCACCATCGGCGTGAAGGCGTTCAACGAGAAGGCGCGCAGTATGGTTCTGCAGTACGTCTCGGAATGGGAGAAGTATGTGGAGCGCGTTGGTCGCTGGGTGGACTTCACCAACTCCTACAAGACGATGGACAATAGTTACATCGAGTCCGTCTGGTGGGCACTGAAGCGTCTTTCCGAAAAACAACTTTTGTACGAAGGTCGCAAGGTACTGATGTACTGTCCGCACTGCGAGACGCCCTTGGCGAAAGCCGAGATTGCGATGGACAACACATACAAGGATGTGACCGAAGAGGCGGTTACGGTGCGCTTTCGTGTGAAGCGACCATCTGCCTACGGGCTTCCGGATAACACCACCATTCTGGCGTGGACGACCACGCCGTGGACTCTGCCGGGGAACGTTGCGCTTGCCGTGCACCCTGACACCGACTATGTCCTCGTGCCTGAAGAAGGTGGCATGGTTCTTATTGCCGCGTCGCGCATGGATATTTGGCGTGGGGGCACTCGTCCGCGGGTCATGGTGGATATGGGCAAGTCCTATAAGGGCAAAGACTTGGTCGGCATCGAATACGAGCCACTCTATGATGTGCCGGCGGTCATCCAGCATCCGGGGAAGAAACACGTTGTCCTCGCCGCAGATTTCGTGACGACGACCGAAGGTACCGGCATCGTGCACACAGCTGTCATGTACGGTGAAGACGACTTCGTCTTGGGGCAGAAAGAGGGGCTGCCGATGGTGCAGCTCTTGGAGCCCGACGGAACGTATGGGGCTACAGCACCGGAAATGCTGCGCGGCATGTACATCAAGGATGCGGAGAAAATAATCAAACAGGATTTGGAGCGACGCGGACTATTATTCGACCGGCGCAATAACACGCACTCGTATCCGCACTGCTACCGCTGTGGCACGCCACTCATCTACAACGCCGTCTCGTCGTGGTTCATCAACATTCAGAAAGTGAAAGCCCGCATGCTTGAGGAGAACAAGAAAGTGCAGTGGGTGCCGGAACACTTGCGCGATGGTCGCTTTGGAAACATTGTCGCCGCCGCGCCGGACTGGACCATATCGCGAAACCGATTCTGGGCCTCGCCTCTACCCGTGTGGAAGGAAAAAAATGGAGAGCGAACGATTATCGTTGGCTCACTCGCGGATATACGCAGTCAGGTGAAGCGCTCGGGGAACCGCTACTTCGTCATGCGTCACGGCGAATCAGAGAATAACGCTGCGGGGATTATCTCCACTGATACGGCAGGGAAGTATGGGCTCACTGACAAAGGGCGCGAGGAAAGTCGCGCAGCAGCCGCGACACTTAAAGGTAGGAGCGTACGCATTATTTCCTCTCCGGTTCGCCGTGCAAAGGAGACGGCGGACATTGTCGCGCAGGAACTTGGTATCGATACGGCGCACATTGTTCTAGACGAGCGTCTGCGGGAGCTCGAAGTCGGCGAACTTGAAGGTAAGCCGCTCGAATCGTTTCTGGCCTATCGTCGCGAACATATGACGCGTCTTGCGGATTCGCTTCCGGGAGGCGAGAGCTACTTGGATGCGAAGATGCGCGTGGGCGCACTACTTGCTGAACTTGAGGCGAAACATCGTGGCGAGACATTTCTACTCGTCTCGCACGGTGTTGGGTGTGAATCTGCATTCGCCGTGGCCGAGGGTGCCGATGAGGCCGCGTCACTGCGCATCATTGCCGAGCGTGTCTATGGCAATGCCTATCTCGCCGAAGTGCCGTACGTGCCTCTGCCAGTAAACGACAAGTACGAGCTCGACCTGCATCGACCGTACATAGACGACATTGTTCTGACCGATACAGACGGACGCGACTACGAGCGCATTCCCGAGGTTGTTGACTGCTGGGTGGAGAGCGGCTCGATGCCGTTCGCTGAATACAATTACCCATTCCAGAATAAGGAGACATTCGAGAAACGCGCCCCTGGGGATTTCATCGCAGAATATATCGCACAGACCCGCACGTGGTTCTACTACATGCATGCCATGGGGATTCTGTTGTTCGACCGGCTCGCCTACAAGACCGTTGTCTCAACCGGCACCATTCTCGCGGAAAATGGAGAGAAGATTTCCAAATCAAAACGCAACTACACTGATCCGTTAGAGCTGATAGACCGCTACGGTACAGACGCGCTACGTTTCTATTTGATGTCATCACCGGTCATGCAGGCGGAAGATGTCCGCTTCCGCGATGATGACGTGAAAGACGTGCATAACCGAATCATTGGTATTCTCTGGAACGCATTCAAGTTCTTCGAGCTTCACAAGGAACACCACGATGCGAGCATCAAGGGCCGCTCAAGCACGCAGGTGCTCGATATATGGTTGTACGCGCGACTCGATGCGCTCACGAATGCGGTGACTGCCGCATACGACACCTACGATACGCCAGAGGTCTGTCGACTCATTCGTGCGTTCGTTGATGACTACTCGACGTGGTATGTACGTCGTTCGCGCGAGCGCATGAAAGGCGAAAGCTCGACGTATGCACTCGCGGTGCAGCGAGACGCACTTGTTGTTCTCGCGCGCCTGATGGCACCCATCACGCCATTCATTGCCGAATCTATCTGGCGGGGCGTCGGAGAAACGGGTAGTGTGCATCTTGCTGAATGGCCGACAGTGCCGCGCTCTCTCTGGAAGCGATGGTTCGGTCCGCATGATGCGCGCACGTTGGCTGACATGACAGAAACGCGACACATCGTCTCGCGCGCACTTGAGGCACGCGATAAAGCAAAGATGAAAGTGCGCCAGCCACTCGCCAAACTAGAGGTGCGCGCAACAAAACTTTCGATCGCGCATCGCGCCATCATTGCCGAAGAGGTGAACGTGAAGGAGGTGGTCATTGCCGCGATAGCAGACGACATACACCTCGACACGACCCTGACCGACGAATTGAGGGCAGAGGGCCATGTGCGCGACATCATTCGCACTATCCAAGCCGCTCGCAAAGAGGCGGGGCTGAAGCCGGGGGAAATGATTGCGGCCGAAGTACGAGTTTCATCCCCAGCCGTCCTCTCTGCTGTATCCGGTGCCTCACAAACGATTGCACAGACAACGTCATTGACCGAGGTGCGCTGGAGCCTGGTCAAAGAGCTCGCAAGTGAGGCGGAGGTCATATTTGAAGGCCATGTACGCCAAGTATCACACTGAAGCAGTCGTCGTCTCAATGGACGTAATAGGAGAGAATGACGCCTACGTCACGCTCTATACGGCCGACTTCGGGCTTATCCGTGCGCGTGCGCGTGCGCTGAGGGAAGAACGTTCGCGCATGCGCTACGCGGTACAGACGGGCGCTATTTCGTATGTGTCTCTGATACGTGGCACGCGTGGATGGCGACTTGCCGGCGCGCGAGCAGAATCTTCGGCCCTAGAGGGCGACGCTGCGCGCGCCTATGCTCGTGTCCTTGCTCTGGTCGATCGTCTCGGGGGAGAAGAGGCGAATGACGCTTTATTTGAGGCCCTTTCTGCCGGCCGCGACATCCTCGCGGAGCATCCGGCTGAGTGGGACCTTATCGAACTACTCTCAGTTGCGCGCGTTCTGCGGGCGCTCGGGTTCCTCTCTGACGAAGCGCTCGGCCGTGTGCCGGGGACCTCGGAAAGTCTTCCGCTCCTGCGGACAGAGCGTGAACGCTACCTACGACTCGTAAATGATGCCCTCGCCGTCTCAAGAGGGTAACCGTGCTATCATTTTTCAATGCCTCCGGAGGTCCCCTCGCATGATGATGAGCGTATACAGCGCCTGCGCCGCGCGATGTATTCGCGTTCGCTTTCCGACAAGATAAAAGACCGCGAACGTCGGGCACTTTCGGATGAGCGCGAGCTCGTCGGCAACGATTGGGTGAGACCAGAGCCGAAAATGTCGAAAATTCTTGTCGCGCCGTTCGGTATCGGCATTACCCGCGCGCTCGTCTCGTGGTTTGTGCTCGCGTCACTCGCGTTTTTTATTGGTGCTGCGGGATTCTTCGGCTACTACTTTCTGATTGGTGGAGGGGCGACGCCAGCGTCTCCCGGCAACATCGACATCACCGTTTCCGGTCCGCTGCAGGTCTCATCAGGCGAGCCTATTGAGCTACAGGTTATTGTGACAAACAGAAATCGGACGGCGCTCCAGCTCGCGGATCTTATAGTTCGCTACCCAGCAGGGACACGCTCGCCAACAGACCTCATCACCGATTTGCGTGATCAGCGCATCCCGCTGGGAACTCTTGAGGCTGGCGGTCGTCGACAGGGGACCGTTTCTGCAGTGCTCTCCGGCAACGAAGGCGACATCGGTGAAATTAAAGTTGAACTCGAATACCGACTTGAAAACTCAAGCGCGATTTTCGTTGCATCTTCTATCTATCAAATCACGTTCTCCAGCTCTCCGCTCTCCATAACAGTTGAAGGAAATCAGGAAACGATATCGGGA
>JAKFXQ010000039.1 GCA_021731295.1 Patescibacteria group bacterium
GGCCATCGAGCCCACCAATCTTGAGTCCATCGCTCGTGGACATGGCGATGCACTTCAGTGGTCCGACGCACATGCCGGTGGTCACGAAACCGTACGTAATGTCCTGACAATGACAACCGAGTCCGCCGGGTGGTCCGCCCTTTTTGCACGGCGGTCCACACGGGCACGTGTAGTCCTTTGTGGGAATACACATCAAATCCGCCTCGAAACCAATCGCGCCCACCGTCGCAGGGCCAACGACCCACATACCAGCGAGTATCACGAGGACCGCAAGAACGCCTCTCATACGTGCCCTTATGCTAGCACGACTAACTCAACACAAACTCCTCCAGTGCGTATTCCAGTTCATAGCCACGACGCCGTGCTTCGTGCGGCAACTCTGCCAGTCGCGCGACGAGTTGCCTAGCGCGCGGCGGCGCTTTTGGCCCTGACTTCAAGAGCGCCTGTTTTGCTGCCCAAAAGAGAATGCCGTGAATGGCTTCCGGTGCGGTGCCTTTCGCAACTTCGCGCATGTAGCCAACCCAGAGCGCTTTTTTATCTCCCCGCTGCATGGCAAACCCCAAATCAAACGCGCCCGCCTCGCGCGGTCCCTTTTCTGCATCATGCTTCGCGGAGATTTCCGCGTACTTTTCTATTCGCTTCCGTGTCGCCGCATCCACCTTACTCTCCTTAATGAGAACGATGTCGGGACTGTCTTTCATTTGCGGAAGTGCATCCATCGCCATCTGCACCATCTCATCGTTCTGCAAAACTGAGTCCAGGATGACAACACGCGGGCCGTCGAACATCCCCGGACCCAGAAGAGCGGCCGCGAGGTCTTCTGGCGTGTGCGCATCGGTAATCCGTATTACCAAGCGCCCCTTCCCTTTTTTCTGTACGAATTCCGCAACCGCGTCGCGCAGTGCATCGTTGTCGGTTCCCGTGAACAGGTGCAGCATATGCGTATTCTATGCGAGGCGCGTCATCTCTCCCCAGTTAGCCCCGATGGCCGCCTCCGCGATAATGGGCACGTCATTCAGTCGTTCGCGCGGCGCGACTGTTTCCATGAGGTACTTTATCTCACGCGTAATGGGTTCGGCTTTCTCGGCGCGAATTTCATAGACAAGTTCGTCGTGCACCTGCAAGAGTAGTCGCACATCGTCGCGCCAGCCGCGCTCCTCAAGAACCGCATCCACGCGCACCATCGCGAGCTTGATGATGTCTGCCTGCGTGCCTTGAATTGGTGCGTTCAGTGCCATGCGCTCCGCTTGCGCGCGCAGGCCCGGAAGCGACGACTTGAAGCCGGCGAAGTACCTGCGACGCCCATAGAGCGTTTCGGTGTATCCCCGCTGCGCTGCGGACTTCTTCGTGTCGTCGAGAAACTGCGCGAGCTGCGGATAGCTTGCGAAATAGTCGTCGAGAAATCGTGCGGCATCTTCGCGTGTAACTCCCTCGCCCAGATTCTGCCGCAATGCATTCACTCCCATGCCGTAGAGGATGCCAAAGTTTATGACCTTTGCGCGGCTGCGCATTTGTTTGTCTACCTTTTCTGGCGCAACGCCAAAAACGGCCGCCGCCACAGCAGTGTGAATATCCCCTCCCTCCTTAAAGACGCGCACCAGTCGCTCGTCTCCGGAAAGACCTGCGGCGATGCGCAGCTCGATTTGCGAGTAGTCTATTGCCGCGAGCAAAAAACCATCGGCCGCGATGAATGCATTCCTGATGCGCTTACCGTATTCGGTGCGAATGGGGATGTTCTGCACACCGGGATTCTGGCTCGCCATTCGCCCCGTTGCGGAGCCCGCCTGCAAGAATTGTGCGTGGAGCCTGCCATCCTCCCGGACAAGTTCTGTCATCTTATCTATATAGGTCCCCAGCAGTTTCTGGAGTTCACGATACCGAAGCACTTCGTTGATGATGGGATGCTGGTCTGCAATCTTCGCGAGCTCCTCTTCGCGCGTCGTGCGCGCGCCGCCAGCCGTTTTCTTTTGTTTCGGTAGCGAGAGCTTGAGTTCGTCGAACAAGACGTCGCCAAGCTGCTTTGGCGAACTCACATTGAACTCGCGTCCAGCGTGCGCATAGATACGCGCCGCAATCCCGGCAAGTTCCTTTGTGTACTCCTTCGAGAGTTTTTTCAGGTACGGTACGTCCATCGCAATGCCGTCATCGTGCATGCGCTGCACAATGGCAATAAGAGGTTTCTCAATGTGTTCGTACACCTCTTGGAGGCGACCGGTTGTAGCAAGCTCAGAGAAAATTATCTTTGATGCGCTCTCGAGGTCTTTGGCCTGCGTGTACGCGAAAATATCTCCCAAGGTCGGCGTGGCAATGTCAGAGCGCAACAACCAGAGCGCGACGGATGTTTCCGTTAAGAGCGCCTTGTCTACTTCCTCTTCTGTCTGTTCATCTGACTCACCAAAGAGTGACGCATGAGCCGGTTCATCCTTGGCGCGTTTTTTTAGAATAGCCTTCACGCGCTCACGCAGGGCTCGAAATTCGTAGCGGTCACAGACGGCGACGATGGTTTCCGCGTGCGCTGCAAGTGTCCACGGCGCTGGCTCCGTAATCTCAAGCGGCACATCGCGATGTATCGTCGCCAGCTCTTTTGAAAATGCCGCATCGGCCTTTCCCTGTGTGAGTAATTCGATAACCCGCTTCTTCACACCAATAGCCTCCAGTGTTGCGGGATTTTTTTCCAGCATCGCGTAAATTTCGTCGATGCCACCAATCTCCGTAACCAATTGTTCAGCGGTCTTCTCCCCAATTCCACGAATGCCGGGAATATTGTCGGACGGGTCCCCGCGCAACGCTTTGTAGTCGATGACGTGCTCGGGGCCGAATCCATATCGTTCACGAACACGGTCTTCGTCATACAGAATGGTGTCGTTCAGGCCTTTGCGCAGCGTGTAGACGCGAACGTTCGGACCAACGAGCTGCAGCGTGTCCATATCGCCCGAGACGATAACGACGTCGTGGTCATTCTTAAACTTCTCAACCACTGTGCCGATGCAATCGTCTGCCTCAAAGCCGGGCGCTTCATACATCGGTATACCGAAGGCTGCGAATATCTGGGGGGCGGCCTCGAGCTGCGCAATGAGCGCATCGTCTGCTTCTTTGCGTGTCGCCTTGTAGCCCGCAAACGCCTCGTGTCTATGCGTGCCTCCCGGAAGGTCGCGGCACGCGATAATCATGTCCGGCTTCAAATCATCCACCGACTTGAGAAGCATGGTGATGAGACCGTACAAAGCACCAGTCGGCTCACCTTTCGATGTCGAAAAATCGGGGAGTGCGTGATACGCACGATGGATGATGGCGTGCGTATCCAGGACGATGAGCTTCGCGCGTTTATGCCGTGCGGACATAGAGAATGGTTCGTGATGCGTCATTAGGGGCCAAAAAAGAAAGATGCGCATACGCAGCCTTCAACACTTCGGGGATACGCTCCGGCCACTCAAGCAGGACGAGTGTCTTCGGCCGCACCAGTAACTCGCGCCAGCCAATCGTTTCGAGCTCGCGCTCGCCAGTGAGACGATACGCATCTATATGCGCGAGGTGTTCGAAACCCCCTTCGGTTACGTCGTACTCCTTTTCTATAACGAACGTCGGAGAGGTGACGGTTTCCGTGATGCCCAAGAGGTGAGCCACTGATTGCACGAACGCCGTCTTCCCTGCGCCAAGCTCTCCCGAGAGCGTAACCAGGGTGGCGCCATCTGTGCGCGCTGGCAAATCATCCAACACGACCTGCGCGGCGCGCTCCAGTTCCTCCATGGTACGTACAACGAACTCCATAGGGCCATTGTACCGATGCGGTACAATTGTGCGAATGGCACAGTTCACTGATGACACCAAGCGCGACGAGCGTCTGGGCGAACTGCGAAGACGAGAAGAAGAGCAGCTCGCTGAAATGCTTGCGGGAAAGTACGGCGTTGACTACGTTGACCTCACGAATAAATCTATCGACACCGATGCGCTGCGGCTCATTCCAGAGGACGTCGCTCGCGCGACCGAGGTGGCCGCATTCAGAAAAATAAACAAGAAAGTTTTCGTGGGCATGCGTGCGCCCGAACGCGAAGACTCCATCAAATCGATTCGTGCGCTCGAATCGTTAGGGTACGAAGCGCGTCGCTTCATTGTGTCGCGCGCTTCTCTCGAGCATGCGTGGGAGCGATTCCGTGACATCTCGTACGCAACGGAAACAGAGGCGGGCGTGCTCACCCTATCGAACGAAACTATTCAGCAAATGCTTGCGGTCGTGAAGACGCTGAAGGATTTGAAAGAGGCGGTCGCCGGACACTCGGCATCCAAAGACGTGCACCGCGTATCGCGCATCCTTGAAGTCATCATGGCGGGAGCGCTCTCGCTTGGCGCATCCGATGTCCACCTCGAACCAGAAGACGAGATTGTGCGCATGCGCTGTCGCCTCGATGGCGTGTTGACCGAGATTACGCAATTCGACTTCACCACCTACGGCCTCATCTCCAGCCGCATCAAACTGCTCTCGGGCCTCAAGCTCAATATCAAGAACGCGGCGCAGGACGGACGCTTTTCTATCGTCGTGAACGAGAAAGAGATTGAAATACGTTCGTCCGTCTTGCCCGGCGCGTACGCTGAAACCATCGTTATGCGTATTCTTGATCCGTCGACCATCGCCCTCCCCTTCGAAAAGCTTGGCTTCGATTCGTACTTGATGAAGATATTCGAGGCAGAGATAGCAAAACCGAACGGTCTCATTCTGAATACGGGGCCGACCGGTTCTGGTAAGACCACTACTCTCTACGCCTTTTTGCGGAGAGTGCACGATCCTGGCATTAAAATCGTCACCATCGAAGACCCGATTGAGTACCACCTTCCCGGCATCGTGCAGACACAGGTTTCCAAGTCCTACACGTTTGCCTCAGGGCTGCGCTCCACACTGCGCCAAGACCCGGACATCATCATGGTCGGCGAAATCCGCGACGCTGAAGTTGCCGCAACGGCGGTGCACGCGTCACTGACCGGGCACCTCGTCTTTTCAACGCTCCACACCAACGATGCTGCCGGCACCTTTCCTCGACTCATTAGTATGGGCATCTCGCCTGAAATTCTCGGTGCGTCGCTCACGGTCGCCATGGCACAACGCCTCGTCCGAAAACTCTGCACCAACTGTGCGGTAAAAGTACCTATCGAGGGGGATACGAAAGTCGCCATCGACGCCCTCATAAAAACGACCCCACACCCAGAAGACCTCCCGGAAGATCATGGCTCCATGTGGATTCCAAAGGGATGCGAAAAATGTGGTGGCCTTGGCTACAAGGGCCGCATCACCGTGGTTGAAGTTATCCTCATGGATCGTGAAATGGAAGCAGCTGTGCGCACCACGTCGAGTGAGCGCGAACTCTGGAAAGCCGCCCAGCACCAAGACATTCGCCGCATGGCACATGACGGCGTCATCAAAGTGCTTCGTGGCGTCACCTCTTTCGAAGAATTGGATCGCATGGTGAACCTGCACGACGACACTCTCTTTGACCGATGACGATTAGTAACGCGAAAGCGCGCGCCATGGTTGGCGCGCGCAGTCGTGGATGGTATCGTGCTGCAAGCACGAAGGCCTGAATTTCGCAGCGACACTTTCGGATATCGAAAGAGGAGCATCACCTAAGGGGAGGAGCAGCGCATCCAGTACTCTTCGGAGCATGAGACAAAACGTCCGTGCCACGGAAAGTACTGGATACCACTACCATCCTCGATAAAGTCCCAGAGTCGCTGCGAAATTCAAGCCTCTGTGAGAGAGAAGCGAGCCACGGACACTCTATCACACATACACCTCTTGTCAATACTTACGTCCTTTATGCCTGATGCCGATAAAAGCGCTCTACATAGCCAGAAATCGCTTGACCAGGCCCTGCGCCCCTCCCTCTGGGATGACTATATAGGACAACCGACCATCAAGGAGAACCTCCGCATCCTTCTTGCTGCCGCTAAAGGACGAGAGCAGCAACCTGAGCACGTCCTTTTGTACGGACCGCCCGGCTTAGGCAAGACAACGCTCGCCCATCTCATCACGCGCGAGATTGGTACCTCACTTCGTTCAACATCGGGGCCCGCCATAGAGCGCGTCGGCGACCTTGCCGCCATCCTCACCAACCTCTCTCCTGGCGACGTTCTCTTTATAGATGAAGTGCATCGTTTGAATCGCGCAATCGAAGAAGTGCTCTATCCTGCGATGGAAGCGGGGGTGCTTGATATCGTCATCGGGAAGGGACCGTCTGCGCGCACCGTGCAACTAGAGCTTCCGCCGTTCACACTCATCGCGGCGACGACACGTATTTCGATGCTCAGCGCCCCTCTGCGCAGTCGCTTCTCGGGCGGCACTTTCCGTCTCACCTATTACACAGAAGACGAAATTGTGCGCATCCTCACGCGCTCGAGCGAAATCCTTGGCATCACGGCAGACGCTGAGTCCATCCGAGAAGTGGCACGTCGCTCTCGCGCAACGCCACGCACCGCGAACTACCTTCTAAAGCGTGCCCGTGACTTCGCAGCAGTTACTGGCGAAGCCATGTCTGCAAAGACAGTGCGTAAGGCACTCGCTCTCTTGGAGATTGATGAATTGGGACTCAACCAAACCGACAGAGATATTCTCACGGCGCTCGTTGATAAGTTTGAAGGAAAGCCGGTGGGGCTCAAGACGTTGGCAGCAGCACTCTCCGAAGAGGACGCAACCGTCGAAGAAGTGCATGAGCCATATCTCATGCAGCTGGGACTCCTTGAGCGCACGCCGCGCGGCCGCATGGTCACCGACAAGGGCTATCTACACATCGGGTACGAGAAGAAAAAGCCGACGCTCGGGCTGTAGCTACTGGGCGCTCTGCCACTCGGATACGAACTCCAGCGGATACAGGAGCTGAACGACGTTTAAGAGAAGATTGTCTCGAATCATCGCGCCGACAAACACTTCCATGAGAAGAACAGCAATCACGGATACCACTATAGGTATGCGCCGGGCGATGAAAAACCCTGCGACCATCGCGAGCGTATCCATAGTCGAATTGAGTACCGAGTCACCGACATAGCCCTGTGCGAGCGCCTGCTCGCGGTACCTATCAATGACCCACGGCGTGTTTTCCAGTATTTCCCACGACGCCTCGAGCCCAATCGCTAAGACGAGTCGTAGCCATACCGACGCGCGCGGGAACAAAAACCAGAAGAGGAGGTAAAACAGAAAGCCGTGAATCACGTGCGAGGGCGTGTACCAGTCCGAGAGGTGTTGCGAATTCCCCTCGCTCAACACTGTTCCCTCCCAGAACTTTATGTACCCACACTCACACAAAGCGGGTTGTCCCATGACGAACAGTACTGCTATCTGAAACAGGATGATGCCCGCACCGATAATCATCCACCTACGCATATGATTTGAGTCGCATGTTTGCGCGCATAATCTGAATATACATCATCGCACGACGCATCCTGCCGGCGAGAGGTCCGTACTTCACCTCCTTTGTCGCCTGTCGAATCTCTGAAAAGACGCGTGTCGCCATCCCCTTTTCCGAGCGCTGGGCAAAATGATTTAGCGCTGTCTCAATCTCGAACTGACGTTTGAATTCGCCGGGGACCTTGTCCCACAGAGCACGCGTGAGCGCGCGCTGGCCGTCGAGCACGGGTGAGTTGATGAGCGCGAAGCGTAATCGAGAATAGCGTGCTCGTTCGCGTGAGGCCACGAACATCTCGACCTCCCTTCTCTCTACAGGACCCAGCGTCTTCGCGATGATGTCAGGCGTGAGTCCTATGATGTCGGCGTCGCAGAAAAAAAGTGTCTGTGCAGCGCACGCACGGACACCACTCTCAAGTGCCGCCCCCTTCCCTCGGTTTTCCTCGTGACGAATAATTCGTACGGGGAAGGCTCGCGCGCGCTCCGCGGTCCCGTCCGTCGATCCGTCGTCAACGACGATGATTTCCGAAAAGCCCGGATACGCCGCAAGAACAGAGAGCACCGTGCTGATGCGTGCGACTTCATTGTGCGCCGGGACAATAGCCGTCGTCATTCTGGAAAGTATCGCACGGGGTGTGTATAGTGGCGCGCATGGGAGGACACAATAAATGGTCTCAGAT
>JAKFXQ010000049.1 GCA_021731295.1 Patescibacteria group bacterium
ATACCCCACCCTTTCATGGAGCGCAGTGTCTCCGTGACGGTGGCATACGGTACGATGCGCACCGTGCGGTGCACGACGGGACTTCTCTTTACTTCCGTTTCCATCTATCACCTATGGTCTAGGTGCCGCAAACACAGCGTCGCGGCTGCCGCGATTGTGGTCGCCTTACCTGCCCACGTCAATACAGAAAGGCCGAGCGCGCGCGCTCGGCCTCCTCTTCGCGGACACCGCAATTACTGATACTCGGCCGGGATGCCAACGTACCACCAGAACGGTTGCCAACCGGAACGCTTGGTCTCGCGACGATTCACGTTCACGACGACAAGCGGTGCGCCGAGGCGTTCCCGGAACGACATATAGTTCCAGTGTGCTCCGTCGAACCAGTGTGTCGCGTTCGGGTGCGTTTCCAAAAGCGACGGATGCTGAACATTCAAATCAATCATCGTGTTCGCATCCGCCGGCACGAGGTCGCGCCGCAAGAACTCCTCGCGAAGCTCTTCGTCCGTGTCGACCCACCGTCCCAACCGAAACATCGTGACGCGAGTGCGACCGGCCACGCCGAGCGGAACGTGCTTCAGCGCTTCCGGCGTCACTTCGTTGGGAAGGCCTAGTTCGATGAGGCCTTCGTCTATCGAGTCCCGTCTCGAGACGCGAACGATGCGCTCAAATGTATTGGCGTCCTCCATTGCTGAACTCCAATCTCTCGCCACACTGGGACCACCCCAGATCTGGCTGGCAGAATTGTGTCTGCCACGCCCGCTGGCGTCAACACACAATACAGAAGGGCGCGTCCGCACCGCGAACGCGCCCCCTTTCTTCCCTTACCCGAGGAATTTGCACACCGACACCGGCACCAAGTACCGGTTGAGCATCGTCAGGTCGAGGAACGCACGTTCCAGACGCTTCTCGCCGAAGACGACTGGAATGTTCAGCTCGCGAGTCAGTATCAGGTCGTAGTCGGCCGCCCGCTTGAACAGCACGTCCGGCTTCGAATGCGCGAGCAACGTGAGCGTCAGTCCTTCAATACGGAAGAACATGTTCACGTGCCCTTTCGATGACGGCAGCGGCTTCGACACCACGTACGTCGACCCGTCGTACTTTTGGAACGCGTACACGTACGAACGATGAGGCCCCTTGAAGATTTCATACTGGCGCCCGCCTTCCCTTTCAATGAGCACCATACGTCCTTCGAATGGCTCGAAAAAGGCGCCGCTCACTTCGTGCGCATGCACCATGATTTCCTCTTTAATCAGATCGACGTACTCGCCCACCAAATCGCACTGGTAGCGGCCGTGCGGCAGCGGTATGGACTCCCCTTCCGCCGAGTTGAAGTGCTCGTGCGAGGTAACCAAACATCCGCCCAACATGAGCGAAAGCACGCACGTACCGAGTATCTTGAGCCGCATAGCGGCCTCCTTTCGCTAGACTTCTACCCCTTAACCACGCTCTGTATGCCACGAATTCATGGATGCGGCAATAGCGTGTTTTTGCGTTGTGCTAGTATTTATTCATGAACGGAAACGAAGGGCCTCCAAAAACGCCAAAGATTCCCGAGAAGCCCGCAGAGCTTGTTGACTTCGCGGCACGTCGCCAGGAGATTATGAAGGCTCCGGCAGAGAAACAGTTCTCTCGCGAGGAGGAGGAATTGCTCAATACCGTTCGCAACGAGCTCGCGCAGCTCGACAAGACGCAAGATGTCGCCGCGATAGATAAAGGCATAGAAGCATTGCGTCTGGCCTTTCAGATTTATCTTACAGACCAAGACATGAGCGGCGTCGCGTCGTACTCTCAACTCTCCGGGGGCGAAGAACCACTTGAAGCACTGCCCTCTGTCCAGCCTATCGACGTACGTTCAACCATGCCGCTCGAAACTATCAACGAGATTTCTAGGATGCTTGATATTGCAAAGCGGGCTTCAGGTGCAGCGGCATTCCTTAGGGACACGATAAAACCGGACCCAGCAACGTACGCAGACCGAATCAAACTCGCAAAGGACGCAACGTTTTCTGCCGCAATCTTGCTTTACGATGCCATGAAAGCAGCGCGTGTTCGTCAGACTGGCCCCAAATAATAGTCCCCGTGGTATCGTATTCGTATTAGCAATCACTCCTTGAGACTATGGCATTCGAAATGGGCGCTGGAGGTGGCGGTGGCGGACGAGGAAATGGCGAAGACAAAAGTCATGATCGACTGACACCGGAAACACATGTTCCCGAACCGGCCGCGCCAGAGCCAGAGACTCCTGTAGAGCAACCGACAGAGGCTACACCCGTTACCCCCCAGGAGCCGGTGGCAGAAGTCTCCCAGGCGGAAGCTGAAGCCGAACTGCTTCGCAAGTTCGACGCGGAAGAAGCACGGATACTGGGCTTCATTTCTGAATTAAGTTTCAATCAGAAAGAATTCGACGTTCTGGATGCCGAGTTCCATGAACTCGGCGGCCGGCACATGCAAGCAGGGCTCGATTCGGAAGTTGTCGCTAAAGCGGACGTACAAGCGTTAGCGGCGAAGACTTCTTTCTCAGACGCGATAGCTGCTCGCAACGACCCAGAGAATGCCGGCTCTGCTGAACGCATTCTCGAAGAAGCTCGCGTCTTTCTGCGCACTGCGTTCAAATTGTATTTCGACGAGATTCGCAAAGCACACCGCACGGAATAGCGTAGCAGAACAAATAAAAGCAGTTCGCAAGAGCGCGCGACACATTCGCGCGCTCTTGTCATCTTTGACGTGCGCGAAAATATTTTCGTAATGATTCAGTATTTGCGCGCTGGTTCTGTCCACGCGTAATCCACACACAATCCACAGTGTTGTTCCGCACGCGACGCACACGTTTTCCCCAGTTTGCGCATCGTTTCTGGCAAACGCACAAGACTAGTAAAAAAATAATGCGTGCTACGGTGTGTTCATCGGTGAGGAATGTTTCCTGTGCCGATGAATGTAGACATCGCGATGCGCATACTGTCTCGTTCTCCAACGGGAAACTTGGGTACCGAAGGAGACAGTACACAACTATCGCGAGACGGGTTCGTGTGTGGCGTTACGAATCCGCTTCCCTAAAGACACAACTCAACACAGCCGTACTACGCCTCACGCAAGTGGGACTGAGCGGGCTGTAGCGATACAGCACAAATCGTTCTTTACCCGACGCAGCGTGCGGCATCGGTAAGAAAGTGCGCCCTCATGAGTCTTTCATAGTAGGTGCGCACAATTACCAGCGTTGTCGTAACGATGTGGTCGGTTCATCGAAGCACAAAGCAGATTCACTAAAAAAATAAAATAACTATTATGGAAACACAATCAATCCGACGGATCATCATGGGATTGGGAACGATAGTGTTCGTGGGAGCACTCGCGGCAGGAGCCACGGGTGCTTTTTTCTCGGACACTGAAACATCGACCGGCAACACGTTTGCCGCCGGTGCTCTCGACTTAACAATTGACAACACGAGCTACGGCTTCGATTGGAACGACCCCTCTGTAGACCTCGAAGATGCGACGGGCGCATGGGGACCGAACACGGCCAATTCGTGGACGCTTCGTGACTTAGACACCTGCGGACCAAACAACGACCAGCCATGTCTCTTCTTTAGCTTCCGTGACTTGAAACCGGGAGACTACGGAGAAGACACCATCTCTCTCCACGTCCAAAACGATGCATTCGCTTGTATGGCGTTTGACCTGACTGCTACTCCCGAGAACATCGTCAACGAGCCAGAGGTAGACGCGGGCGATACGTCGGATAATGGTCCCCTGGATGGCGAACTGCAGGATTACCTGTCGTTCCTCTTCTGGTATGACGACGGCGATAACGTATTCGAGTCAGACGAAACAATCATCGAGGATTTGAGCGGCCCTCCGGGCGACGCATTCCTCGGCGAATGGCTTGCTATCGCGGAAGGTGGCGAGACGCCAGACACGCCACTTCAGGGCGGCCAGACGTCCTACATAGGCAAGGGCTGGTGCTTCGGCACCATGGTCCAGGCTCCGGTTCTGCAGGACGGCGTGAACACGAACCCGCCAAACGCAGAAACAGACCGCATCGGCTTCACCTGCAACGGCGCCGGTGACCACAACATTGCACAGACAGACGGCATATCTGTGGATGTGCACTTCCACGCGGTTCAGTCTCGTAACAACGCAGACTTCCTCTGCTCTTCCCTTCCACCGTTGGATGACGAAGAGCCTGTTCAGCGCGCAGAAGTAGGAGCTGACTTGGCAACATACGTCGCACCAGTTGGTGAGGCATGTGACGTAAACGTTCCAGCTGACTTCGCAACCATTCAGGCCGCTATCGACGACGCTAGCACCGTGAACGGTGACACAATCTGTGTCGCGGCAGGTTCATACGGTGAAGACGTTAGCATCACGAAAGAAGTTGAGCTTGCAGGTGCAGGTGCAGCTTCCACGTTCGTCATCGGTCAGACCTCGGGTGAGGCAGGCGCGATGGTCATCGCAGCAAACAACGTGACCGTTCGTGGCTTCGACATCATTGACGCGACAGGCGGCATCGCTGCACTTCGCATCTCCGGTGGTCGTACTGGCATCCTCGTCAACAGCAATCGTCTCTCGTCTGTAACGGGCGGAACGAATGCATTCTTGACTGACGGAGGCCAGACAAACGTAACCGTCAGCAACAACATCTTGAACGGAGTTGGCGCTGGACAGATTGCGTATGTCAACGGCACGGCGAGTGTCGCACTGGCATCTACGAACGTCGACTTCTTTGAGAACGATTTCACCGGCACGATAGTCGCTGGTGGCCTCGCGCTCGGCAACGAATCGACGGCTTCGGACATTACAGAGAACGACTTCGCGGACTCCATCACCAGCACGTACGCCATCCTTGAGAACTTCGTAAATGACGCAAACGTCAATTACAACAACTTCAACGGGGTTGGCGGTATCAAGGTTCGTGACGGTGACGCAGGAGCGGGTCTACTCGATGCAGAAAACAACTGGTGGGGCGCCGCTGTCCCAGCAGGTCACACTGCAGGTGACGTAGACGATGATCCAAAGGAGGCATCGGCCTTACCTTTGAACTAGTCCTCTCTAGCCGTTTTGGGCGTTCGCAAGAATGCCCAACGGGCTGTAGGGGACCGGAGACTCGGCGCAGAGAGAACTGTGGCGAGTTACCGGATCAGATACAGCATCATTAGCAGTCTTTATAAATTTATTCAGAACGAATATATGCAAAGAATTCTTTTAAGCTTGGGAATGATTGTGTTCGTAGGAGCAATCGCAGCTGGTGCAACTGGCGCATTCTTCTCGGATACTGAGACGTCCACAGGCAACACGTTTGCGGCTGGTTCATTGGACCTCCGCATCGACAGCGTTGCTCATTACAACGGCATGGTTTGTACACTCGTTGGCCAGACGTACCACTGGATTCCAGAGGCAAATGTGACCCTCGACCCAGAAACAATGCAGCCAATCGTCGGTGAGGCCATGGACACACAGCCTGAGTGGGATGCATTCAACACCGCAAATCCCCTCCAGTACCCTGAGGCAGGAACTTCCTGTGTCGGTACGTGGCCGCTTGCGAACATCGACGAGGACTCCGTAGACATCGGGACCTTTTTCGATTTCGACGACATCAAGCCGGGCGACGAGGGTGAAAACACTGTTTCCATCCACGTTGATAACAACGATGCATGGATGTGTGTTTCTCTCCAGAACGTTGGCGGAGCTGACCCAGTTGAAACCGCTACAGAGCCGGAAGACGACGCTGGTGACGTGACGCATGGTCTTACACTCGCTGATTCCGAACTCGATGAAAATCTCTTCTTCTTTGCATGGGCGGATGATGGAGACAACATCTACGAGGAGGGCGAGGACAACTTCGGCGCTCCTGTTTCAGCTGCTTCCCTCGTCAACCAGACGTGGGCACTCGCAGACTCGACAACAAGCGACGGCCCTATCCAGGGTGACGTGACGCAGTACATCGGTGTGTACTGGTGTGCAGGTGAAATCTCGGTTGTTGGCAATGACCTCAGCTGTGATGGCGAGGCAATGGGCAACGAGGCACAGACCGACTCTTGGACGGCTGACCTTCAGTTCTACATCGAACAGTCTCGTAACAACGCAGACTTCCGCTGTAACCCAATCGACACAGAGCCGGAGACGGCCACTGTGACGGTGGACAAGGTGGTCACCTTCACCAGTGACCAAATCGCCGGCGTTGACGTAACTGACTTCACTCTCACGATTGATGGTCCAGGCGACGCCATGGTGGTAACGGACAATATTCCGACAGCAGGTCTTCCTGTCGGAACGTATTCTATTTCCGAAGTCTACTCAGGCATTCCAGCCAACGTGGTATTTAATGCCTCGTTTAGCGGCGGTTGTTCTGAAGTCGGAGACACAGGCGTAGGAACAATGGAGGTTGTGGCAGGCGTAAACCCAACGTGTGTAATCACGAACGCGGTTTCTCCAGCTCCAGCTCAGTAAGTCTAGTTCTCTCTAGCCGTATTGGGCATTCGCAAGAGTGCCCAGCGGGCTGCAGAGAAAGCAGCAAGGGTTTATCAAACATTATTTATCTAGGGGAACCAAGCGAACATTCTTATGAAGCGCATATTACTTAGCATGCTTCTCGTTGCGGCCGCAGGAGGTGCGATTGCGACAGGAGCGACCGGTGCGTTCTTCTCCGACACGGAGCGCTCCACCGGCAACACGTTCGCCGCTGGCGACATCGACCTTAAAATCGATAACGACAGCTACTACAACGGCAACCGTTGTACGAACGTGGGTACTGAAGAAGTTCCCGAGTGGGAGTGGGTTGGTGACGCGGTCTTCCCTGTCGCGGGAACACCGTGCGAGACGAGCTTCCCTGCGTCAGATTTGACGGAAGGATTCCTCTTCTTCAACTTCACTGACATCAAACCAGACGATGAGGGCGAGGACACTATCTCGCTTCACGCTGGTTCGAACGAGGCATACATGTGTCTCGACATGGCGCTCACGTCTAACGACGACATGTCTTCGACGGAGCCTGAATTGGGCGACGGCGACGTGGCAGACGACCCGAACGACACGTGGGACGGCGAGCTCGCCGACAACCTACAAATGTTCTGGTGGGCTGACGATGGCGACAACGTCTATGAGGAAGGCGAAAACGCCATCACGGACGGCGTCATGACGCTCACCACCCTGTTTGGAGAAGACAACATTTTCTCCGCAACCCTTGCTGACTCTGAAACTAACATCTGGGATGAAGAAGGTGGCATCCCTGGCGGCGCGACCCGCTACATTGCGAAAGCATGGTGCTTTGGCACGCTCACCCTCGACCCGGTTCCCGGAAACGGCGGTGTAAACCCGAGCGTTGACCCGGGTGTCGACTGTGACGGCACGGCGCTCGATAACATCACGCAGACCGACGCGGTAACGCTCGACGTTGCTTTCCGCGCGATTCAGACTCGCCACAACAATGAGTTCATCTGCGGTGAGAACCAGCCGCGCTTGGCGACAATTACCGTGACGAAAGAGATCATCAACGACAACGGCGGCAATAATGTCGTCGGCGACTTCCAGCTCTTCGTCGATAACGGCGTCGTGGTAACTCCTGTCACCTCTGGCGTCCCGACGAATATCGCAGCTGACACCTACAGCGTCGGCGAGACAGGCGTCTCGGGTTATGTCGCATCGTTCCCTAACGGAGCGGATGACTGTGATGCGGGCGGACAGCTCACCATCGCTGATGGCGAGAACAAGATCTGTACCATTCAGAACGACGACCTCCCTGCGACGATTACGCTCATCAAGAATGTGATAAACGACAACGGTGGAACTGCGGCTTCCTCCTCCTCGTGGGGACTCAGGATCGACGGCGGATTGGTTCAGAACAACACGTCTGTCGCGGTGAACTCGAACGTCGATCACTTCATAAATGAGGACGGACGCGCAGGCTACCACTTCGTCTCTATCTCCGGAGCGGGATGCCCAGGTGCCACATCGACACCGATTGTCTTGAACGAGGG
>JAKFXQ010000026.1 GCA_021731295.1 Patescibacteria group bacterium
GGCAGGGGCACTTGTCGTTGCTTCTATCGTCTCCGGATTCTTCATCATGGGCTCGCCCTCACAGGTACGTCTCTATCGTTTCGATGCCCAAAAGGTGTCTGACCTTCAGACGATTCAGTGGCAGCTTGTGGAGCTGTATCGTACTACCGGTGCTCTCCCTGAGACGCTCGAAACGCTCACAGACCCGATTAGCGGTTTCTCGCTTCCAGTGGATCCTCAGTCCAACGATTCATACGGGTACACTAAGACTGGTGACGATACGTTTACGCTCTGTGCCGATTTCAATGCCGAGAGCACACAAACCGGAACGACACGTCCCGTAACTGGTGAAGAAAGCTGGCAGCATGGTGCAGGCGAGGTCTGCTTTGACCGCTCGATTGACCCCGAGCGCTACCCACAGTACCCAAAGGGCATGCCGACCGCAGTCCCGCTCCCACTCTAGCGACTCCTTGTCAGAACCCCGCCGCGTGGTATAACGCGGCGGGGCTAGAGCAGTGAGGTACACATGAGTACGAGAATGGCACTAGCGGCAGCGTTGATGCTTGCCGTCTCGCCGCTTAACGCGGCCGAAGTATGTACGCCGGAGCGCCGCAAGGAGCTTCAGGTTGAGCTTGACGGCATCGAAGCCCTGCGAAAGATGGGCATTGGTGGCTTGAGCCTCAACGCCATGCGTGGCGCGTGCACGATGCTCCGGAGCGTCGAAGGACCGTTCGTGTGGCTGGCGGAGCCGGCAATGAGACGGGCGCTCGCACTCCTGAAGTCGCAAGGGTACGATCTCGGTGAGATCGACCTCCACGTCTTCTCCAGCATCTGCAAGAACATCCACTACTACGTGGACGACTTTGCGGTCGGACAGCGTGAACGCCAAGTGCTCGAAGAGCTCAAGCAGTGCCCCGTGTAGGGGCACACCAGAGAAGCAGAAAGGGGCGCAACTGCGCCCTTTTCATATGGAGGCCGACCATGCTAGTCTTCTCCCATGCAGCGGTACGACCACAAGAAAATCGAGAAAAAGTGGCAGAAAAAGTGGGAGGCCGCCAAACTCCATCGCACCAAAGACGCTGTTCCGGGAAAAAAGAAGTTCTATCTGCTGACGGAGTTCCCATACCCTTCAGGCAACCTCCACGTCGGTCATTGGTACGCCTTTGCTGTGCCGGACATTTTGGCACGCTACGAACGTATGCGTGGCAAGAACGTCATGTACCCGATCGGGTTCGATGCATTCGGTCTGCCTGCTGAAAACGCCGCCATTAAAAACAAGCTGAACCCGCGTAAATGGACGTACGGCAACATCGCACGCATGAAGAAGCAGATCGCGTCCATGGGCGCGTCCTTCGACTGGAGCAGGGAAGTCATCACGTGTGATCCGGAGTACTACAAATGGACGCAGTGGATGTTTCTCCAATTCTTCAAGAACGGTCTCGCGTACCGCAAGAACACACCGGCAAACTGGTGCTCATCGTGTAAAACGGTGCTCGCCAATGAACAGGTGGTGGATGGGAAATGTGAACGCTGTGGTACGGAAGTCGTTCAGAAGGAAATGATGCAGTGGAATATGCGCATCACTCAATATGCCGACAGACTCATTGATGATTTGGACTTCCTCGATTGGCCTGAGCAAATAAAGGACTCTCAGCGAAATTGGATTGGACGCTCTGAAGGTGCGCAAATAGATTTCCCGTTGGAGATGGGGCGTACATATAAGTTTGTGATTCTGCACGGTTTTCAAAGTGGCCCAGACAGACCGCGGTGGATTTGGGCGAAACAGAAGTTGGAGGACATGGGCCATGAAGTCATCATTCCTGAGTTGCCTAATACAAATAGACCAAGCGAGAAGGAGCAAGTTGCCGCCGCGCTTGCTGCGACGACCTACGATGAGAACACCGTGTTATGCGGACATAGTTTGGGCGCAGTAGTCGCACTTAAGGTATTGGAGAAACTGGAGCGCCCGATTGCACGACTCGTCACCGTAGGTGGATTTGTAAGTAGGAATTTCAAGGATCGTCCGCGCAATTTTGACAAGCGATTTGAGTGGCAGTTTGACGGCCCCAAGATTCGGAAAAATGCACCGTCAATAACCATTCTTCATGACCCGCGAGACTACGCCGTTTCGGATGCACAGGCCAAAGAGTTGTCCGAGCTGCTGCTTACACCGATAACGCTAGGTCAATCTAATGAACCTCACTTCACCGGCAATACTGAGCCTGATGTTGTCATGTGGCTGCGGCCGACTATTCGTGTGTTTACGACGCGTGCCGACACACTCTTCGGAGCCACATATCTCGTTCTCGCACCTGAGCATCCGTGGGTAAAACGTGCACTCGAACACGGCACCGTGTTTGAGAATAACGATGAGGTACGAGCGTACGTGAAGCTTGCCTCAAAAAAAACAGACCTCGAACGACAGAAGGACGCCAAAGATAAGACGGGCGTACGTCTGCAGGGAGTAATGGCGAAGAACCCAGCAACGGGTGAGGCCATTCCCGTCTTTATTGCAGACTATGTGCTCGCTCACTACGGCACGGGCGCAATCATGGCAGTGCCCGCGCACGACGAACGCGACTTCGCATTCGCTCGTCAGTTTGATTTGCCGATTCGTTCCGTCATTGCAAAGCCTTTTGTCGGCACTGGGCCTGACGCTGAGCGTCCGGGCGCGGAGTCAATCTTCCGGCGCATCGTGGACCCAATCATCCGTGACGAGGATGGAAACTTCTATCTCATACAGGAAGATGAACACCATGTGCATTTTGCTGGGGGCGGACTAGACGAGGGCGAGGATAACCTGACCGCGCTCCGCCGCGAGATAATCGAAGAAACGGGCTTTACTGACTTTGAGATACGTCGTGAGATTTTCCCGACCATCGCGTATTCCGGTTTTCGACACACGAAACAGAAGAATCAAAGCTCCGTAGGCCCCGCGTACGAAGTGGTGCTCAAGAGCACCCAGCGGGTGCACTCGGAAGTTGAAGACGGACGCCACAGTCTTGTGCGTGCTCGTAAGGAGGAGGTGCTGGAAGTCATGTCGTGGGGGCACCATCGCTATCTCTTCGAGCGCTATCTGGCGGGAGACGCGCCGTATACAGAAGAGGGCATCCTGCACGACTCAGGTGAGTTCTCAGGCCTTCCAAGTGCCGAAGCGCGAACGCGTATGGCAGAAACGTACGGCATCCCACGCAAGACATACAAACTGCGCGACTGGATAGTTTCGCGTCAGCGCTATTGGGGCGTGCCGATTCCTATCGTCCACTGTCCGCACTGTGGTGAGGTTGCCGTCAAAGAGAAAGAGCTTCCGGTAAAACTCCCAGAAGTAAAAGACTATCTCCCCGAGGGAACAGGGAAGTCACCGCTCGCAAAGGCAAAGAAATGGGTCAGTGTGAAATGTCCGCAGTGCAAAGGGAAGGCGGAGCGCGAGACGGACACACTGGATACGTTCGTAGACTCGTCGTGGTACTTCCAGCGCTACACGGACCCGAAGAACAAGAAAGCATTTGCTGACCCGAAGAAATTGAAGACGTGGATGCCAATAGATTTGTATTCGGGCGGCGCAGAACATACGACGATGCACCTGCTGTACAGCCGCTTCTGGCAGAAGGCAATGTATGACCTAAAGCTTGTTAAGGATGCAGAGCCCTATACGCGTCGTATGAACCGCTCGCTCATCATGGGTCCTGACGGTACAAAAATGTCTAAGTCGAAGGGCAACGTCATTGATCCAGACGAAGTCGTTGCGCGCCTCGGCGCTGACACTGTGCGAATGTATCTCGCGTTTATT
Source organism: Patescibacteria group bacterium (assembly GCA_021731295.1). Classification (GTDB taxonomy): domain Bacteria; phylum Patescibacteriota; class Minisyncoccia; order Phycocordibacterales; family UBA2100; genus UBA10103. The sequence goes on from JAKFXQ010000026.1 coordinate 3,770, forward strand.
GGTCCGTACAATGAAGTTTCCAGCTATCCGTGGAATCCTGACAGCGTCGTCGGCGTGCGTCGGTTTATCGAACGCCTCTACAAACTCCACACGAACCTCGTGCAGAAGAGCGCTGAAACGGAACGCGCCCTCCACCAGACCATCAAGAAAGTGACGGAAGATATTCCGCAGATGAAGTTCAATACCGCCATCGCGCAAATGATGACGTTTCTCAATGTTGCCGAAAAGCATGGCATCACGAAGAAGCAGTACGAGACGTTCCTCGTGGTCGTTGCGCCGTTTGTGCCGCACGTTGCGGAAGAGCTCTGGGCTCTCATGAGGCGTCGTTTTTCTGTTCATTTGGAGAAATGGCCACGATATGACGAGCGGAAACTGGTTGCCGACACCATGACCATCGCCATTCAGATAAACGGAAAGATGCGCACGACGGTAACACTCCCGGCGGATTCTGTAGAGTCTGATGTGCGCGAGGCCGCGCACGTTGCCGCAGAGCAGTGGCTCGGAGAGGCAACCATCACGCGCGCCATCTACGTCCCGGGACGCTTGATGAACCTCGTTATCGCACCCTGACTACGCGTGCTGAACCAGTTTGGCGCCGTCTTTGGAGTCAACCACTGCAAATCCACGCTTCTCGATTTCGCCACGCAGCGTGTCCGCATCATCCCAGCGCTTTTCTGCTCGCGCCTTATCGCGCTCCGTAAGCAGCGCCTTTAGTTCGTCAGAGATGTCTGTTACTTCGTGACCGGACTCCTTATCATTGAGCTCTTTCGCGCGCACGTCTTCCGCGGCAAGTCCTAGTCCGAGCACCTCGTCCATCGCGAGAATCGTTGCACGACTATCCGCTGGGGAAACATCCTTGTCCTTCATCATTTCCCACAAGACGGCGAGTGCAGCAGGTGTGTTCAGGTCATTATAGACTGCTTCCCGAAATCGTCCCATGTATTCCGCAATAACGGTGCCGCCAGTCGGCGCGCTGTCTACGAATCGGCGCACGCGCAAGAACGCCTGTTGTGCGGCACCGAGCGCTTCCCACGAGAAGCTGGCGCTGGAGCGATAGTGACTCCCCAAAAGCAAGTAGCGGAAGGCGAGCGGATGGAAGCCTTTCTTTGCGATGTCTTTGAGATACACGGTTTTGCCGCTGGACTTTGCAATCTTTGCACCGTCTATTTGCAAGTGCGAGCGATGGAGCCAGAAGCGGGAGAAAGGCTTCTTGCCGGATGCGGCCTCCGACTGTGCAATCTCATTGTTGTGATGCACAGGGATGTGTTCGATACCGCCGGTATGAATGTCTATCTGGTCTCCCAGGATTGAATGCGACATTGCAGAGCACTCAATGTGCCAGCCAGGGAAGCCCTTGCCCCATGGCGACTCCCAGCCGAGCAGCTCATTCTTCTTTGCCGCCGTTTTGCCCGGCGTCGCAAACTTCCATAACAAGAAGTCGGTAGGGGAGCGCTTATCCGGGTGCGCCTCAACGCGTGCACCTTCACGCAATCCAGCGAGATCAATATTGCCAAGTTTGCCGTAGTCCGCGAATTTTGATGTGTCGAAATAGACGCCCTCCTTGCCTACATAGGCGTATCCCTTTTCTTCGAGTGTCTGCACCATCGCGATTTGTGCCGCGATGTACTCCGACGCGTATGGAAACTGCGTGCCGTCCGTCTTTACGTTCAGCGTTCGGATATCCGCGAGGAATGCGTCTGCGTACTTCACGCCGAGCTTCTTCATGTTCGCAAGATTCAGCGTCAATTTCTCGCGCTTCAGACCTTTGGTCATCTTGTCTTCGCCATCGTCTGCATCAGAGACTAAGTGCCCCACGTCGGTGAAGTTGATAACCTGCTTCACGGCATCCCCGCGACTCTCAAGTGTTCGACGCAGAATGTCAACAAAGACGAACATTGAGAGATTGCCAATATGCTGGGGACCGTAGACAGTCGGGCCACAGTTGTACATTTTGACCGTTCCGGGCTTCTGCGAGACGAACGGCTCAAGCTCGCCAGTTCGCGTGTTATGCAACATGAGCGCCGCACGCGATTCGGTGTTAGCTCCCGCAGTGCCGACTGCCACGAGCTCAATGAGCGCCGAGTATATGCCCGCAATCGCCTCTAAAAACGCCATAATATAGCCATCCTAGCAAATCCGGCACCGCTCGGAAAGCGCACTCAGGACGCCGACTTTTCGTGAGACGATTCCTCGTGACCAATGGCGATACGCAGGTTCAGGTCGTCTATGTGCTCCTTTCTGACAGAGCCATAGCGTCGCTTCTCGCCTTTGAGTTTCAAGACCAGCTCCGCCGCGTGTCTGCCGCCCAAGAGGTGAGGAACAATAACGTAGTCGATGCCTTGATTGTAGTGCGCGAGTGCATCTGCGGCGCGGTGCGCCACGACAATGATGACAGCATCTTCTGAGTCCTCCTGTGCGGCACGGTTTATGAGCGCGTTTGTGTCCGTGTCGGGAATAGTCGAGACGATAAGTTCAGCGTTGGAGAAATCAATCGTCTCTAGGAAAGCCAAATCCGACGCATCGCCAAAGACGACAGGCACGTTGCCAGCTTCAAGCGCACGCACGGTTGCGGGGTCATAGTCAACAACGAGAAACTCCTTGTCCATTTTCATCAAGGTCTCCAAGAAGCTGTAGCCAATACGGTTACATCCAAAGAGGATGATTTCTGGCTTGTGCCGACGCGTGCGCTTCTCTTTCGCACCTGTTCTCTCGAAGACGCTCAGGAATGGAGCGAGGCGCTTGTATATCCAGTCCGTGTACAAGACGAGGTACGTTGAGCCAAATATCGTAATGAGACCAACCAATGTCACGAGCGAGAGTACGGACTGCGAAACATGACCCAAGGAAACGCCAAGCGCGACCATGATGAGGGAAAACTCGCTAATCTGCGCGACGGTCATACCGGTAGACAGAGCCGTGCGCTTCTTGTAGCCAAGGTAGCCCATGATAGCCATGAGAATGAGCGGATTGCCAATGAGGACGAGCAAGGAGAGGAGTACCGCCGTCGGAACAAGCTCAAGAATATTGGTGAGCTGGAGTTGGGCGCCAAGTGAGATAAAGAAAAGCACGATAAAGAAGTCGCGTAACGGTGAGAGGCGCGCGCTCATTTCTTGGCGCGACGAGAGTGTCGCCAGAGAGACACCGGCAATCAGTGCACCACTCTCAAGCGAAAATCCAAGCTCTTTGAAGAGTGCTGCAACACCGATACCCCACATGATGGCGAAGAGGAAAAGAAACTCTCGGTCTTCCTCGATGAACGAACTGATGCGGGACAGGAAGAAGCGAGACGTGGCGTAGATAAAGCCAACCAAGACGCCGCCGGCGAATATAAACTTTACCAAATCGAAGATTGATGCCGAGGCGCTGAACATTGGAATGCCGAGGAGCAGGAGCACTGCCACAACGTCCTGTACCAAGAGGAAGCCGACGGCGATGCGCGCGTAGAGTACATCGAGTTCGCCCTTATCCGCGATGAGCTTCATGATGATGATGGTCGAGGAGAACGCGAGTGCCACGCCTATATAGAAGGACTCAACACCGCTGTACCCGAGGGCGAGGCACAGTGCGAGACCGGCGAGAGACGTCACGATGACCTGCCCCAGACCGGTTACGAGGGAAATTTTGCCGAACTGCCGAATGATAGTGGGGGAGAGATGGAGGCCGACGGTAAAGAGGAGGATGGCGACGCCGAACTCGCTCATAAGCGCGAGCATTTCGTGAGAATCAACGAGCCCTAAGACAAAAGGTCCTACGAGGAGACCAGTCAAGATGTGCCCAATGATGAGCGGCTGTTTTAAGAGACGCATAACGACGGCTACTCCCGTCGCTATTGCGATGATGATGCTGATTTCAGCGAACATCGTCATGGATTCACAGTGTAGCACGCGTGCGTACCAGCGGACGTGCATGCTAGAATGCCCCGATGCACGAATCAGGCTCTAAGGGCGTCGCGTTGTCTGTTGCAATTGCACTTGCCATTATTGCGGGTGCGGCTGGTTTTGGTGGCGGTCTTTTTGCCGGTTCAAACTCACAAGTAGGGTCCGCCGTATTTGCCTTTGGGACGGACGCGCCACCGGAAGGGGTTGACCTATCACCGGTCTGGCGCGCATGGAAAATGATTGATGAGCGCTTTGTGCCGACACAGGCAGGGACGTCT
>JAKFXQ010000009.1 GCA_021731295.1 Patescibacteria group bacterium
AAGGTAAATATGCCTGCCGGTGCGCAGGAAGGGAAGGAGGAGCTTGCTCCTCCCCTCCCTAGAGACTCTGCACTTTAGTCGGTGTCTCTCGGAGGAAGTTAACTTATAAAAGCGTGCGCATATGATACGTACAAACACACTATCGGTGAGGTTCGTGAGCTTGGCAGTTATGTCAGCAATGTTCTGGGGAACGTTTTTCCCGGTGACAGTGGCTATTGCAGAAGGCGAGCCTGCCCCTGAACCAGCACCTGCGGTGATACAGGAGACGCCCGTTGAGCAGACGGCTGTCACCGAGACGCAGACAGAGACTCCCTCCGAAGAGACCGTGGACACTTCCGGACAAACGGAAGATCCAGATCCTAATGAGCTTCCTGGCGAAGATGGCGAGGACGGTGTTGATGGCCAGACAGACGACGCGTCGCTCGACGGTGAGCCTGGCGCAGATGGAGAAAACACAACAGATGGTACGCCAGCGGGCGACGGGGAAGATGGCGGCACTGGTGGTGACGCAGAAGAACCCATTGTTTCTGACGGCGAAGGTAGCTCTATTGAAACCGGCGATGCATCATCCGGTGCGTCGGGCACGCATGAAGTAAACAACACGGACACGACCATCAATGCTGGTGGCACCGATTCCGAACCGACCGAGGCCGACCTTGAAACGGAGAACGACGCCCAGATTCTTAGCGGTGCGCTTTCTGACGCTGAGACGGGAGAAAACACGGGCGTTGACCCGGATGGCGTAACTATCCGCACCGGCGATTCTGATGCATTCGCATACCTGATTTCGCTCTTCAACATTGCCATCACGAATTCGACGGGTTCGATATTGTTCTTGAAGAACCCGATGAACGATGCGCTGAACTTCACGGATGCCATTAAGAACGCGTTTATGAATCTCGTAGGCGCAAACGGCTCCTGCTCCTTCATCGCCTGTTCGCTCGCCGATGCGATTCTCAACTTCTTCAACTCTTCAACTGCCGAAGTCGTGAACTCTGTGGTGGTGCGCTCTGGCACGGGTGACAACACCGCAATCGCGGAAGACGGTGATGCGCTCATCGAAACAGGAAAGGCGACCGCCTTCGGGTCTATCGTGAACTTCGGTAACCTTCAGATTATCGACTCGCGCTACCTCGTCATCCTCATGACCAACGTGGGCGACCTGGTTGGTGACATCGTTCTTCCGGAACCAGAGTTCTTCAAGACACTCTCGAGCGGGGCTAAGTTCGCTGCGGGAAGCGACGCTGTCTTTGAGAACTCCGCTGATATCACAAATACGGGGACATCGACCGCAGATACGGGTGCAAACGAAGCAGAAGCGTACGACGGACCATACGTTGGCACGGGTGACGCGCGCTCAACGACAGCAGAAATGAACTTTGTGAACCAACTTGGTGCGCCAATCTGTTTCGTCGTTGCAACAGGCGGCGAGTGGAACGGAACCATTCACGGACTGCCGGAAGGGTTCACGCGTGAAGACGCACCGTTTGGCTCGCTCATTTGCGGTCGCGGTGATGCCGAGCGTGAAGCTACATCGCAAATCAACGGCACGACGACGAACTACGCAAAAATTCTCAACGAGGCGATTGTAGAAGCGACGTCAGGTTCGAACATTGCTAAGGGCGTGCAGGCTGCAATCAAATCTGGTGACGCAGATGCATTCATGCAGATTCTCAACGTCGTGAACCAGCAAATCATCGGTCAAGACTGGATATTCGCACTCTTCACCATTTCCGGTGACTGGGACGGCGATATGGTCTTCGGCGATGCGCCAACAGACACGAACCAGCTCAACGAAGTTGCGGCACAGTTGCTCGCGAGTGCTGCGGTGTCCGGCGGCGGCGCTTTCGGAGGCTCGTCGGGCGGGTACATCAGCAAGGCACAACTTGAGATTACGAAGACCGCCTCGGTCAATGAAACAACATCGCCAGCAATCGTTGACTACACCGTCAAGGTAAAAAATGTCGGCGAGGGCTCTGTGTATCGCGCCAAGCTCTCCGACAAGCTGGAAAGTGAGACCGGCGAAATTATCTACGCACGTACCTGGAATCTGGAAACCATTGCACACGGTGAAGAGATTACGCTCACGTACTCGGTTGAGTTCGGAGAAGGCATTGCGCCAGGTGTGTACTCGAACGTTGCGCGTGTCATCGGCTTCCTGAATAGCTCAATCTACGTGTACCCACTTCCAGTAAATCCGACAGAAGCTACGGCAACCGTTACTATCACTGGCGACGCGCCAGCAGAGGAAGTTGTTGCTCTGGCCCCAGCCGAACAATGCGTACCGATTCTCACGAGCTACCTGCGCGCAGGCGGCACCTCAAACAACGTGACAGATGTAAAGAACCTGCAAAAGTTCCTCAAGGATGTGGAAAACGAGCAGGTTGATGAGAACGGCATCTACGACATTATCACCATTGCGGCCGTCAAACGCTTCCAGATGAAGTACAGCTCTGAGGTTCTTACCCCATGGGGCATCAACGAACCAACGGGCCACGTCTACTACACGACGCAAAACAAGATAAACAATCTTGCTTGTACTAACTCGAACGTAGACTTCTACCTGAATGATCGCCAGCGCGCTGAAATGGACACCTTCCGTGCCCGCGTCTCGCAGGTGCCACCGCAAGCAAATGCCGTTTCTGAAGGAATCGGTGCTGCACAGGAACCGTCTGAAATCGAGGAGGCGCTCTCGCAGGGACCTACACCAGTCGGTGCCAAGATTCTTCTGAAGACACTCACGCCTTCCCAGCCCGCTGCGGCAGCGACATCAGCATCCGGTCCGTTTAGTGCACAGAAGGCAATGTCGTGGCTCAAATCGTTTGTCCCGTTCGTTGAAGCCCTTGAACTCTAGTTTCGCCGCCGTGCGCGGCATGCCTATGCGCTTCGTACTCTTCATCATTGTTATGCTCATCTCCACAGGCACCGCGCATGCAGAGATACGCATCTCGAACACTAGCTCGGTGAAGGGTTCGACAAGCGCGACCGCCTCTAGTGGTGGAAACGAAGTAGGAAGCGGCGGAAGCGTGACGACAGGCGCGGCAAGCGCATCCGCAACGTCGCATACTCAAGCCGGCTCAGGCGGTGGCTCTGTGGAAGTACACACAGAGACGACGGTAAACGGCGAGACGAAGTCGGAGTCCTATATAAAGGAGTATGAACCGGGGGAGGCTATAGAGGTAAAGGTAGAATCCCACGCAGACAGTCAGGCAACACATACACAGGACGCGCCTGATGCCGAGTCGGAGACCGTAGCCACAAGCACGGAAGCCGCGGAGACGAGTAGCGTCACGGCCGAGTTGCCTCAGCCGACCCTGACCGTACGAATACGCACCTTCTTTGAGCGCTTCTTCGCTCGGTTCGAACTGCTCGCGTGGTGGCGCTAGTGTTCGCGTAGCGCCTTGCCGTTTGCTACTATTGCCGGCATGTCTACATCTGACGACATTCGTGCAGAACGCGTGAGAAAGATAGAGGAACTCCGCGCCGCGGGGATGGAAGCCTATCCAGCCCGGACCGCTCGGGACACCACCATCAGCGACTTTCAGGACACCTTTGATACACGAGAGTCCTCAGGTGATACTTCGACCATAGCTGGGCGAATCATGTCTCGCCGAGGGCAAGGAGGTATTGTCTTTGCAGATATCTTCGACGGCACCGGTCGCGTACAAATTGTGCTCCAAGAGTCCGAGATGGACGCGTCGCTATTTGAATTATTTGGACGAACCGTTGATGTTGGTGATTTTATCGAAGCAATTGGGAACGCATTTAAGACGCAGCGTGGCGCTCAGTCGCTGAAAGTGCAGTCGTGGAAGATGCTTGCGAAATCACTCGCCCCCATCCCGAGCGAGTGGTTCGGACTCAAGGACGAAGAGAAGATTCTCCGCGAACGCTACCTGGACATCCTCATGAACCAGGAAGTGCGCGAAATGTTCGTGCGCCGTTCGATGTTCTGGAATGCGATGCGCACCTTCTTGCTCGCGCGCGGGTTTCTCGAAGTGGAGACACCGGTCCTGGAGAGTGTTCCAGGAGGCGCAGATGCGCGACCGTTTATCACGCACCACAATGCACTTGATATAGATGTATACCTCCGTATCTCGGCGGGGGAGTTATGGCAGAAGAAATTGCTCGTCGCAGGATACCCGAAAGTGTTTGAGATAGGACGCATATTCCGAAATGAGGGACAGTCGCGCGAGCACTTGCAGGACTATACGCAGCTGGAAACGTACGAAGCGTACTCTGATGTCGAGGAAGGGAAGAATTTTGTACGAGACCTCTATCGCCACGTAGCACAGGAAGTCTACGGCAGGAGTGCTTTCGAGATTCACGGACACACTGTCGACATGGCCGCAGACTGGCCCACCATTAACTTTTGCGATCTCATACGCGAGCGATATGCCGTCGACCCACTGACCTGCAAAGACGTAGACGTCGTTTCAATAGCACAAGGAGCGGGGCTGCTCGCTGAAACTGATGCAAATAAGCCGCGCGCAGTTGATGCGCTCTGGAAGAGCATACGAAAGACTATTTCTGGTCCGGCGTTTCTCGTTGGCGTTCCTGCGTATCTAGAACCGTTGGCAAAGCGTGACGCGAGAAATCCGGACACCGTAGAGCGTCTGCAGGTCATCATGGCCGGTTCTGAGATGGGGAAGGGATACAGCGAGCTGAATGACCCGCAGGACCAGCGAGCGCGCTTTGAAGAGCAGCAGGCACTGCGAGACCAAGGAGATGACGAGGCGCAAAGGCTGGATGAAGAATACGTGCGTGCTATGGAGTACGGCATGCCCCCTGCTTTTGGTTTTGGTGTCTCCGAGCGACTGTTCGCATTTCTAGAGAATCGCCCCATACACACCACACAACTATTCCCCTTGTTACGCCCTCGCGAGTAGCTTGCACACCGAGCGCCTAGTGCTACGCTGAAGTCTGGCAACTAGAAAGCGAGGTGCACCGTGACACAGGAAGTACCTATCGCGACGAAACGCATCGCCTACGTACGTCTGCGCGAAAAAGCAGAGTACGAACAGCTGTATGGCCCGAACACGTGGGACTGCCCCGGGGCAACGGGTTACATTGTGCACGATGAACACGGCCGCCCTATCTGTTGGGGCGTAAACCTCTGGATGGCGCTCATCCACGAGGAATGTACGGAACTCCTCGTACAGCGACCACACTAACGTCCAGGAACTGACGTGAAAGGGGGCTTCGGCCCCCTTTTCGTGCAGAAATGAAAGAAACGGTCGCCTGGCGTGTAGTATGTACATACTCATGTCTTATCTTTACGCCATGCGCGCATTCATAGCCCGGCACCGGGCCCTCTCCGTCTTAGCAGTCTGCGTTATCGTCGGGGGCGGTGGCGCTGCTTACGCATATCTACACGGAGAGGAAACAGAGACGCGCTACATTCTCGGTACTGTAGAGACCGGTTCTATCGTCGCGACGGTAAGCGGGAGCGGTCAAATCGTCGCTTCGGAAGAAGCCGAAATTCGTCCGAAAGTAAGCGGAGACATAACCTCAATCCGCATAAAGTCCGGTCAACGAGTGACCCGAGGGCAGGTAATCGCCACGATTGACGCGACAGATGCTCGTCAAGCACTCACCAATGCTCGCCTCGATTTGGACGCCGCGCGCCTCACCTTAGAACGCGATACCTCGCAGGCACCGATAGACAGCGAGCGACTCGATGATGCTCTTACAGAAGCGCGAGAGGCGCTTGCCGATGAGTATGATGCAATCTACACATCTATTTCAGACGCCTTCATAGCGCTCCCGGCAGTTATGTCCGAATCAGACAACCTTCTCTATGATTCAGACTTGAGCGTAACTGCACAGAACATTAGCTACTACCAGAACTTATTCATATCTGCAGACGACACGACACGTCGGCTTATCCAGGACTCCGCGACGCGAGCGGATCAGGACTACGATACCGCGCGCGACGCGTACACAGACGTTTATGCGCGGTTTAAGAAAATCTCGCGCTCAACTAGTGCGGAAGATCTAGAGACGATGCTCGCTGACACTGAATCGACGCTTTTGCTTGTGTCTCAGTCGCTGACGAGCACCGTCAATCTTATTGATGCGGTGGTTGACCAAATTGAGCGCCGCAACTGGACGATGCCAGCCGGCGTGCCAGCGCAACAGACGTCAGCGCGAGCGCAACTTACTGATGCTAATGCGGCACTGAGCGCTGTCGCGGCACAGTCGGCAAGCCTGCGTACCAAGAAGAAGGCAGTAACAACTGCCGCACAGGATGTGGAACTTGCCGCGATCGGCAACCCGTCTGGTTCCGACCCGTTCGAGCTCCAGCTGCAACGAAACGAAGTACAGAAAATGGAAGCCGCAGTGCGGGAGGCGGAGCAGGCGCTCGCGGACCATACCGTGTATGCCCCCTTCGACGGCGTGATTGCTTCCATCGACGCAGATCTTTACGATGCGATTTCCTCTACTGCAGCAATTGCGACGATCATCTCGGACGGCAAGACGGCATCACTTTCGCTCAATGAAGTAGATGCAACAGCGGTTTCACTTGGAGACAGCGTGTCGCTTACGTTTGATGCGCTCGAGAATCTCGAGCTCGCGGGTACCGTATCTGAAATTGACGCACGGGGAACTGTCTCGCAAGGCGTTGTGTCGTACACCGTAAAAATTGCGCTGGAAGGCGATGATGAGCGCATAAAGCCCGGTATGACGGTTAACGCTGACATAGTGAGCGATAGTCGTGATTCCGTACTTCGCGTTCCGAGCAGTGCAGTAAAGAGTAATCCGCGTGGCTCGTATGTGCTGGTCTTTGCAAACGAATACCCAACATCGCGCGAGGGAGTGGTGACAGACGAGGAGCCAACGCAAGTCATGGTGGAGACGGGCATCGCCGACACGGAATCGGTAGAGATTATCTCGGGCCTGTCGGAAGGGCAGCAGATAATCGTGCGCACGACAGGAGCCACGCCGACAACAACCGCGGCGCCGTCAGGAGGATTTCGCGGACCCGGCGGCGGCATCCGCCTATGATTGAGTTTAAGGACGTGGGGAAAACGTACGGCACCGGAGACAGCGCGTACGAGGCTCTTCGTGGCGTAAGCTTCACCATCAAGAAAGGTGAGTTTGTCGCGATTATGGGACCTTCAGGGTCAGGAAAATCAACCCTGATGCACATCCTGGGATTTTTGGAGCGCCCCACGGATGGAAAATATGTTTTTGGCGGAAAAGACGTGGGCCAGTTGAGCGACGACGAACTCGCCGAGATGCGCAGCAAAAAAGTC
>JAKFXQ010000027.1 GCA_021731295.1 Patescibacteria group bacterium
AAACGCTGGCTCGGCTCTCATGGGTATTGGTATCGCTATCGGTGAAAAACGCGCTGAGTCCGCCGCACGCGCAGCCATAAACTCCCCGCTCCTCGAGGTTTCCATTACCGGCGCCAAGGGTGTCCTGTTCTCCATCGCTGGTGGCGACGATTTGGGTATGCTTGAAATCCAAGATGCGGCAAACGTCATCACCGAGGCGATAGATCCCGAGGCAAAGGTTATCTTTGGCGCAGTCACAGACGAAACGCTCAAGAAGGGTCAGGTGCGCGTTACGGTCATTGCAACAGGCTTCCCAGAGAATCAGCTCCCCGGCCGGCAAGTACCCGGCACACCGGTTTCTCCGCAGCGGCTCTCACCGATTCCGCGTAAAGCGAGCGACGAGCTTCCACCGCTACGCGTAGAGCGTAAGCCACTCCCTCCTGTACCAGAAGTAAAGAATGAGAACATTCCTCAAATCAAAGAGAAAGTGGCGTCCGAAGAGGTCATGACAGACGCTGATGATGACGCATGGGGCGGACTCCCCTCGTTCTTGCGCCGCAAATAGCGCTTATCCACCGGCCCATTTTGGGTCGCATGCTACACTGACCACCTATGTCATACAACCTTGCCATTGTCGGAGGCGGACCAGCGGGCACGGCCGCGGCCGTCTACGCTGCGCGCAAGCGCCTCAAAACTATTTTCATAACTGACGAATGGGGGGGCCAAAGCGCTGTCTCTCCCGATATTCAGAATTGGATTGGCGACACGTCACTCTCGGGCGCTGAACTTGCTAAAAAACTGCGAGCACACGCTGAAAGCTACGCAGGCGAATGGTTGACCATCAAATCGCCGGAGCGCGTCATATCTATCACGGATACCGGTGCGTCATTCGACATAGTTTTGCGTAACAAGGAAACGGTACAAGCGAAGACAGTGCTCATCTCAAGCGGTGCTAACCGCCGCAAGCTCGATGTGCCGGGAGCGGCCGAGTTCGACCAGAAAGGTCTCACCTACTGCGCCAGCTGCGATGGGCCACTCTTCGCTGATCAAGATGTTGTCGTCATCGGCGGCGGCAACGCCGCCTTTGAGTCCGCGCTCCAGCTTCTCGCGTACTGCAAAAACGTAACATTGCTCAATCGCTCAGACACATTCCGCGCCGATGAAGTAACGGTAGAAAAAGTACTCGCCAAGCCAAATATGCATGCCATCAAAAACGCTATCCCCACGAAAGTTCTGGGTGAAAAGTTTGTGAACGGTCTTGTCTATTCGGACGGTACCGGCGAGCATACGCTTCCCGTCGCAGGTATCTTTGTCGAAATTGGTCTCGTGCCGAATACGGAATGGTTGGGAGATATTGTGCAGTTGAATGCCGTTAAGCAAGTCATTGTGGACCCGCGCACGCAGAAGAGCTCACACCCGCGCATCTGGGCCGCAGGCGACGTTACGGACGGCCTCTACCATCAGAACAACATCGCAACCGGTGATGCAGTGAAGGCCCTCGAGGACATTTACCTCTACATCCACCACGCATAAAAGTGAAGAGGAGTCAGGTCACCCCCGACTCCTCCGCTCAGACACCTCTCTCTAGGTGTCGATACGCCGTGTCTTACCGAACCCTGGCGCAGCGCGAGTATAGCGCGGGAGTACTAAATTGCCATTTTTCCTTGCGCACCGGTGGCGGCGACAAATGTTTTGCCGTGTCCTATTTCCGTATTCACTGGAATTTTTCTTTCACACAACGCACATGCTTCTCCTTCCCATGAATCCAATTCAACGTTGACGAGTGCGACGAGCCGCGGGGGTGAGCCTATGTCTTCGACGCGAACGCGCCCACGGTTGCAGATAGCGCCGACACCAACAACCTCTCCGCCCGCCGCGCGAATCACATCTATAACCTTGTGGACCGAACCGCCAGTTGTCATCAAATCCTCCACAACGAGAACACGCTTGTCCTTGACCAGTCGGTCATAGCCGCGACGAAGGACGAAACCTCCCGCTCCATCTTTATCCGCGTAGACACCAAAAACGTCGCGTCCGTTCATGTCGGAGAGGTGATACGCAGTCCACTGGGAAAGTATCGCGGCTCCTATTGCGGGGCCGACGACCACATCTACGCGCTCATCCTTAAACTGTTGTGCGAACGCCTTACAGAGTGCTGACGTCTCTCGAGTGTATGGATAGATGGCGTCCTTGTTTATGTATTTGTCACCATGGCGACCTGAGGTGAATACAAAGTGCCCCGCGCGGAAGGCGCCGACACGTTCCAATAAATCTAAGACATCAGCTTCCGTCATCATGTATTCATTCTACCAACGCGTTCTGTATGGCGCTATGAAGTTCGAGTGCTTTCGTACGAGCGACGTCCGCGAAATCGGCACCACTCGATGCGTACAAGATGCCGCGTGACGAATTTATGAGCATGCCGGTCCCATCTTTCGTGCGACCAGCTTTCACCGAAGCCGTTACGTCGCCCCCCTGAGCGCCAACGCCGGGCATAAGAATGGGCATGTCGGAGACGATGGAGCGCACCAGCGCGAGCTCTTCTGGGTAGGTCGAGCCCACGACCACACCGCAGTTACCGCGTGTGCCCCACGTCTTTGCTACATGATTTGCAACGTGCGCAAAAAGTGGACGCCCGTCTACATCCATATCCTGGAACTCAGCCGAGCCGTGGTTAGATGTTTTGACGAGTACGAAAATGCCCAAATCCTCGCGTGCGAGAAACGGTTCGAGCGCTTCCTCGCCAAGGTATGGATGTACTGTAACTGCGTGCGCTCCCAATCGGTCGAGCATCTTCACGTACCCGTTGTTCGTGGAGCCAATATCGCCACGCTTTGCGTCCAAGAGAATCGGGGTACCCGGGGAAACGCTTCGGATGTGGGCGCACAAGTCTTCGAGTGCGGCCCAGCCGTCGACTCCTTCCGCCTCGAAGAACGCGGCATTCGGTTTGTAGATAGCGGCAATATCTTTCGTCGCTTCCACTATGGGCATGAGGAATGCCCCAAACGTTTCGCGCACGGTCCCGCGCTTCGCGCTCTCAGGAATACGAGCAAGCTCTGGGTCGAGTCCGACAGAGACCATGCGGCCTTCATTCCAGCGTGCGTGCAAGGTTTGTGCGAACGTACTCATGCGGTGCCTTCGCTACGATTCATGCCGCCATTGTAGCGGCAAAATCAAAGGCGCGCACCCTGTGCGCGCCTTCATGATTTCCTCACTGTGCTCGTACGGTGAGGACGGTTGTGCACTCGCGAACACGCGGAATGAGTGCGACCGGCACATTCGCGTAGATGTACGCTATGCCGCCGAAATTACGGTCGTCTATTCGATAGTCCACGTGCGCCGCACGGAGAATCGCAAGAATCTCTTCTGCGGCTCCGTTCAGTTTTCTGCCGACCGGCGTCGAAAGCGTTATCTCGATGTGCATGTACTCCTCCTCGAAAGAACCAGAAACGAAATCGAGCCCCTCTAGGGCTCGCTTCTGTAATCTCGGAGAAATGACAAAGGCCAACCCTAGGAAGCTCTAGAGCGACACGAGATACCTTGGCCGAGACTCATTTGCATACCAGTACGATAGCAGGAACTAGTAGAGGTGCAAGCTGTCTTCCTCGCTATCCATGGCGTAGGCACCCGGACCAGTCACCATGAGGCCGAAGAATGCAAAAGCTAGTCCCCAATCGCGAATAGCAACGGCACTATTGCCCAGCGAAAACGCGATGAGAACAAGATGGGCTCCCATGATGCCCGCGACTATGCGCGTGTAGAGCCCGAGGAAAAGCATTGCAGCGCAGGCGAGTTCCACGGAACCATTGAGGAGCACGAACGTACGTGCATCAAAAAAACCGAGCCGCAACACTTCTGCAGGCACGTAGCCTACCCAATCAATCGGATACATGAGTTGCTGGTATCCAAACCACACTAGTAGGCCAGCGAGTCCGATGCGTGTAATGAATGGACCGTAGTGCATACGTTATGGCGCCAATGTCCCCTGCTCGACTCCTTCTTTCTGTAGACGTCCATCTTTGCCAGTGCCATGCTGATTGTTAAACGCGGCCGCGAATTCTTCGACGGTGCCACAGTACGGCGAAATAGCCGCCGCAGAGCCCGGGTGACGTGGCAGCCAGTCCGTGATGTCGTAGACCGTGCCTTTGTACGCTATCCAGCAGTCAGACGGCGTCGCGTGCGCTCCAAGCTGGGCACGCGTAATACCGCTCGCGGTTGTCGCTTCTTCATGCGTACTCGTTGGTGGCTCCGTCCCTGCGGGCGCCGTGGGCGTCTCGCCCGATTCTTCTCCCTCGAGCTCACCCACTATCTCGGCGTCGCCAAAGACGTTTTCTGGCGTCGAGCCAACGGGGGCATCAGAGGGGCCCGGGGCTTCAGCCTGTTGCGTATAGAGAAAGAGGCCGGCTGACATCACGACGATAACCAACAAAACCACGAATCGGGACATGTCTCGATTCTATCACGCGTCCTCAGGAACGAGGTCATCCGGCTTTCGCTGAATCGCGGTACCGCAATGCTTGCAGAAATGAGCGTTAAAATCGTGGAATCGCAGGCCGCATTTTGAGCAAAGGGCGTCCGTTTTTGCAGCGTACTGGTAATACATACGCATAGAGTGCGCGATGAAGAACGGGATGAGTCCAAAGCTGATGAGCATGGTCAGCATCGCCACCGTCCGTCCGAGACCCGTTACCGGAGCAATGTCCCCGTAGCCCACGGTCGTTGCAGTTGAGACGGCTAAGTAGAGTGCATGACCGAATGTCGCTATCTCTGGATTATGTCCCGCTTCGAGTTCGTGAATGAGCGATGCTGAGATGAGGATGAGGACCGCAATCGTGACAACGGCACGTGCAATCATGATTCGTGCGGCAAATGACATGTCGACCTGCGAACGGCTTAAATACCGTTGTATATATCCGTTCCATTTAAAGAGTCGGAGTGCACGTAGATATTCAAACCCATACAGGAACGGAAAGAACATGCCGAGCCAAAACGGGATGATGGTGAGCACGTCGGTAATGCCGTACCATGAACTCACGAATGCGCTGCGACTCCTCGCAAAATAGAGGCGACACAGATACTCGAGCGTAAAGAGAAATATGATGATGGATTCTGTTACGTAGAGAATTGTGGCTAGGAGTGGCGGTAGCTCGTACGTAAGCACGACATAGAGAACACACGATATGACAATGAGGATTGCGATGATGAGCTCGAAATGCGAGTTGCGCTTCGCGAGCGAGCGGTCATTGAACAACTCGCGCAATTCATCGACAAAGCTGTCCTGACCGAAAATGAGACCGCCGAACTCTGAACGTATGTCGCGAAAGAATTGATTGGCTGACATGCAAAATCGTCTCCGACGGTGTGAGCCGTTGAGGTCATTACTGTATATCATTCGAACCCATTTTGGCGAGTATCCGGAGGAGGACTGACCGCACGCACCGCGTGCGTGCTGGCTCTAGATTGCTCCACAAACGAATCTTATCGTACTTGCCCCGCCGCCCTATGCGCGCACAACGATCCCCGCCATTTTTAGGAGATATTGTAAAAAGGCGGGAATTGCTCCCTATATCAAAAAAGACACCATATGGTGTCTTTTTTGATTGATATTAGTTAAGTTAATGATTAGCCCTTGTGAACAGGAAGCACGTAATCAATTTCACCCATCGTACCCCCATCTTTTCCTGTGGCTTTTATGTGAATTTTTAAATCAGCCGCAT
>JAKFXQ010000015.1 GCA_021731295.1 Patescibacteria group bacterium
ATAGTGGACGCAGGAAATGTATTAAAGGCGTTAAAGGCGGAGAAGATCGTGCCGCCGGAAGCCACGTGGAAAAACGTTCCATTCTGGAAACCAAAGCCAACGCCGGAAAACAAAGAGGGCTTCCAGGGACGCGTTGGTATTTACGAAATTCTGCCAGTCAATTCGACGATTAAAGAATTGGTAATGAAAAATGCGACCGGTGATGAGATTCACAAACAAGCGCGCTCCGAAGGGATGCTCACGATGAGTGAGGATGGAATCTTTAAATGTGTACAGGGCCTTACAACCATAGAAGAAGTTTTGAGAGTAATTTCAGAGTAGTGGGGATTTGGCGCACGTCTGCATGAATAGCGCGGTATACTTTTGATACATGGCGCGCTTTACGTACACGGCAGAGAAGACGGATGGAGAAATATATAAGGGAAGCGCGGAAGCACGCGATCGTTTTGAGCTGTACCAAACAATACGAAAAGAAGGAGGACGTATAGTTGCCGTTAATGAAGAAGGAAAAGATAACGTGCTTACGCTGAGTTATTGGAATCGAAAGTTAGGAAGCGTTTCGCAGTACGAACGCATTCTCTTTGCGAGAAATTTGGGGGCGATGCTTGCAGCGGGGCTGCCTCTCTCACGCGCACTCTCAGTTATGGAGAGGCAAACGAAGAATGCGAAGCTTGTTGAAGTAGTTTCGTACGTCAGTGACGAAGTGCGTCGCGGGCAATCGCTCCACGACGCACTTGCGAAATTTCCGAAGACGTTCTCTAAACTATTTATCGCCATGGTGCGCGCGGGCGAAGAGGGAGGAGAGCTACCGCAGGCACTTGCAGTCATTGCCGACCAAATGGAACGAATGTACACCTTGAAGAAAAAAATCCGTGGCGCACTTATTTATCCTGCCATTATCGTCGTCACCATTCTTGGCATCGGCGTCCTTATGATGACGCAAGTCGTGCCGACCTTGGCGCAAACATTTGAAGAAATGAATGCTGAGTTGCCGCGCTCAACACAGATTGTTATTGGACTCAGTAATTTTCTTGTGCGGTACAGCGTGCTTGCCCTTCTTATGGTTCTCGCTTCGGGAGCACTCTTTTTCTCTGCGATACGCACGGTCCCCGGGAAGCGTATCGTAGATACCATCGTACTTAAGCTTCCGCTCATTGGTACTATTGTTCGTGAGGTGAATTCTGCACGCACTGCACGCACACTTGCGTCTCTACTTTCATCCGGCGTCGACATATTAAGTTCTCTCGACATTGTTTCTGACGTTGTGCAGAATCCGTATTTCAAAGACGTGCTGAAACAGGCGCGCGATGCGGTTGGGCGCGGCGAGCCACTCTCTGCGACGTTTGCGCGCAACGAAAATTTATATCCTGCATTCGTCGGGGCGATGACAGCGGTTGGGGAAGAGACCGGGCAAACCAACGACATGTATAAGCGGCTGTCTCAGTATTATGAAGATGAAGTTGATCGAAAGACAAAAGACATGTCGACAATCATCGAGCCGTTTCTCATGGTTATTATTGGTGCCGCCGTCGGGTTCTTTGCAGTTTCAATGATTTCGCCAATCTATTCACTTTCGGCAAATATTTAAGGCTTCGACAGGTAACGATACAAATTGCTGTGCGGCGGCCCCCCCCGAGACGCGTCTGATTGTTGAATACGTCGAATGCCTTGCATTTCGCGCGGTACAATAGGCAATATGAAACCTCACGGGGGAAGAGGTGCAACGCTTATAGATACACTGATTTCGACAGCGCTTATGCTTGTCGTGTTTGTTGGTATCGCAGCAGCGTTCAGACTTTCAATTGAGGTCGTGACAAACAACAAAGCGCGCGCTGGAGCATTAGCGCTCGCGAACGAGAGGATGGAATATGTTCGTTCGCTTCCATATGACGACGTCGCAACAGTAGGAGGCGTTCCAGCGGGCACAATTCCGGCAACGGAAACCGTCGAATTGAATGGCATTACCTACACACGCCGCACAATAGTTTTGTACGCCGATGACGCGAAAGACGGACTTGGCGTCTCGGACGAAAACGATATCCTCACTGACTACAAGCAAGTAAAAGTGGAAACATCGTGGACTTTGAAATACGGCGCGCGGACCATTACTCTCGTGAGCCGCGTGTCGCCCGTGGGACTTGAAACAGCGGGTCCGGGAGGCGTTCTCGATCTCGCCATAGTGAGCGCCACCGCTCAGCCAATTTCGGGCGCGCTGGTCCGCATCGTAAATTCAACACTCGTTCCCGCGGTCGATATTTCTCTATTCTCTGACAATGAAGGAGAGGTAATTGTGATCGGCGCGCCGCCGAGTGCGGGGTATGAAATCGTTGTTTCGAAATCAGGGTACACAACTATACAGACGTATGCAGCGACGCCGCAGAACACGAATCCAACACCGGGGCATCTGACCATTGCAGATGGACAAACCACATCGGCAACGCTTACGACAGATCTCGTGGGTACAAAAAATATTCGCTCGTTCGGACCGAATGAAACCACCGCGTGGACGGACATCTTTGCAGATGCCACCAAACTTGCGGACGTAGTGGATACGGAAGTTCTTGGTGGTTCCGTTCAGCTGGTTAACACGGCGGGCACCTATATCGCAAATGGCACCGCGCGTTCGATTGCGATTACGCCGACAGACCTTCTCGGCTGGGACGAATTTTGGTGGGCAGATACGAAGCCAGCGCAAACAAATGTTTTGTATCGCGTGTATACCGGGGATGGCACCGCTCTCATTCCGGATGCTCAAGTTCCGGGGAACAGTTCGGGATTAGCCGTTTCACCTGTCGACCTCTCGGGAATTTCCACGACAACGTATCCGACACTCTCTGTGCATGCGACCATGGGAGCGGTCGATACCAGCGTGACACCGGAAATTAATTCTTGGAACGTTTCGTACGAGCATGGTCCCGTACCGCTCCCCAATCTCGTCTTTAGTCTCCAGGGATTGAAGACAATTGGCAGCGGCCCGAGCGGACTAATTTTTAAGTACTCAACGACGACGCTCTCGACAGGACCAACTGCCGGAATGAATGCCGCAAATCTTGAATGGGACACCTATACGATTTCAGTAAATGGAGCAGCGACTGGCTACGACATCGCCTCTTCGTGTGCTCCACAACCGGAAGCACTTCTCCCTGGTGACTATCTATCGACGAGTTTGTATCTTGTTCCACACACGACACACTCGTTCTTGGTAGATGTGCGCTCGAGCGCGGGCGTCGTTATTCCGAATGCCTCGGTTCGCCTGTATCGCGGAGTGTATAACACGACACAATCGACCGACGGATGCGGCTACACACTTTTTAGCAGCCTTGCTTCCGGTTCATCGGGTACAGGAAATCCGTACTCACTCGACGTCTCGGCGACTGGATTTCAGGCGTTTAGCGCAACCGACGTGACAGTATCAGGAAGTTCAAAGCTTTCGATAGTGTTAAACAGCCTATGACGCGTACCTCTCACCATGCGCCGGGGATGACCCTCATCGAGATGCTTGTTTCAATTATGGTGTTTGTGCTCGCGATGACATCAATCATAGCGACGGTTCGCGCGTTCTATCGCACGAACACGTACGCCGTTGATCAGACAAGCGCAGTTTCATCTGCGCAGCGTGGCGTTGAAAGTATGGTCAAGGCATTTCGTGAAGCGGCATATTCGTCGAATGGTGCGTACCCCATTCTCTTGATTGGCGCAAACGATGTTACATTTTATGCAGACGTTGATACGGACTCATTTGTAGAGCGAGTACGCTACTTTATTCAAGGTACGTCGCTTATGCGAGAACTAACCGACCCCGCAGGCGACCCTTTGGTGTACGGCGCGTCACAAGTGTCATCGGTCGTTTCCGAAACCGTACGCAACATTGAACAAGGCATTACGACATTCAAGTATTATGATGAGAGCGGCGACGAGATCACTAACTACGCTGAAATTGCGGAGGTACGCTTCGTTGAAATGAACATAGTTGTAAACGTGGACCCGCTTCGCTTGCCGAATCAATTAATCTTGCACTCGACCGCTGCTCTCAGAAATTTGTAATTATGACGACGTCACGCACACATGAGAGAGGAGTCACGGTCATTCTTGTTGTCGCGTTCATGGCTATTTTTACAATGATTTTGGGGACAATTACGAGCTACACTTTTACGCAAGCGCACTATGGCCGCGCACTCTATGCGCGTGAACAAGCGCTTCAAATTGCTGAAGCAGGCATTGAATACTACCGATGGTTTCTCGCGCATGAGCCGTACGACCTTACTAATGGAACGGGGGCAGCGGGACCCTATTCGTACACCGTCACAGACCCAGAAGGCGGTACGATAGGAACGGCGTCTATCACTATTTCAGGAAATCAGTCGTGCGGCGTCACTGAATCTGTCGACATTCTTTCAGAAGGCACGGCAGATGCGAATCCAAATTTTACGAGGACGCTGTTTGCACGATATATGCGTCCATCGGTTGCAGAATATTCACACATTGTGAACGACAACGTGTGGGCAGGTGCAGACAGAAACATTACAGGACCCTATCACTCTAATGGCGGCATTCGCATGGACGGTACCAATAATTCGGATGTAACGAGTGCTGTTTCTACCTGGGTGTGCGATTCAAGTTTCGGATGCTCTCCGACGAACAACAGCGCTGCGGGTGTTTTTGGGGCGGGGACCGGAAGCGCGCTCTGGCAGTATCCCGTTCCGCAAGTAGATTTTCCTTCTTTTTTCGGCAGTCTGGGTACCACGACCGCCTCGCTCTACAGTCTCGCGTATA
>JAKFXQ010000028.1 GCA_021731295.1 Patescibacteria group bacterium
CGTCCACGCTTCATGGTCGCGAACGCGGCGGACCCTGAAAGTACGCGCTACCTTGGGCTTCCGGTTGAGCATGTCCTTCCCTTCTCGCTGGATACCGCGGCGCCTTGGAAAACAGATGCGGACGGCGGCACGTTTACGTTTGAAGGAGAAGAAATCCACATTCGTCTTCCTGGGTCTTTCTCTATTGAGAACGCCTTCGCCGCCGCGCTCGTCGCGCGCTCCTTCGACATTAAAGTGCACTATATAAAGGAGGGGCTCGCCGCGCTCACGCGTATTCCAGGGCGCGCAGAAAAGATAGAAGAGGGTCAGGAATTTACCGTTGTCATCGACTACGCGCATACACCGGATTCACTGCGCGCTATTTATGCAGCGTATCCTGGGCGGCGCATTGGCGTCTTGGGTGCGACGGGTGGCGGGCGAGACATGTGGAAGCGGCCGGTAATGGGCGCCATTGCGGAGGAATATTGTGTGCATGTCATTCTCACTGACGAAGACTCGTACGATGAGGACCCGCGTTCAATCATCGACGGACTTGAGCGTGGCATGAAAAAGAACGCGCACGAAATCGTCTTGGACCGCCGTGAAGCGATGCGTAAGGCGTTTTCGCTCGCACAACCTGGCGACGTGGTCATTATTACCGGCAAGGGTACGGACCCATCAATATGCGGACCCAACGGCACGCAGAGCCCGTGGAGTGATGCACAAGTGGCACGTGAAGAACTGAAGGCAATGAAAGAGCGCGCGTTACAATAAAGCCACATGCTGAAGAATGTCATCATCGCTCTCGCCTTCTTCGTTCTCATCGGCTTTGTCGCGGTATGGATATTGAGCGGCGGACCACGCAAGGTATGGGAAGGGGTGCAGGCGAATATTGAAAATGCCACGACCACACGCCCTTATGCATTGCCGTGGCAGCCGGACAATCTCTTCCCGGTCATTTCTGAAGAAGACCTCTATGGTGGTGAGTACCCTGAAGGCTATGAGGGATTCGAGACAGACAATGGCGAGGAGGCCAGCACGTTTGGCGACCCGTCACCACAGTTTGGAAAACTGCGCCTTCGCGCATACGGCTCGAGCCCAACTGCTGGCGCCGCAGAGGAGTACATGATTTTGGATGCACCATCGCACAATACTGCTCCCGTCATTCTCGATGGCTGGAGCCTGCAGAGTGCTGTAACCGGTATCCGCGTACCACTGCCCCAAGCCACAGAAACGCTTATAGCCGGTACGGTGAATGTTCTTTCGAGTGTCGCGCTCCCGCCGGGCGCAGAAGCAATTGTCTTCTCCGGGGTCTCTCCCGTTGGCGGTTCGTTCCGCGAGAATATTTGTTCTGGCTATTTGGAACAGTTCCAAACATTCGTCCCTGCACTGGCAACCTCGTGCCCTTCTCCCGAAAGTGAATTGCCCATTTCTGCCGAATTTATTTCTACGTACGGTGGTAACTGTCTCGACATGGCGCGTTCGCTGCCAAGCTGTGAATTACCGGAGTCGTTGCCCGCCGAACTGTCACCAGCGTGCCGCGGCTTCCTTCTCTCACGACTCACGTACAACGGATGTGTAAACGCACACCGCGGCGATATAGAGTTTCAGTACGCCGCGTGGCGCCTGTTCATCGGGGCTGATCGCGAATTGTGGCTGAACGACCACGACGTCATTCGCCTCTTGGATCCGGAAGGACGTATCGTAGACGTATACACCTATTGACCGACGTGCCGGAAGAGTACGATGCCCGCGGCAACGGCGACATTCAGTGACTCTTTCGTGCCGTACTGTGGTATCTCGATAAGTGTGTCGCACGCATCGCGCAACTGCAGCGACAGGCCGCTGACTTCGTTTCCAAACACAAAGAGCGTGTCTGCCCTCGGCGCGAACTGGCGATAGTCTTGTGCTCGTGCATCCTGTTCCACGCCGACGATATGCCAATGTTCGGACCGCAGAGTAGCGATGACCCGCGCCGCATCGCGCCGGTATTCCCAGGCGAGCGACTGCTCGGCGCCGAGCGCTGTCTTCGCGAGCGTCTTGTCCGCGCGGCCGAACCTGTCGATTGGGCGTGGCGTGTATCCCGTGAGATAGATGCGCTGAACGCCGGCGCCATCGCAGGTGCGCATGATGGCCCCAACATTGTGCGCACTGCGG
The DNA here is from genome assembly GCA_021731295.1 of Patescibacteria group bacterium. Classification (GTDB taxonomy): domain Bacteria; phylum Patescibacteriota; class Minisyncoccia; order Phycocordibacterales; family UBA2100; genus UBA10103. The sequence continues at coordinate 2,137 of JAKFXQ010000028.1, forward strand.
ATATTGTGGAGAAGGACGGCGCGCTCGTGCATACCCCACCCTACCGCGACGACGTTTCGCGTGCCAGTGCTATCATGCTCCTATGTTTGCGACGTGGCCCGAGCTCCTGTTTCTCGCCCCCTTTGCCGCTCTCTTCGTTCGCCTCGCGCTCGCCACTATCTTCACACTCACGGCATGGCGACGATTCCGCAGTCGCGTGCGTGTGCTACAAGTCTTTGCGCTGATAGATATCATCATCGCGCTCGCTTTTTTCTTTGGCGCACGAACACAGCTCGTGGCAGTTTTCGCGCTCGTATGCCTATTCGCGTGGCTCATTAAGAAGGAGTGGCGTCCACTCCCACGAAGCACGGTGGCGCTCGCGCTCGTGATGGCGTTCACACTTATCATTACCGGTCCTGGACCGCTCGCATACGACTTACCGTTGTAGCGGTGATATTAGAGGCGTGCCGTGCTATAAATCCAGCACCGCCCATATGTACATATGGCCGGGGCATTCGGACGATGTGTGCACACGCGCCCACGTCGCCCCTCATTACCGCCCATAGCTCAGTCGGTAGAGCAATCGCCTTTTAAGCGAGTGGTCGCAGGTTCGATCCCTGCTGGGCGGACCAGAGCATCTGCGTCGGTGCAAACCCGCTCCCTGCTGGGCGGACCTGACGCAAGCAACAGTGCCTTCGCACTGTTGTTTGGTACAGGGCCGAGGCGGAGCAATGTGAGGTCAGCAGACCGAACCGCGAGCCGGGGTCGCGGAATTTTGCGAGCGTCGGCGAGCAAAATATCCGTGACGACGATGCTACTATCACGAGATGCCCCTCATCGCACTCATCAATCCCGAGCACGTATCTGACGATGAGGCCGCAGTATTCCGACGTCGCGAAGCCGCGCGTGCGGTCGTATTTGATGCAGAAGGACGCATCGCGCTCCTCCATGTTGCGAAAAAGAATTACTACAAACTGCCCGGTGGTGGTCTCGAAGGAGACGAAGATAGGCACCTCGCGCTTCGGCGAGAGTGCCTTGAAGAAATCGGGTGCGCTATTGAGATTCAGGGCGAGGTCGGTATGACCGTCGAGTATCGGAAAATATTCTCCCTGCATCAAACGTCCTATGTGTACCGTGCCAGCGTTGTGGGAAAAAAGGGCTCGCCCGAATTTACACCGGAAGAAGCCGCGGAAGGATTTGAGGTGGTGTGGCTCCCCATTTCGGATGCGCTCACTGCTTTGCGTTCGTCACGCGCAACTGACGCGGAAGGCCGCGAGTACATCGTGCCGCGTGACATCGCCGTCCTTGAAACAGCTTCGAAGGGGTTGCTCTAAATTGCCAGGTCAACAATAACTCTGTCGGTCACCTGCGCCCCATTGTAGCCAGTGCACTCAATCGTGTAGATAGTTCTGTCGGTAATCGTTACCGTAGATGCACCTCCGGAGAACGTGGAGTGGAAAAAGCTCGGCCCCGTTACCTTGCACGAATCCACGTTCTGCGATGACCAGAAGATGTAGGTGCGGGCGCCAAGGCGTACACGATCAGGTTCGGCCCAAATATTCACAGACGGCGCACCAGTATCCGGCGGCGGCGCAGCAGAGCCTGGGACGTCCGATGGTGCCGTAAATGAATTCTGCTGTGAACCGCCGAGCTGTCTGTCGAGTGGAATAAGGCCGACTTGGTAGCCTCCATTTCGACAGAGGTTATCGAAGAAGCTTGCGGGAATGACGGCGCTCACGAAGCTTCCCTGCCACGGACGCGACGCACAGAGACGACCAATAACACTTTGCGAAACAAGGCGTGTACGTGAATCGCTGCCGAAGAAGCTTGCTGTCTCGGTGTTTCCGTCTCTTGTTGAGCCCAAAACCGTAACGCCACCTTCGCCGATAATGATGTCGCCTTTTGAACCTGACTTGAGTTGCTTCGCGTCCAGCGGCAAATCCTCCGCGGCGCCAACTTCGTCCGGATTCTCTGTCGAACCACCGCCACCATCGGTATTTATTTTGTCACTAACCCCAGTCGGAGTGTCGAGCGGAATATACGATGACTCATCTATTACATCACTTGTGCCTCCACCAAGCGCATCGAGCAGCGCGTCGCTCACGCCCCCGCCCAGGTTTGTGTCCCCAAGCGCACCGGTCCCGCTGTTCCCCGTATAGTTGATGCTCCCGTCAGTATTTCTGCAGGGAATCGGTGAGACGGTGCCAGTCGCCGGATTCGTCGTACATGGCGGATACAAATCGTTAAGTGGGTAGTAG
>JAKFXQ010000017.1 GCA_021731295.1 Patescibacteria group bacterium
GACAAGGGTCGTTATCCTCGGACAAGACCCATACCACGGTGCCGGACAGGCGAACGGCCTTTGTTTTGCGGTGCACAAAGGAGTGAACGCCCCGCCATCGCTCCAGAACATATTCAAGGAGCTTGAAAGTGATCTGGGGCGTCCCGTTTCTCGCGACACTGACTTGTCTCGATGGGCAGAGCAGGGAGTACTCCTTCTGAATGCAACGCTCACCGTCCGGTCAAGTCAGGCAGGTTCGCACCAAGGCAAAGGCTGGGAGCAATTTACGGACGCTGCGATTCAGAGACTGAATGAGAAAGAGCATCTCGTCTTCATCCTTTGGGGAAACTATGCGCGACAGAAGGGAGCTCGCATCGACCGAACGCGACACCATGTCATAGAAAGTGCCCACCCGTCGCCGTTTTCAGCCGCGAATGGGTTCTTTGGCTCTAAGCCGTTCTCACAGACAAACGAGTACCTGCGTTCTCGTGGCCTGCCGGAAATCACGTGGTAGCATAGGCGGCATGAGCATCTCTAAGGTCGGACTCACCGTTTCAGGTATCTTTGTGGCATTTGCCGTGTACTTGATTGTGACGCAGGGCCTCTTCGGCGAGAGCTTCATTGCACTCCTTTTGGGCATGCCATGGGTGCTCGCGTTCGTGCCATTCGAATTCTTCGGCATCGAGAATCAGACAGCCCTCACGGCCATGCTTGTGGCCCCCATCGCCCTGAATACATACGTCCTCTATTGGATAGGCGCGCTCTTGGGAAGGCTTTTCGGCCGGTAAGTTGCATTTCCCCTTGTTTTCGCTACAGTGTGCCCACTCCCTTCGGGGTTTCTTTTTTATCTAAGTAGCCATTCATATGTCTCGTGACTATCCATTAGAGAAGGTTCGTAACTTCGGTATTGTCGCCCACGTCGACGCAGGCAAGACCACGACGTCAGAGCGCATCCTCTACTACACGGGGGAGAGCCACAAAATCGGCGAGGTGCACGATGGAAACACCGTCACGGACTGGATGGAACAGGAGCGCGAGCGTGGCATCACCATCACCGCCGCCGCCATCACCTGCTTCTGGAACCCGTCCTACATGGGGGCAGACACGACCCACAAGCATCGTTTCAACGTCATCGACACACCTGGGCACATCGACTTCACCTCTGAAGTGAAGCGCTCCATGCGCGTTCTCGACGGGGCAGTCGTCGTCTTCGACGGCGTTGCTGGCGTCGAGCCGCAGTCGGAAACCAACTGGCGCTACGCAGAAGAGGCTGAAGTGCCTCGCATTTGCTACATCAACAAGCTGGATCGCACCGGCGCTTCCTACGAGAAGTCGTACGCGAGCATCTTGGATCGTCTCTCGACCAAAGCCTGCCGCCTGCAGATTCCTATCGGTGCAGAGGGAGACTTCTCTGGAGTCGTAGACCTTCTCAATATGAAGGCATACCGTTTCGAAGGTGAAATGGGCAAACAGGTCGTGGCGTACGACATTCCAGCGGAGATGATGGAGGACGCGAAGAAGTACCGTGCGGAGCTCATCGAGCGCATCGTCGAAAATGACGAGAAGCTCATGAACGACTATCTCGAGGGCAAAGACATTCCACTCGATATTCTGAAGGCAAACCTCCGCAAGGCGGTCATCAAGAATGAAATCTTCCCGGTGTTGACCGGCTCGTCTTTGAAGAACAAAGGCGTTCAGCTCGTCTTGGATGCTGTCGTTGATTATCTTCCGTCGCCATTAGACTTGCCGTCTGCTGTCGGCACGAACGCAGATACGGGCGCAGAAGAAGTTCGCACCGCATCCGACGACGAGCCGTTCTCGGCTCTCGTCTTCAAGTTGCAGGTGGACCCGTTCGTCGGCTCGCTTGCGTTCTTCCGTGTCTATTCGGGTAAGTTTGAAGTCGGACAGACTGTCTACAACTCTGCAAACAACAAGAAGGAACGTGTCGGTCGCATCGTGCGCCTGCAGGCGGACAAGCGTGAAGACGTGAAGATTGTCTACGCTGGTGAAATCGCGGCGATGGTTGGTATGAAGGAAGTGAAAATCGGCAACACGCTCTGTGACGCGGACCACCCGGTCATCCTCGAATCCATCATCTTCCCGGAACCAGTCGTCTCCATGCGCATCGAGCCGAAGACCAAGGCCGACCAGGAGAAAATGGGTATCGCGCTTGGTCGTCTCTCTGATGAAGACCCGACGTTCCGCATCAAATCCGACCCAGAGACTCTCGAAACTATCATCTCCGGCATGGGTGAGTTGCACCTCGACATCATCGTTGATCGCATGCGACGTGAATTCAGCGTCGAAGCGACGACAGGGAAGCCGCAGGTGGCGTATCGCGAGACCATTACGGGAACAGCGGATGTCGAATACAAGCACATCAAGCAGACCGGTGGTCGTGGTCAGTACGGTCACGTGAAGATTCGCATGAAGCCAATGGAGCCAGTCGTTGAAGGCGAGAAAATCAAGAACAACGTCGATCGTGAAGACCACTTCGAATTCATCAACAACATTAAGGGCGGTGTCATCCCGGCTGAATACATTACGCCGATTAAGAAGGGCCTCAAGGAAGCGATGGATCGTGGTGTCCTCGCAGGCTTCCCGGTTGTCGATGTCTCCGTCGATCTCTACGACGGCTCGTACCACGACGTCGACTCTTCAGAAATTGCCTTCAAACTTGCGGCAATCAACGCGTTCCAGGATGCAGCGCGACTTGCAAAGCCGGCTCTTCTCGAGCCGATAATGAAGCTCGAAGTCGTTACGCCAGAGAAATTCCTCGGCGATGTGACCGGCTCTATCAACTCGAAGCGCGGACTCGTCGAGAGCATGGGAGAGCGCGGTCAGGCAAAGGTGGTTGTCGCAAAGGTCCCTCTCTCCGAGCTCTTCGGTTACACGACGCAGTTGCGCTCCCTCACGGAAGGTCGCGCTGTCCCGAATCTTGAGTTCTCGCACTACGCGGTCGTGCCACGCAACGTCGCGGACGAAGTCATCGCGAGCAGAAAATAATCTCTCGCTCTAAGTATCCCCACACGAGGCCACCCATCGGGTGGCCTCGTGTCATGATGGGACTATTATCTTTATCCACTCTCGCATGAAACGAGTCATCGCATCGGTCGGCGTCGCATTATTTCTCATAAGTCCGTTTAGTGCGTCCGCGCAGACACTGGCGGAACTGCAAGAGCAGCTTCGGATTCTTCTTGAGAAAATCGCTGCACTGCAAGGCGCTCCGGTCGGACAGCAGAGCATGTCGCCCGCGGGCCTCGAGTGGAGCTATACACCGTCACAGATCGCGCCGAGCTCAGTATCGTCGCTCTCATACGAACAGATAGAGACCATCCTCGAAGAACGGGGAAGCGCGACGCCGTATGCCGTACTCTCAGGGCTCAACGCGACCCGCGGAAGTGTGAGTGAGGGCATGGATGCGCTCAAGATAGCGAGAGGCACGAGTGAACACCCGTATATCGGTGTCTATCATCGTCTGGTCGGCAGCGGGAAATTCGAGGTATCGCTTGCGCGCTCGACGGATCTCAGGACATGGCAGCATGTGGCAGTCCTTGATGCGCCCGCGAGCCAGGCCGATATCCGCATATTGCCGGATGGCGCCGTACTTCTCGCTACGGAGCGCAATCCAAATAACCGGCCGTACATTCGCGTCTCGTTCTACAATTCCGTGACCGATTTGCTCACCAATCCGACAGTTCCAGCGCGCATCATCGATTTGCCGCGAACCTCGGGCGCCTCTGCTGACGGCACGCCGTCGTTCAATCGCATAACGTATACAGCGGGGAACATCGGGTCATCGCAGATTGAGATTAGTTACCATTACTATGCTGGCAGTGTCCGTGACCAACAGGCGATAGGGACGCTCACGAACTTCTCGCAGTGGAGCGGCGGACCTGATACGACAGTCAATAGCGCGCTTTCAGCGCGCGGCTATCAGCATCTTGGTGACCGCGATTACTTCCAGGTAGGAGCTACGACCTACGAACTTCTCGAAGCTAATCCGGCAGAGCCAGGCCGTTCAAACGGTTGGGGCAATTGGGACCTCTTCCTCATCAATAAAGGGACAGGAGAGATGCGTGGTATCGAACTTTCCATTCCTGGCGGTGCCACTTCCTATGGCAATCCGAATGTGACGTTCTTCACGCTCCCGGATGGACGTCCGGCTGTAGTCTTGAGCGCATTCGTCTTCAGCGAAAACTCGAATGCGACACCTTCAGGGGCGCATCTCTATGTATATCCGCTTTCTGAACAGCCGGTGCCACCTC
>JAKFXQ010000018.1 GCA_021731295.1 Patescibacteria group bacterium
GAGGAAGGTCTACGACGGCGCATTTTATTGCCATTGCCGCGGCGAGGGATTTTACTTCGTCCAAATCGGCAGCAGGGTGGAAACGAATTCCGCCCTTGTACGGCCCGCGCGCGTTGTTGAACTGCACGCGATACGCGCGCATTGTCTCTGTCGAGCCATCATCGCGCATAATCGAGATATCTTTTTCCAAAATTCGGTCGGGCGTGCCGAGTCGCGTTTCTTCTGCAGAGGAGAGTCCGAGAACAGTTGTTGCCTTGTGTAAACGCTCAAGGTACGACTGGAAAGGGTTAACTACTGATGTGTTCATGCGCGGAATTATACACGCTTTAAATGAATTCACTCCCATGCTATTCTCCCCCTACTAAGCCGGAGTAGTTCAGTGGTAGAACATCTTCTTGGTAAGAAGAAGGTCGCGGGTCCGATTCCCGCCTCCGGCTCAAAAGTTCCGAAATGAAAGTGAATTGAATTGCGTCACGCGTCGGTTTCTTCGTTTCCGGCCTTCGAAAGGAAGGGGTCGTCTCCGGTGATGGTGAAATAGCGGCGCACGAGCTTTTCCTGATCTAATCGTCGGCCAGTTCCTTGTACAAGTCCGCGCGTTTGTTTTGATAGGGTCAGAAAGAAATCGTTCGACTGAAGTGGATGTGACAAGAACGACGCGGGGATGTCCTCCATAGTCACTCCGTCTTTTAGCTTGAGACCATGCTCTTCTAATTTTTTTGAACGCTCGTCGTCTGTGTGCCATTCTTTCGTAAAGGCATACACATTATCGAGACGTCTCACGAGTGATTCTTCGGTGGTGTGTTGGACCGAAAGTCTGTTCAGGTGAGACGAGATAAACGTATTCCACATCTCAATACACCGCTGAGTCTTGTCGCTTGGCGAAGTGTGCTTCTTGATACATCTGTCACGTTGTGTCTCGAGCCACTTGTCGTCTTCAAGAAGCGTACGCATGCGCGCGATGATGAGTATCTTCTCTTGTGGTGTTTTCGGATTGTGCAAGAGAATCTCTAGTCGTGCACTCGGTGGGAACACCTCACGTATCCAGGCCACCTCTTTCTCAATTCCGTGTTTTGCAAGCGTCTTTTGGATGCCGTCGTCGCTCAGTACACTTCGTACAAGCTCGAGTGACATGCGCGGGAGAGTTGTGACAGCTGACTTAATGCCGGACGTATGCCACCCGAATTCGTTCCCGAGTTCGACGAGCGACGTGAGCATCCCATCTACGTACGCGTCTTGTGCCTGTTTACGCTCACCGGTGAGTTTCGTCGCAAACACGGTGTTGCGCGTTGCCCCCGTGATATTCTTTCGTTCGCCTTGCGCATCCACGTAACCGACGTAGTGTACTGCCATCGCAATTTCAAGGAGCTCTTCAAACGACATACCGGTGCGTATCTTGTCGCGCATTGCTCCTCCCGCGGCCACGACCGATGCTCCTGGGACAGTACCAGAGTAGAGGGAAAAACGGCCGAAGATATCTTTTTTTGACGTACGCAATTCCTTGATGCGCTCACGCACTACCTGCGCGAATTGCCGCGTATGTTCTTTTAATGTTTCGTTGGTTCGAGTTTGCGTATCAACGTCAGGGTGGTTCACCATTCCTTGCACATCCTGTATCGCCGTCGCGATGAGGGCGAGCCGGGCTTCATCCGGCAAGTTCTTCTCAAGCGTGCCTAGGACATCCAAGGACTCCGCGGCTGACCTTGCGAGCTCTTTCGGCGTCGGCGCATTATTTTCCAGCTCGGCCATGAATGAAATAGTAGCATTCAGCCAGCTCTTCAAAAAGCAAAGTAACGTGCTATATTTTCGCGTATCGCCGCCTTTAGCTCCTCGGTACCACAAGCCTCACTTCGTTCGGCTTGGCTACGGGGCAGGCAGTTGGTAGCGAGTGCCGAAGTAGCTCAGTTGGTAGAGCACGTCTTTCGTAAAGACGGGGTCGCCGGTTCAATCCCGGCCTTCGGCTCAAATTGGTATGCCACACATGCTATACTCCCGCGCATGCATGAAGTGATGCGTTCCTTTGCGATTCCAGCAGCGGTTTCGGCGCTGTGTCTTATCGGGGTGTGGGTGTGGCTTGGACTTACCGCCTTCTTTACTGCGGTACTTCTCGTCATCCTGGAAGTAACGCTCTCGTTCGACAACGCGGTCGTGAATGCAAAAGTGCTGGAGAAAATGACGCCGAAGTGGCAGCAACGATTTCTCACCTGGGGTATCTTAATTGCAGTGTTTTTAACACGCGCAGTCTTGCCGATTCTGATTGTTGCAGCGTCAGTCGCACTCTCGCCGTGGGCGGTTGCAAAACTTGCACTTTTTGACTCCGCGCACTACGGTGAACTTTTGGAGTCGGCAAAGTACACAATTTATTCTTTTGGCGGAATTTTTCTCACCATGGTTGCACTCAAGTACTTCTTCGACTCTCGAAAAGAACGCCACTGGCTGCATTGGGTGGAAAAGCATCTCTCGAAGTGGGGAAATATCGAGGCTATTGAAATCGCGCTCGCCCTCGTTTCGCTCGCACTTGTCGCAATCTATGTACCAGGCCATCAAATTGAGATTCTTCTCGCGGGTATTGTCGGTATCGTGCTTTTCATTATCGTGCAGGGGATTGCGAACTCGTTTGCCGTTGAAACTACAGGGGTTGTCGCGAGCGCAGGGCTTGCGCTCTTCGTATACCTTAATATTTTGGACGCGGCGTTTAGTCTTGATTCGGTAGTTGGTGCATTTGCGCTCTCAACACAGCTTCCCATCATTATAGTTGGGCTCGGCATTGGTGCGTATTTTGTGCGGGCACTTACGGTGTATATGGTGGAGAGAGGAACACTTGACGCCTTAGTTTACATTGAGCACGGGGCGCACTGGGCAATTTTGGGACTCGCCCTCGCAATGCTTGCCAGTATGTTTGTAGAAGTTCCCGAACCTGTAACAGGCCTCATCGGTCTTAGTTTTCTCATCGTGGCATACATTTCATCAGTACGAACAACGAACGCGTGATATCCACACAGTGAAGCGCGTGAGCGTCCGCTCTCACGTATACTGATACTTGTTCTAGGGAAACCATGTCGACCTTTTTGGACCGTCTTAAGAAAAAAAACGTTGTTCCTGCAACGCCTACTGATGCAAAGCAGGACCAAATCGCTGCGCAGAATAAGACGGCGACTCCGCCAGCTGCAGCCCCAATCGCCGAGCAGCTTAAAGTTGATATTTTTCAGACTCAGAGCGCGGTCGTGATTTACGCACACATCGCCGGCTGTAACATTCACGATTTCGGAGTCACCATCGAAGGCGATGGCGATGTGGTGACGATAAAAGGAAAACGAAATCGACCGACAGGTGAACATTTCCAAAATTTCAACCCTGAACAAGCCGAACACGTGCTTGACGAGTGCTCGTGGGGAGATTTCTATCGACAAATTATATTACCCGCTGAAGTAGATGCCGCAAAAGCCGAAGCCAACATGAAAGAAGGTGTGCTCATGCTTCATTTGCCGCTCAAAGTCACAACGAATAATGGAATTCGCATCAACGTAGTGGAGGTGTAATGTATTCTCCACACTCGTTTGTTTCAAAACGCGCTAAGCGCGGTACCATTCACCTATATATGTTC
>JAKFXQ010000008.1 GCA_021731295.1 Patescibacteria group bacterium
CTACATATAAAGGAAGGATTTTCCATCATGATGATGCTAGAGCCCATCATCATGATGGAAAATCCTTCCTTTATATGTAGCGGGCTGCGGGTCACGATGCAGTAGTAGGTCGGCCCCGTAAGCCCTAACAGCCACTGGCCGACGCCGCGAGGCGGGCCGAACTGATATGTTCTGGTCGATGGTGTCCAGATGAACGGTCCGCCTTTGGGCGGGCTCAGGTACGCGTATATCGCGGAGTTGTAGCAGTAGTGGTGCACTTGCGTCTGCCCGCCAAACGGAAAGGCGGAGCTCAAAGAGGGAACGGCAAAGATTGCAATGAGAACGGCGACGACCGACGTCCGCGGAGAGAGACTCATGGTGATAGTCTACACCGCCAGCTCTGCGCCGATGCTACACTATGCACACATGGATTTGCGCGATGCACTCGAAGAGGCGCCGCGAGCGCCCCAGGAACAGCACGTCAGCCTTCGAACCGTCGTCCTCGGCGTTGGTACCATCATAGCGATTGCGCTCATTCTCCTCATTCTGGTAGAGGGGCGCCGGCCAGTCGACCCTACGGGCTCTGAGAATACGTGGGGTGGCACTGGCGGTGTGGAATTCTGGGCGGGTATCGGCCGCGCGCAAGAAGATACTCGCTTTTCAGTAGAGGAGTACCTAGCGAAACAGCGTCAGGATGAACACATTCCGCAGCCAGCCCCGTCGCAGATGGAGGAGGCCCCCGCCGCGCCTTTTGATCTCACCACGCTTCTTGGCTCAATAGTGGAACCAATCACTTCCGAAGAGCCTTCAGCGCCTTCGGCCTACGAGTTTCTGCCTCGGGGCTTCATTAGTACCGACGTACAGACCGAGGTGCAGACCGAGTTTCAAGAGGAGCTGTATCGGTATGGCAACACGCTCGGCGGGTACTTGCGCACCTTTGAAGACTCGCATGCGGACGTGATAGTCGTCTTGCGCGATGCACGCGAAGACCTCGGGAACACGGCGAAAGCTGAAGCGGCCGCGAGCATTGGCACTGACTACCGCTTCCTCGCGGAGGAGTTGCACACGATGGCCTCGGTGCCCGAGGCAGCGCAAACGCTACACACAGCATTCGCTGATGCAAATGAAAAAGTTGGAGCAAATCTCGAGGTCGTCGCTCGTTCCACAAACGAACAAGACCTCGTTGCGGCGATTGAAGTCTATAACGCGAGCGTGGATGTATACGCTCAAAAGTTTGTCGCGCTCGCATCGCTGTTTGTCGCCTCCGGCGTTACGTTTAGCGAAGGGGACCCGGGTAGCGCTTTCTCGTTCCGCGGCACAATGTCCGCATTCTAGACACGGCCCGTTCGTATCCCACGATATACTGATGGGGTGTTATCGCGTTCGATTCCGCTCTCAACGACAGCTGCCGTGATGTCGGTCGCTCTGGTTATTGTGCTTGGGTACAAAATTTTCGAGTGGTCGGGGCTCACGTATGAGGCAGCGCCAATCGAATCAACAGCGAGTAGCGATGTGTTACCGGACGACAGTTTTGATACGTTCGCCGAGCGAGAGCCCGGAGATTGGCGCGAGGAACTGATTGCGCTCGGCATTATCGCGACGGGTACGCCTGAAACCGCGACATCAAGCGATCCGGTCGCCTACATCGGCGACATTCTTGCTGAAGAAATCCTCAACGGCTACGGCGCACTCAAAGAGACAGACACCTACTCGGTAGACGCCGCGCGCTCGATTGGGACCTCCATTGGCGCCAACATCATGCCGCTCCCGACGAGCGCGCATATTTCTGCGGAAGAGCTCGCGTCCGACACTGATACATCACTCGCTCGCGTCCTCGTGTACCGAGCCGACATGCGTGACGCGACGGCCCCCTTGATTCACGACGACCCGCCAGAATTTGTGCTGTTTGCTGAATACGTAGACAGTCGCAATCCTGAAAAATTGCGCGCACTTGAGCGCGCGGCAGTGAGATATCGGACGGCATCAGAGAACTTACGCACGGTCGTCGTGCCGGAAGACGCGCTCACGCTCCACGTGCGTGCCGTGAACTCGCTTGAGGACTATGCAAACACACTGGATAGACTTGTCCTCTTTTCCGCGCAACCACTGTCCGCTTTGGCACTTTTGAGGACCTATAATGAAGCGGAACGCGAACTACTCTTCGCGTTCGATGTGCTTGCACAATACTATGTACGCAAGAGCGCTCAATAGCCTCATATTCGTCGCAATCGCATCGATACTCTTCGGTTTCGCTTCTGTCGCGAATGCACAGGTCTGTACCTGCTCCCGTTCTACGCCTGGAACGGACGGCCTTCCCTCGGGAACGCCAGAAGCGCCGGCCTGTGTGGTGCGCCAACAAACGGCAGGCGGCACCATAAACGCCGGCACGTGTACGGTTGCACAAGAAGGGCAGACCATCGCGCCGGAAGATAATGCTCTTTTGCGCGACGGCATTTTTGGCTGCAGCGCCAGCCGTTATGCGAATCCGGGAACGCTGGCCGCGGTAGGGGGCGTGTATGTCCCGGTGAACGATGCCGCCGTTACTATCAACACGGGCTATCTCGTCTACAAAGAGTGCATGTTGGACGGCGTGACTCAAAAAATTAGTGAGGCCGCGCGCACAGAGCTTACGGGTACGGTTACTCGTGCGATAAACACGAGAAGGGGCGGTCAGCCACTCTACGTTCAGAATCGGACGCGAGAACTTAACGAGGGGAAAACCGCCACCATTGTCGCTCTATTGCAGAACCAGGATAGTCTTGGTGGCATCTCCGAAGCTTACCGTACCGAAGTGGCACGAACAGCTGCGCGTCGCTATGTCATGTCGTCGCAACAAAGCGGGCGCGCGTACGCTTCCTCGTTCCCCGGCTCGGCTCAGGACCATCGTGCGTTTCTGCAAGACCCAAACGCGTTTTCTTGGGAAGGATTGCTTGCAATGACTGACCCGTGCAACAACCCTCTCGGCTCTCTAAACTGTCTCGAAACGAGGGCGCAAGAGCTTCTCAGTGAATTTGAGCTCAACCAGCGCGACGAATGGTTGGAGGGTGAGGGATTCTACGCCGTCACAGACAATGACCCGAATCCACTCGCACGGCGCGTACTTACGCCTTCGTCACTCGTCTCCGAGGGCGCGAACCAGGTCATCTCTGCTGGCTTCCGTTGCCTCGAGAACACGGATGAAATAGGTGAAGTTTGTGCGCCGCTATTCTCCGGACTCACAACACAACTCATCAATGACTCCCGCGGACTCCAGGGCATCACGCAATCTACGGGCGGTGCCGCGTCATACGTCAGCCGCATGGTGAACGAGGCGGGCCCGCCTCGTTCACCATGCGGCTGACGTATGACGCGGCACCGCCCG
>JAKFXQ010000021.1 GCA_021731295.1 Patescibacteria group bacterium
GGACTCACATAAGACGAATTAGACTACGTCGGCGTGTTTTACATGCGCGAGACCGGAGTGGATGCACCATCCGTGACGTTTTATTTCGAAGGCGGCTTGCGCTCACTGGTTGCTTTCCAGAACCAGCATCAGACGCCGGTACACAAGAATATTTTCTACGCAGAAAAGCAGGTTGAGAACGTGCAGGTGGAAGTCGCCCTCCAGTACGTTGATGACATCGCGTCGCGCATCAGTGCCTTCGCCAACAACATCTACAACGCAGAAGGCGGCACGCATATCACTGGGTTTAAGACAGCGCTCACTCGTACGCTCAACAATGCGAGCAAAAACGGCGCGGGCAAAGAAGGCGATTCTTTCACGGGCGACGACGTCCTTGAGGGTCTTACCGCCGTGGTCTCCGTGAAGCTACCGGAAATCCAGTTTGAAGGACAGACGAAAGGAAAGCTCGGGTCAGTTGAAGCGCGTGGCGCCGTGGAGATGGTGTTCGGCGAAGCGTTCTCTGCGTTCCTTGAAGAGCACCCGGATGACGCACGTGCCATACTCGGCAAGGCAACACTCGCGATGAAGGCGCGCAAAGCTGCAAAGGCAGCGAAGGATTCTGTGTTGCGCAAAGGCGCACTCGAAGGACTTTCGTTGCCGGGCAAACTCGCGGACTGCCAGAGCCGCAGCGCAGCAGAAAGTGAAATATTCATCGTGGAGGGCGACTCCGCTGGAGGCAGTGGCAAAATGGGACGCGACCGCCGTACGCAGGCCATTCTTCCATTACGCGGCAAAATTCTAAACGTCGAACGTGCGCGTCTCGACAGGATGCTTGCCTCGACTGAAATCAAGGCACTCATCATCGCGTTAGGTACAGCGATAGGAGACGTGTTCGATATCTCGAAACTTCGCTATCATAAAATCATCATCGCAACAGATGCCGACGTTGACGGCGCACACATCAGGACACTTCTGCTCACGTTGTTTTTCCGCCACTTCAGACAGGTTATCGACGGCGGGTTTGTCTACATCGCTCAGCCGCCTCTGTACAAGATAAAGAAAGGCAAGGAGATTAACTATGCATACACTGAAGAACAGAAAGTGAAGTTTGCCGGAGCGGACATCCCGATAGACGATTCAGATACGGCCGACGAGGAGGGGGAAGCCGCAGAAGAAGACACGAAAGTGAAGCGCGTGCCGAAACTCTCGGTCCAGCGCTACAAGGGTTTGGGCGAAATGAATCCGGAAGAATTGTGGGAGACAACGATGGACCCGGCACGTCGCGTGCTGAAACAAGTCACTGTGGAGGACGCGCAGGACGCTGATCGCGTGTTCGATATCCTCATGGGCACGGACGTGGAATCGCGCAAATCATTCATCCAGAGCCACGCGAAAGAGGCGACAATCGATATATAATCATCTCGTGAACGGGATGAATCGTATTCCACAGAGGCGTCAGGAGAAGCAGGAGAAGACCGACGATGCGTCGGTTGCCGACCGACGACTAGTCCTCAAAGGCGTTCTTGCGACTATTGGTGCAATCTCGGTGCCACTAGGGAACACGGCAGAGGCCGTTGAAGGGCTAGAAAGTCTCGAGCGTATGTCGGTGCCGGAGAAGCTTGACTGGTTCGCACAGAAACTTGGGCCGCGCGGCAGTCTCTGGCCGCGCATCAGGGAAGGCAACTTCAGCGACAAAGAGCTCAAGAGTATTTTGCGTGCGATGGCAGATATCGCCGAGGGTCTCAATACCAACACGGTGCAAGACAGGACTCTTCAGGGCATACGAGAACGACTGCCTCGTCTCGAGGATGTGCCGCACATGTATACCGTCGCTATCTGGCGAGAGGGCAAGTTCGTCGATGTCGGAAACGCACAAATTTATCAGTTCGATGGATTGCCGTACATACAAACCTCGATGCATCTTATCGAGGGTCTGTCACGTTTCTTTCCTGACGTGCTGAAATACTTCCGCACGCCATCCATACGTGCGGCAGCACAGCCGGACATAGCCTACGCTGCGCTCACTCAAGCGCCAATCACCGATGACGCCGACAGAAGACTTCTCGATGTCCCAACGGATTTCGACCCACGTGCCTGTCACGGTCAGATAAACACGATTATCGGATATAAGGATGACGGCGGCATTGATATTACGTCCGGTGTTGTGTGGCCGACGCCACCAAAAATGCTCGCACGTCTCTGGAAATACTGGGGCACCCAACCAGGGTCAGACGCGAAAACACAGGCTCTTATGGCGCTCATGCACGAGTCAGGACTGATGCTCGTGCCGAGCTATTTCTCCGAATACTCTCCGGAGGGCCAGCGTCGCGGGGCAGGGCGGTCAGGGTCATTGAGACTCGTGTATAGTCCGCCGCACCGAGAGTTCGTTCCTGCTTCGAATTTTGCTGCGATTTCCGGCGCGAGTGTTCATGGCTGGGCTACCGGATGGGTTGACAGTATGACTCACAATCAACGCGGACTTACGCAGATGCGCGATACTGTAAAGTCGGGACGTCTGCAGAGCATGAGTCCCAGTTCGTACGCTCACATCGAAAAAGGCGCGCACGAACTTATTCCTGGCGTCTACTTGCGCAGTGTTCGCCATCGCGTCGCGCGCGTTGAACGCCCGGCGCGCCCAGAGGGGAAGCGTTAATTAGAGACCGTACGGATATCCGTAGGTCGTGCCCGCGATGTACTGCGAGGCGTTGTTGTTCGTTTCGTTTGATTCGCGCACCGCGTTCGATGGGTCAACAGAGACCATGAACGTTCCGCCTTGGCTCTGATTGAAGCGCAACGTGTTCTGGATGCCATCACCAGGGTTCAGCGACTTTTGCTGTGGCGAGACATACGGAGTCATTGGGTTCGTCGGGAGGTTCGCCGTGAAGTGCCATGCGCCTGTCGCGGTGCCGCCCTGATTCTTGATGTCGAAGGTTACGGCGACAACTTCAGAAGGGGAGATTGGTGCGCGGGCAACGATGTTTCCGGAGATTGGATCGATGACACCAACAGAGACGATGCGCACAACCAAGTCCGCTGGGCCAGTCGGCTTAGGCGTGCTCGGCGTTGCAGTGGAACCGGTTGGCGTAGAAGGCGTCGTTGGAGCCGGGGTGTTCGGCGTTTGTGTGCCCGTCGTCAGAGGTGTCGTCGTTGCGGTTCCCGAGCGAGGGGTCACCGAGACCGTGGCGTTGCCTTGTGC
>JAKFXQ010000013.1 GCA_021731295.1 Patescibacteria group bacterium
AGACCTATGACGACGCACAGGAATGGGCAGAACCGTATTCAAATCAGGGCGACCCGACGCTGGATTTGCTCTATGACCCCTACATTCATCAAGGGGATCCGACATTAGACTTGGAATATGCGCCGGTAGATGAGGGAAACCCTCAGCTGGACTTGGACTACCAGCCGTACTATGGCGAACCAGACAGTTTGGAGCTCGACTACAATCCCTACTATTACGAGTCACCACAGACGGACGAGCTCTACATTTAGGCGCGCTCCAAATCTACCCAGCGGTACACCAAGCCGTTCCACTCGCGCTTCTCTTCAGAAGTGAGCTTAGTAAATTCTTGTTCGTACTCTGGAAAGAACGAGTCGGCCGCGTGTTCTGCGTCTATCAACGTGAGATGCAATGTGTGAGTGAATGGGAGCGCGAGCGCATAGACTTGTGCACCGCCCGCGATAGTCACCGTCTCAGAACCAGGCGATTCTGCAGCGGATTTCAACGCATCATCAATTGAGAGCACGGGTATCACATCACTGCGCCCTGCGTAGGCACTCACATGAGACGGGTCACGCGTAAGTACAATGCTCGTCCTATCCGGTAGCGGTTTCCCTAATGCCGTCACGATTGAATCAAAGGTGACACGGCCCATGATGACCGGGTGCCCGCGCGAGAGGTCACGAAAACGCCGTAAATCATCAGGGATGCGCCACAGCAACTCATTGCCGAGGCCCAGTTCCCTGTTTCTCCCAATCGCCGCTATCGCCGTGACCTTCATGCGCTAACTATACTGCACCGCTTGCCGAGTGCTTCGGGACAGGTAGTGTGTACGGACGCGGCATGTGCCGCGCGCTCATTACAACCGGGAGCAGAGAATGCAGGACCGGCTCAAATGGAACTACGTCGCGTACTACGCGTTCATGCATGTCGCCGGAGTCGTCGGACTCTGGTACGCATTCACACACGCATCCGCTGGCATGATTTGGTTTGCGGTGGCCTACTTCTTCGTCGGCCATCTCGCCATTACCTGTGGCGCGCATCGCCTGTACTCGCACGAGTCATATCACGCGAGTGTGGCGCTGCAGTACCTGTACGTGCTCGGTTTCAGCGCAGTCGCGCAGGGGCCAATTGTGTGGTGGGTCGGCAAACACCGGCAACATCACGCCCGAACAGATGCAGACGGCGATCCACATTCCCCGCGCGAAGGCTTCTTCCATGCGCACATGGGATGGCTGATGCGTGAGAAGCATGTGGACCCGGCGCCCTTGCAGTACACGCGACACTTCTGGCGCAATGAGGGCAGGACGTACGCCCCTGCTCTGTGGCAGATGAAGCACTATAAGTGGCTGGTGCCGATGATGGCATTGGGTGTCCCTACTCTTGTCGGGTACGCCATGGGCGACACACTCGGTGGTTTGCTGGTCGGCGGTTTCGGCCGCGTAGCCGTGCAGTATCACCTGACGTGGGTCGTGAACTCGTTGGGACATTCAGACGATGGACCGAATGGCACTGCGGCTAACCACTGGCTCCTTGCCATCCCCACCGTCGGCGAATCGTTCCACGCGAATCATCACGACCGCCCGCGCAGCTATCGGCTCGGGCAACAGTGGTACGACATCGACCTCGGATACTACACGATTCGGCTGTGCATACTGCTCGGCCTTGCTCGTGAACTTCGCTCGTAACTGCGCGCGATACAACACCGGCCCTGGCACCTTTGCGTGCCAGGGCTGAATTAATGGATGAGTTGCCGCGCGTGCTCACTTCCCCCATACTCGCTACGGACTGTTCACCGGTTGGAAGTGGAGGCCCTGATGCGTCTCGCATCATTAAAGACACTCTATATAGACTGGAGCGGCGTCGTGAGTAATGACATGCTCGCCGTGTACGAAGCGAGTTGCCGCCTCCGGCGTCAGTTCAACCTACCCATCGTCTCGCGCGCAGAGTGGCTACAAAAATGTCTCGGCGCTGCCAACGTCCGAGACGAGTTCCGGAAAGCCGGCGTGGCGTTAACCGACGATCAAATCTTCGCGGCGTATGAAGATACGTATGCCGCAGTAAAAGAAGATGGCATCGTGCCGACGATGTATCCGGATGCATACGAGTTCCTCGCGGAGACTGCGAGGCACCACCGCATCATCGTCGTCAGCGCCCATCCGCACGCAGAGCTGAAAAATGAGATAGAGATGTACGGCGTCGAGGAGTTCATCTCTATCGCTGCTGGTAGCGTTCGTAACAAGCCACTGCGTCTGCAGACGATGCATCGCCTCGCACGGCACGCGAGACACGAAGCTGCTTATGCCGGCGACATGAGTGCCGACGTACAGGCGGCGACTCTTGCTGGCATGTTGAGCATCGCCGTTTCAACTGGGTATCACCCACACGAGCTCCTCAAGGCAGCGAGGCCCGACCTCTTGGTCTCCTCGCTCACACAGCTTCGCGGCCATATGCGCCGCTAGGCACACGGCCCCACCTCTCCGGAGGCGGGGCCGTAACTACGTTATGCCGCAGGAAACTTCTTCTTGAGGGCCCTGATGTCGCCGGAACTTATGTAACGCACTTCTTCGCTCTTCTCTTTCGCCCCCTTATCAACAACATCCTTAAGATGCCAGCGCGACTTACGTGCTTTTATCTTGTGCTTCAGCTCTTCGAACACCACCTGACAGATGCGCTCTCCCGGGTGCAGTGTGATGATTTGCGAACGCGTGTTGTTCTTTATAGGCAACGTCAGCGGGCCCTCGTAGGAGGCGTCGATAATGCCCGTCAAATCTACGGATAGACCTTTTCGATTCACCGACGAGCGCGGGTACAGGACTGCCATCAAATCGTCAGGTAGCTTGATGGATTCGAAAGTAGAAACGAGCACGTATTCTTGCGGCAACAGCTCGAACGTCTGTCCCTGTTCCAATTCGATGATATAGAAATAC
>JAKFXQ010000050.1 GCA_021731295.1 Patescibacteria group bacterium
ACTTGTTACCACAATCGCACTCCACAATCTTGCTTTTGAGGGGTTTGTAGACGTATACGCCGGGTGTGGGCTTTTTTGCTTCAACTTTGAGTGCAGCTTTGGGTGTCGGTGCCTTTTTTTGCTTCTTTTTAGTAGCCATAGGTTCAGCAAAAATCGCACCCTTCTTGGTGCGATTCCTTGCTCCGCATAATGCCAGATAATTGACGGAATGTCAATTTCAGGGAGCGGGCGGGCCTTCGGCCCGCCCGCTCATCCCCCTACTGATTACAGGTGCTTTTTCAAGCTAATTCGTGAACCAACTCGATAGCCATCCGCGCATCATTTGGATTTCGGCTGCTTGAGACGTGACGATGTTTTCCGCGAGCTGTCGCATTTCCGCGCGCTCCGAACCTTTAATCATCTGCGCCATCATGATTGCCATTTCGTGATGTGGAATCATTTGCGTGAGAAATTCGCGGTCGAAATCGTCGCCTGATTTCGCTGTGAGCGATGCGAGGTCACCCGTCATACCGCTCATATGCATGCCCATGCCGCCTTGAGGCGGTTTTGCACCATACCAGGATTCGTACCACGTTGTCATGTCGTCAATTTCCTTGGTCTGCGCCGCGATAATGTCATTTGCGAGCTTTAGCACTTCCGGACGCTTAGAGCGCTCAAGCGCTACGCTTGCCATATCTATTGCTCCCTGATGATGAGGAATCATTTGAGCGATAAAGTGCTGGTCGGCCGCACCACCCATCACGTTGTCCTTCATCGCGTTTCCACCGGGCATCATGTGATTCCCTACTGAAAACTGACGAGTTTGATTTGCTCCGTAATTGTACCCAACTCCCAGCCCTACCAATAGGATAAGAAGTGCCCCAATAATGATTGTAGTATTGTTTGTTTCCATAGTGATGTCATAAGTCAATAAATTTCACACGGAAAACGCATAGAACTCTTTTCTGTTGAGAATACCGGAGGAAAACAATTCTTGAAAGAGCGTGGGTCGGGGCAAGGAGAAATATGCTCGCCGCAGACGGACCTTTTTCGTCGTGGGCACCGTTTCCACGCGCCTCGAAAACGGGTGTAATCCTGCAACGAAAAGGAGGAGAAACACTGCAACAAACATCCCCTGCCACATGCCGATGTGCTCAATGGTGGTACTTTCGCATAGTACTGTTGCTGCGCCTTGGAGAGGACAGTGAGCATGGTGGTCAGAGTGTGACAAAAGTGACGTCAATCCAAAAAGTGTCACCGATACAAAAACAAATAACGCCGCTCCTGCAAAGACGTGCCGTTCCATGTTTTGACTATACTCCTTCCCCATGCATTATGAAAGAAATCAGCACCACGAGTGTATTATGAAGCGATGCCTACTACCTCCATAGTCCAAGCCGCTGTTTCCGCGCCTCGGGCGCTTTTTGCATTGGTTAGAGCACGCCCGCTTGTTGCCGGAGTCATCGCCGTTGTGCTCGCAAGTGGCGGATACTATATGTACACCTCCTACACCTCAACAGAGGGCCAAACTCAGTATGTATTTGGTGAGGTTCAACGAGGAACACTTGAAGTATCGGTCTCGGGCTCAGGGCAAGTGTCTGCTGAAAACCAGCTCGATTTAACCGCGCGTGCAGGAGGAGACATAATTTCAATTCCCGTAAAGAACGGCGATGCCGTAAAACGCGGGGCCATTATTGCACAGATTGACTCGCGCGATGCACAAAAGGCTGTACGCGATGCGCAGGTTAACCTTGAAAGTGCACGATTGGCGCTTCAGAAACTGGAGCAGCCCGCCACTACTCTTACACTAACGCAAGCAAAGAATGCGCTTACCGACGCGGAAAATTCACTCGAGAGCAATTACGATGACGGTTTTAACGAGGTGTCCGACACGTTTCTTGCACTACCGGCCGTTATGTCAGGCGTGGATGCAATTTTATATGACAACACCGTGAGCGCGTCGCAAGACAATGTATTTGCCTATGCAGACATGATTGATGATTTTGAACCACGCGTGAATCTGTTTCGGGATGATGCTGTACGGAAGTATGTCGAGGCACGAGCCGCGTACGACGCACTCTTAGTTACCTATAAGGCCACTTCCCGATTTGCAGAAAAGAAAGCCATAGAAGACATTATTTTACAGACGTACGACATGACAAAAACTGTTGCCGAGGCGACGAAAAGTCTTTCTGATTTTCTCAATCTCGTGAACGACAGTCTTGTCTTGCGCGACCGCACTATTCCAACGCTTCTCACTACACACCGCGATTCGCTTACGGGTTATATTTCGACGGGCAATGGACAGCTCGTTTCCCTTCTTGCAATCAAAGATGGGATAACATCAGCCAAGCAATCCATCGGTGAAGAAACCGAGGCGCTTCGAGACTTGGAAGACGGTACGGACCCACTTGATTTGCAGTCTCAGCAGCTTACGGTAAAGCAGCGCGAAAATTCCTTGCGTGACGCGCAGGAAGATTTGGCAGACTATTCGGTTCGAGCGCCATTTGATGGAACCGTCGCCAAATTAAATGTTAAACGGGCAGACAGAGTATCAAGCGGCACATCGGTTGCGACGTTTATTACTGCGAATGCAGTTGCCGAAATCTCTTTAAACGAAATTGATGCAGCAAATGTGCAAATTGGGCAAAAAGCAAATCTGACATTTGATGCAGTGGAAGGTCTTGTACTCGAAGGTTCAGTTGTCGAAATTGATACTGTCGGGACCGTATCGTCGGGCGTTGTTACGTACACAGTAACGATTGGTTTTGAAACAGACGCACGAATCAAA
>JAKFXQ010000038.1 GCA_021731295.1 Patescibacteria group bacterium
AACCCGTCCATCTCGACGAGTATCTGGTTCAGCGTCTGTTCGCGCTCGTCGTTGCCGCCACCAACTCCCGTGCCACGTACGCGTCCCACTGCGTCAATTTCGTCGACGAAGATAATCGCCGGAGCGGCTTTCTTTGCTTGCTGGAACAAATCACGCACGCGTGACGCGCCGACACCGACAAACATCTCGACGAATTCGGAGCCGGAGATGGAAAAGAATGGCACACCGGCTTCACCCGCAACCGCGCGTGCAAGCAGCGTCTTTCCTGTACCCGCGGAGCCCATCAAAAGCACACCCTTCGGGATACGTGCACCGATGTCGATAAACTTCTTCGGATTCTTCAAGAAATCCACAATTTCCAAAAGTTCGGTCTTTGCTTCCTTAGCGCCCGCTACATCAGCAAACGTCACTTTCTGCACACCATCGTCAGGAGAAATGAGACGTGCGAGCGAGCGACCGAAGGTGAATGCCTGCATGCCGGAGCCGCGCACTTGGCGCGAGAGGAACCACATGATGCCGAGAATGAGGAGTACCGGAATCATCAAAGGTGCCAACGTGAGGAACCAGAAGCGAGCGCCACCTTGGTCTTGTACGTCGATTTTCACTCCAGCGATTTGTTCGGCAGTGAGACCATAGTTGGTGAGCGTTTCCGTTAGCGACGCTTCTCCTTCCTTCTGCGACTCTTTCTTTGTTTCGTCGGTGTAGTCAGCCTTGATGGAGTCCCCCTCAACAACAATGGAGGTAACTTTGCCGTCACGCACATCAATAGCAAGTTGGGAAATCGGTATCTCTTCCGCCTCCTGTGCCATGTACTGCTTCACCCCGGAATAGCCCGCAGAGAGGACGAGGAAAATAGCGCTCGCAATCGCCAGCTGAATCCACAAGTTTGGCCCTTCCTGCTGCGGGGTTTTCTTGCCCTTCTTGGGCTTGCCTCCCTTCTTGTCCGGAGCGGTTTCCATAGTCGCGGCATTATACCCGTAAGCGACGATTATGCGAACCTGCGGAGAGGTCGGAAAAGCAGCTAATGCGCTATAGTTCTCCCCATGCCAAACACGAGCGGAGCTCGCGGGAAGACAGCGCTCATCTTAATGGGAGGAGGCATGCGAAGCGTGCATGGCGCTGGCTTTCTTCATGCACTCAGTACCTGGAGCGACATTCGTTATCCAGACATCATCGTGGGGTCTTCAGGTGACGCGGGCAATGCCTGCTATTTTTCAGCAGGCCAGTATGAACTCCTGAAAGAAGTATGGTGCAACATACTTCCCGTTACAAAAATTATTTCCCCGTGGAGACCGTGGAAACTCTTGGACGTCGACATCTTAATTGACACGGTGTTCAAGAAAATGGCCCCGTTACATCTCGATAGCTTATACGAGAGCGCTATCGAGTGTCTCATTCCAATCACGGATAAAAGCTCTGGGGCCACTTCCTATGTGCGTCCTAGCCATGGTGTTGACACATACGAACTACTCCGAGCCGCAAAAGCTATTCCGGTTTTCTATAACCGGTCCGTAACATTGTTTGGCAGAAAGTTTATAGACGGCGAGGTGGGTCCAACTCTGGCAGACCATGTGCACGAAGTACACCAACGCGGAGCCGACCACGTAGTGGTCATTAATCACGCACTGCCCTATTCGCGAATCAGTAACGATATGGAATGGCTTGTAGCCACCCTGCAGCCCCGAGGACTCGCAATCAAGATGCAGAGAGATCTTGGTACTAACGGATTCGTGTGCGCGACGGATTCAAGCGACACGACGGTCACCTGTCTCTTCCCGTCCCATTTTACGATGTCGCTCATAGAGCAGAGGAAAGGTGTCCTAGAGGAAAATTTTTCGCGGGGCGAACAATTCGCTGAATCACATCGCGAAGAAATTCGAAGTGCCCTTGGACGCCGCACGTGAGCATGTAATAGTTTCCTGCATGTCTCTAGTCAGAAACGACAAGGTGCATTTAGACTACGAAATCATCGAGAAGTTCGAGGCCGGTCTTGAATTGGTCGGGCCCGAGGTTAAGACCCTGCGAGCTGGCCGCGGGTCTCTCAAGGGCGCCCGCGTCGTCGTACGCGGCGGCGAGGCGTATCTGGTCGGCGCCACTATACCGCCATGGCAAGTCGTAAATGCGGGCCATTTTGACCCCGAACGCCCCCGTCGCCTGCTCCTCAATGAGAAGGAAATCGCCCAGATGGCCTCTGCAGAAGGCCAGAAAGGCTTGACAATAGTCCCCATTTCAGTGTATACTCGTGGACGTCGCCTGAAGCTAGAGATAGGCATCGCCCGCGGTAAGAAGAAAGCCGATAAACGGGAAGACCTCAAGAAGAAAGACGAAAAGCGCCGGATAGAGCGCACCCTGAAATCCCAGTAATCGCCTCGCGATTGCTACAATGCCTTGTTCTTTGACAGTTAAACGAGTACTTGAGGGTGGATACCCCACCAGAAGGAGACCCTCATGCTTGAGAAGGTGGCACTTTGGCTCGGCGTTCCGCTGGGCGTAGCGCTTTGTTTCGCCACACCGCTCCTCATTGGAGGAGCGATCAGAATGCTCATTGGCTGAGCATCGGGGGCGGCTCTCAAGAATGCAGCCGCCTCCACCCTCAAGTACTCGTTCCCTTCCCTGCGTCACGCAGCTAGGAGTCATGAGTGTTTGAGAGTGCAGCAAGGAGGGCACCTCCAGGATGAGTAAGATACCCAGTAT